>JBBROJ010000017.1:0-53843 GCA_038229495.1 Chthonomonadales bacterium
GGGGGAGCAAAACTGAGGGCGAGTGCGATTCACCCGGGGGCACAGGCGATTCGATAGTTGTTTCGTGTCACCTAAGCAGGTGGGGTGGGCGGACGAAATCGAGCGATTCCGATCGCGCGAAGAGACGGAGAAGACGGATGAAGAGTTTCATGATAGCACCGGGTCGCTTTGCGGGGATCTTTCTATTCGCGGCTGGAACGTTTGCTGCGCTGCCTCATGTGTCAGCGCAGAAACCCGGAGGGGCAGCGCCTCCGGGGCCATCCGCGCAGCTCTCGTCACCCGGCGCGCAGCCGTCCGTTCCCGCCGGGCAGCGAGCGATCACGGTCATTCTCCCGGAGGCGGGACCGAAGTTTGCGCGAATCATTCCCTCCGGCGACGCGAAACAGCCCGCGCAGCTTCCAATCGATTTCTCGGACAAAAAGGTTGCCGTAACATTCGATCCCGTTGCCGTCGGCAAGACCCCGAAAATCGCCATCGACGATGCCAAGACCGGCAACACGGCCATCAAGCCGATTACCGATAGTAACGAAATAACGCTGCTGCGGCCCGACTTCGACCGTGTTCACGTCGCCAACGTCAAGGTGACCTATGACAACAAGCCCGTACAGGTCGCGCGCGTTACGCTGGAGCCGTTCGACAAGGCGTCACAGACCAAAATGGTGGACTCGTCGATGCAGGGCGTTGCCGTTTTCAACGACGTGGCGGCAGGCAAGGCGAAGCTCAACATCGTCTACGGCGACAACCTCACCCAGAATCAGGACATCGTAATTACCACCGACCACTCCCCGGGCGCGCTCAACGTCACGGCTGCGGTAAGCAACAAGGTGGCCACGCTGGACACGCCGGCGGCGGGCGGCGCCTCTTCCGCGGGCAGCTCGTCCGGAACACAGGCGACGCCCGGAGCTGCGCCGACCGGCCCGGCTCCTGTAGCTCCCGCTCCCGACACCGGCGGTGGAATCGGAGGCTTCATCGGGCAGATTCTCGCCCTCGCGGTGGTCGGCGGCGGTATATACCTTTTCTGGAAATGGTTCCAGTCCGGCGGGTTTGCAGCCACAATGAAGAAGGTGGGAATCGAAGTGAGCGGTCCCACGCCGCCTTCCGCTGCCGGCACGCCGTGGCAGCCGAACGCGACCGCCGCGCCTGTTATTGCGGATCCGTCCGTCTGCCAGTTCTGCGGCCAAAAGAAAGATGCGGGTGGAAACTGCGCCTGCGCGCTCAGCCCCGGCTCCTTTCCGGGCGCGGCCGTAGGACCGATGTCCACTGTTGTTGCGTCACAGCCGCGGCTAGTGGCGACCATGGGCGTCTACTCCGGCTCCATTTTCCCGCTCAACCCCAACGGAACCGGCGTCACGCTTGGAAGAGACACGACCAATTCCATACCGCTCGATAACGATACGACCGTTTCTCGGCGTCATGCGGCCATTCGCGCGGACAACGGCGGATTCATTGTGAGCGATGAGGGCTCGTCGAACGGCGTATATGTAAATGGAGTGCGAATCAGCGGGCCGCAGCCGCTGCGCCCCGGCGACGAGGTGCAGATCGGCAATACGCGGTTTCGATTCGAAATGTAGGGAGGAAGTCGGAAGCAGGAAGTCGGAAGACGGAAGACGGAATTCAGAAGCCGGGAGAATGGCTTTTGACGTTCTTCTCAAGGAGCTTCTGCCGCTAAAGAGGAAGGTCGACTTTGCAGGCTCTGGAGTTTTACCGGGCGATAACGATGGATAGAGAGAATTTGCTCGACAGGGTTATTGCGCTCCTAGCCGAGCATGAGATTTCCTATTGCATCATCGGCGGCCAGGCGGTGAACGCCTATGTCGAGCCGCTTGTGAGCCTCGATCTCGATATCGTAGTGGCCGTCGACAGGCTGGAAGAGGTTGGAACGCTGCTCAAATCGACGTTCAAAGTCGAGAGATTTACACACAGCCTCAACATAAGCGCTGTTGGCTCGGATCTACGGGTTCAGTTTCAAACCGACGAGCGGTATGGCCCCTTCATCGAGCGCGCTGAGCCGCGTGAAGTCTTAGGAACACGGTTGAATGTGGCTCAGCTTGCCGACGTGCTGTCGGGCAAAATATGGGCAGCTATGGACGCTGCGCGCCGGTCTAGCAAGCGGCGCAAGGACCTTCTGGACATCGAGAGGATAGTCGAGACGCATCCTCGTCTTCGCGCCGTAGTGCCCGCCGAGCTGCTTGAGCTTCTGGACCGATTCGCCTGACACTCTACTTCCCATAAGGATTTCCTATTGCGTTCGCGCATACTTTTAGGTTTGCTGTTTGGGGCCGCCGGCGGCTTTGCGGGTTTCCTGCTTCAGGAGCACTTCGTCCCGCACGACCCCGTGCTCGCCATGACCATGCAGGACACCGCGCGGCTGGGGGCCATGGTAGGCGGCATGATAGGGATGGCAGTCGGCGCGGTAGAGGGCGCCGCCGTCAGCTCCTCGCGGCTGCTTGCGCGCGGCATGATCATCGGATTTATCGTCGGAACCATTGGCGGCCTCTTCGGAATCTACGCGGGCGGCATAATCTACAACTTCGCTCTCTTTGGCAAAAATCCGAATACGCTCGGCCAGGGGAATATTCTCGACTTTACGCAGCAGGTGATTGCTCGCGCCCTAGGATGGACGTTTCTCGGCGCATTTCCCGGCCTGGCCGCGGGAGCGGCCACGCTCTCCCGCAAGCGGGCTCTTCACGGGCTTGCCGGAGGATTGCTGGGGGGGTTCATCGGCGGATTCATCTTCGATCTCGTTGCCAGCGTTATCGCGCAGCCGGTGCAGGGGGTTGCGTCATCGGCTTCCGGCCATGGCGGCATCATCGAGATTGGCGGGCCGAGTCGAGCTATCGGAATCACGACGATAGGCGCTCTCACCGGACTATTCATCGGGCTGGTCGAGGAGTATTTCAAGCAGGCATGGGTCCGCGTGCTGGCGGGAGCGAAAGAGGGCAAGGACTACATCATCTCCAATCCGGTGACCGTGCTGGGCCGGGACGAGCGCGCCGACGTGCCTCTCTTCGGCGACCCTACGCTTGCGCCGCAGCATGCCGCGATTCGCATGGAAAACGGGCGGCACCTCCTGCTGGACGGCGGGACGCAGCTGGGATCGGTCGTCAACGGCCAGCGAGTCACTCCGCAGCAGCCTCAGCTTCTGCGCGACGGCGACATGATTCAGCTTGGGCAGGCGCGGCTCCTCTTCCGCGAAAAGGCGACGGCGTCGAAGGTTGGGCGGCCTGCCGTCGACTCCCCGAAGTCCGCGCAGGCTCCGGGAGCGGTCGCAATGCCGTCCCACCTGTGCCCTTTCTGCGGTGCGGCCAAGGATGTCAACGGCGGATGCCTCTGCACTGTTCCGGGTACGTCGCCTTCCGGCCCCCCGCCCATGCCGACGGCCGGATACGGGGGCCAGCCACCATACCCTGCTGCCGGCATGGATCCGATGCCCGGATTCTCTCCCAGCTATGGCGACCCGATGGGCTATCAGCCCGGATCTGCCCCGGCTGGATTCAGTTCTCCCGCTGCCACGTACGATTCGCCGGCCGGCGGAGGATACAGCTTTGGCGGCCGTGGCACGTCTCTTCTCGCCCTGGACGGTCCATACGGCGGCCAGGCATTTCCTATCATGGCGCCGAGCGTTACCATCGGGCGCAGCCCGGACAACGGCATGCCGATGGTGAACGACGTGACCGTATCGCGCCACCACGCCCACATCTCGGATGAGAACGGTCAGCACGTTCTTTATGATAATGGCTCTTCGAACGGCACTTTCGTCAATAACGTCCGTATCTCGGTTCAGGCCCTCGCGCCGGGCGACATCATCCAGCTCGGGGCCAGCAAGTTTCGGTACGAGTAAGTTGGGAAGACGGAAGTCGGAAGACAGAAGTCGGAATTCGAGTGAGCGGCCTTGGACGTTCTTCTGGCTTGCGACTTCCGTCTTCTGTCTTCCTGAGTCAAGGAGCAATGCAATTTAATGATAGAAAGAACGCACCCCGCGTACGGAGCGTCGGTTCCCGAACCTGCTATCTCCGAAGTGGCGCGGCCGGCCGTGACGCCGGATAGGTTGGGAACCAAGCTGTTCGGCGTGAGCGGTCTTTACGCCGGCCACGCTTTTCCTCTGCTGGGCGAGACGTGCACAATTGGGCGAGACAACGATGATTGTCAGGTCTGCCTTTCAAACGACATTACAGTGTCGCGAGTCCATGCGCGAATTATCTTGGAGGACGCGGGCCACACACTTTATGACGAGGGCTCATCCAACGGGACTTATGTCAACGGCGCTCTCGTCAGCTCGTGCTTGCTGGTTCCCGGAGACCTCATTCAGTGCGGCAGCAGCCAGTTGAAGTACGAATGACGTATTAGGCATGAGGCGTAAGGCGTAAGGCGTTGCGAGGTTGAGGTGATCTGATGGGATTGACCTACGTGGAGGGTGTCGCGGCCGGACCGTCGGGCAAATCGGCCCCGGCGCGTTTCCTTGTCGATAGCGGCGCGACATACACGCTTGTTCCGCATGCGATCTGGCAGGAGATAGGGCTCAAGGCAAAGCGAGCCCACGACTTTACGCTGGCGGACGGCACGCAGGTGAATCGTAATATCTCGAAGTGCCACATAACGATTGAGCACCTGTTGAGCGGCGTCAATGGCCATACACCCGTAATTCTTGGCGAAGTTGGCGACGAAGCGCTTCTCAAAATGGTAACACTGGAGATTCTCGGCCTAGTCTTGAATCCTCTTACACGCTCTTTGCATCCGATGCGGATGATACTGGCGTGAGCGAATGACCACGGGCCACAGACCGCCGGCCGCCTGAACACCTGAATACCCTCTCCGAAGGAGTTACTTATGGAAGATCGCACGCAGCAGATGGGCCAGCCGCCCGCCGGTGGCATGGCCGGCGCGCAGCAGATGGACCGAACGATGCTGACGAACCCCGGCGGCCCCGCGAATCCCGGCGGAGCGCCTACGATGATGCCCGGCATGGACCCGATGCGCACCGCCATGGGAGCGCCCATGCGCGCCCTGGAGATTGAGGCGATAGCGGGCAGCCGGTACGGATTCGCCCCGGAATCGAGCCGGGAGCACCTGCTGCTCCTGCTAAAATCATCCGGCGCAATGATGGGCAGGCGGATGCCGCTCAACATCTGCCTCATCATCGATCGCTCGGGCAGCATGGAGGGCGATCCGCTCGAATACGTCAAGCGCGCGTGCGGCTATGTCGTGGACCTGCTGGAGCCGAGCGACGTGCTCAGTATTGTCACTTTTGAGGAGCAGGTCGACGTGGTGATGCCCGCGCGCCGGGTAATGAACAAGGCGCTCATCAAGGAGCACATCAACCGGATTCAAGCGGGAAATACTACCAACCTGTACGATGGCATGGTAGCGGGCTGCATGCAGCTCGCTTCGCTGAACGCCCCGGGCTACCTGAATCGCGCTCTCATTTTGACCGATGGCGAGCCGACTGCCGGAATCAAGGATTTCAATTCAATTGTCCAACAGGTAGCCGAGCAGAAAAAGCGGGGCATCTCCATCACCGCGCTCGGGTTCGGCGGCGAATACAATGAAGAGCTGATGGCCGGCATCGCCCGGCGCAGCGGCGGGAACTACTACTACATCGCGCAGCCCGCCCTGATTCCAGAGGTATTCCGGCGCGAGTTGGAGACCCTTATGACGATAACCGCCAAGAACGTGCGGGTCCGCCTGAACCTGCCTCGCGGCGTGCAGGGTCGCTACGTTTACGGGGTGCCAAGCCCGCAGATGGGCCAGCGCTCCATCGAGTTTAATCTTCCCGACCTCGAGCGGGGCAGTACGATTTCGAACCTGTGCGAGCTGGAGCTGGATCGCCACATTCCCGGCATATTCAGGGTGGTTCGCGCCGAAGTCGCGTATGACGACGCAGTATCCGGCCGGACGGAGGTAATAGGCGCGGACGCGACGCTGGAGTTTGTGAACGACCGGAACCAGGTGGAGGCGGGCAGGAACCCCGTTGTTCAGCGCGAACTAGAGGTCCATCTCGCTTCGCGCAACCTCGAAAAGACCATGATGGGCATGCGGACCCAGCAGTTGACGGCAATGGGCGCAATGAACGAGCTGCAAAAGACACGCACTATTCTCATGCAATCCGGCCGCAGCGAACAGGCCCAGGAGGTTGCGTTGGCGATGGAAGAGCTCCAGCGCGGCGGCGAGGTCGAGAAGACCCTCATTGGCACCATCTATCACCTGGATCAAGGGAAAAGGAAGTAGGGAGTCGAGAGTCGAGAGTCGAGAGTGGCGGGTTCGTTACTCTCGACTCTCGACTCACCACTCTCGACTCAGGAGGCTTCAATGACACAGGATACGAACGAGGCGACGCGGGTGATGGGTGCGGCGGGCAGCCCACCGGACGATCGAACGATGGTTGCGGGGTCCGCTCCGTTTACACCTCCCAATCAAGGAGGGGCGGGCGCGACGCAGATGGGCGCGACCGTGACCTGCCCTGTCTGCCGCACGAACAACTCCAGTCTGGAGACCTACTGCGGCGAATGCGGATTCCTGCTCTCTTCCGCTCCGGGACAGGAGGCGGAAGCCGCAGCGCCGGTCGACGCTCCGACCTACGAGTTGGTCGAGAACACGAGCGGGCGCCGCTTCCGGATGAAAGAGGGAGTCAACACCGTTGGGCGCGAGCATTGCGACATTCTTCTCCTGGAGGGGACCGTGTCGCGCCGCCACGCGCAGATCACCATTGAGAACGGCCTTGTCATTCTGATGGATCTGGGCAGCAGCAACGGAACGCAGATCGATGGCAGCCGGATCGGCCCAAACCAGCCGATGCCGCTCGCCAACAATGCCGCCGTGCGGTTCGGCAACGCGGTTCTCACCGTAGTCGCGCCCACTGGAGCCGCTGAAGCGCCCATTATGGCGGGCGCGCCCGCCATATTGGTCGCTTCTGCGGTTCAGGTATCCGCGCCGCCTGATGCGGTCTCGGAGCAGACGCTGATGGCTCCTGCCGCAGGCAATGCCGATCAAGGGAGCGCGCCACCGGAGATAGTGACATCGTTGCCGTCGGAAGCCGCGGTCTCATCCGGCGCCATAAGCACGCCTCCGTCGTCCGCCGGAGAGCGCCTTGCGGTGGCTCAGTTAAGACCCGTCGCGGAAGGCGGCGATTCTATCTACATCGGTGACGGCACGATCGGTATTGGCCGGCGCACGGGTAATGATATCATCATCGACGGCGACCCGTACATATCCGGCCGGCACTGCGACATTACGTGTGACGTTTCAGGCTGCTACTTGATCGATCTTGGCAGTACCAATGGCACCGTGGTAAACGGGACTCGTCTCGAGCCGAATCAGAAGCAGCTTCTACTGGATGGCGACGCCGTCACGATAGGACAGACCGAATACACCTTCGAGACCCTTGAAGCGCCGGACGAGGAGGAGCCTGACGTGCCCGCACCCGCGTCAGACCATCCCACTTCGGGGCCGCACACGCAGGCGCAGCCGGAATCCGGGGGTGCCGCCGAATGACGGACGATCTGTCGAATCCTGGAAACGGTGGTGCGAACGAGGAGAATGGCCGTGAAATCACGGCCAAGTTCTCGCGAGATGAACTGGTGCGAGGCTGGCGGGAGCGTGAGCCTCGCCAGCCTCGCGTAATACCGTTTGTTAAGTTTGGGGTAAAAACGGATCTCGGCCGGATTCGCGAGAACAACGAGGACAAAAGCGATTTCTACGAGCCGGAGGACCCCACGCTCCTAGCCGTACGCGGGTGCCTGTACGCCGTGGCGGACGGCATGGGAGGCCACGCGGCCGGCCAGATCGCGAGCGAGCTGGCTCTCAAGAACGTAATTTCGAACTACTATGACAGCGCTACGGAAGATATTCCTAACGCGCTCCTGGAGGCGATATCCGCCGCCAATGCCACGGTTCACAACTTAGCGGTGATGATTCCTGAGCGAAACGGCATGGGTACGACGCTTACAGCGGCCGTAGTGGTGGAGGATCGCATCTACGTGGGGCAGGTCGGGGACAGCCGTGCCTACCTGATCAGGGAAGGAGAGATTCGCCAGGTCACCTTCGATCACTCCTGGGTCGCGGAGCAGGTGCGGATGGGCGTGCTGACGCCGGAAGAGGCGGAAACGTCTCCCTACCGAAACGTCATCACCCGTTCTATCGGTACGCAGCCACAGGTCGAGCCGGACGTGTTCGTGGAAGAGGCGCGAATCGGAGACACCTGGGTGCTCTGCTCGGACGGCCTGACTGGTCACGTGCATGACGAGGAGATTCGTACGATCGCCTCTACCCAAACACCGACCGAATCCGCCCGGCAGCTGATCGAGCTTGCGAATTCGCGCGGCGGGCGGGATAACATTACGGTTTTTGTTTTTTCGGTTCGCGATCTGGTTGAAAGCGGAGAAACGTCCGGTGAGCCGGCTATTGACGTTTCGGTCAACGGCGGAGACGTGTCCGATGCAAACCACCCAAAGCGCGGCTTAAAGAAGCTCTTTGGAAAATAGCGAGCCGCTGGAGGGGTTCGGTGACGATGCGCCGGTTCGCGAGTTTGCGGACCGAGGAATCGTATGGCTGCTTGAAACACCTCAGAGCCTCCGCGGGCTGATGGAGATCATTCCGGGCTCACCGGCAGATCGGTTGGATTTCGGGAGAGCGGTCCGATTGAATCGCTCGTTCGTGCCGGACGATCTCCACAAGCAGGAAGCGGACATCCTGTTCAGCGTGCCGTTTCGCGAGGGAGAAGGCGAAGTCTGGGTATACGTCCTCATCGAGCATCAATCGCGTCCTGACGCGGCCATGGGCCTCCGATTTTTGTCGTACATGGTGCAGCTATGGGATATGGAGCGGCGGGAGTGGCGCGCAGCAAATCGGAAAACTCCGCTGCGACTTAATCCAATCATTCCTGTGCTGTTCTATACGGGCGGCAGGCGCTGGGCCAGGCTGCCGGGTGTTGATGCGCTCATGGACCTTCCGGAGCCGCTGCGCCGGTTCGTTCCGCAGTTCGAGACGCTCTTCCTAAGCGTTCGCGACGCACCGGACGATGTGCTTACCCGATCACCGCTTGGGAGTGTGCTTCGCGTTCTCAGCGCAGCCGACGGTTCCATCACCGCGTTGGAACGCGTCATGCGTAAGGTGATGACGGTTCTCGGTGACCTGCCAGAGGAGCGGCACGACGAGTGGGCTCGTCTTATGCATTTTCTGGTTCTGTTGATTCGTCATAAGCGCGAACCTGAGGAGCGAGTAACACTGTATAATATAGTACGAGAGGTTGTAGACGAGCGGCGCAGGCCGGAGGTAGAAAAGATGGGAATGACGGACGCGCAGGTATTGGTAGCTCAGGGCAAAAGAGAGGGCAAAAGAGAGGGCAGGCAGGAAGGGCAGAGGGAAACCCGCATCGAGATGCTGCTTGAGCTATTGGAGGTTAAGTTCGGCGCTGTGCCTGAGAATTTAGGCGCCCGAATCGCAAGCATGCCAGACCGCGAATTACGCGATGCTTCCAGGCGGCTTTTGACGGCGTCGACGTTGGATGAGATGGGGCTATAGTTGAGATCGGAGATACGCGGGAAGCACTCCTACACAGATCGACGGCAGACTTATGGATGATATAACGCGCACGCAGCGCAGCAAAACTCTCTCCATGTGGCTTCGCCACAAGCCGGAACGCGGCGGCCTGACCCTCTCAAAAGAGGGATGGGCCGCCATTCCCGCTATTCTGGAAGCGTTCGAAAAACAGGAGCAGCCGCTAAGCCGGCCCGAGTTCGACGAGGTTGTTCAACTGGACCCGAAGGCGCGATTCGAGGTGGAGCGCGACCGCGTTCGCGCTCGCTACGGCCATTCTCTCGAGCTTGAGGAGAAGCCGCATCCGGGAATGCCGCCCGCGACCTTGTTCCACGGGACTCCACGGCGCTTTGTGGCAAAAGTAATGGAGACTGGCTTGCGGCCCATGAAGCGGCAGTACGTGCATCTCTCGCCCGACAAGGCGACCGCGAAAGAGGTCGGCAAGAGGCGCGACCAGCAGCCGGCGGTCGTAATTGTGGCGGCGCATGAGGCGCACGAGGCGGGAATCCAGTTCTATCCGCGCGGCAAGGGAATATGGCTAAGTGATGCCATTCCGCCGAAATATCTCTCGGTGCTGGAAGAGACGCCGAGCAACGTTCCCCAGGTTTCCAAGCCAACCGGCGACACGCCTGTTCGGCCCGGCGCCGGCGTAGTACAGCGCAACGCGTCACGTACCAGCGCGCCGGGCGCTCCGCGCCGCCGCCGCCCAAAGGGCGGATTTATGAAAAGGCAGGGATGAGGGATGAGGGACGAGGGATGAGAACTTCCCGTCCCTCATCCCTCATCCCTCATCCCTTCCCTATGCCCGACGTAATCGCGAAAAAGTATCAGATTGTGCGGGAGATTGCCCGCTCCAACGACGTGGTCTATGAAGCGATAGACACGACCATGGGACGTCGCCTGGCCGTTAAGGAGCTGGTTATTCCCGCCAACCTGACCGGGCAGGGGCGGCGAGAGCGAATAGAGCGTTTCAATCGAGAGGCTCGCGCGGCGGGAAAGCTGGCGCACCCCAATATCGTCACGGTTTACGATTACGGCGAGGACAATGGGCGCTACTTCATCGCGATGGAGTATCTGGAGGGCGGCACGCTCCGCGACATGCTCCAGACGCGCGGCGCCCTGCCGGTGGCCGAGGCGGTGGACATCGCGAGCCAGGTACTCTCAGCCCTGTCCCATGCCCACGCGCATCAGGTTGTCCACCGCGACGTAAAGCCCGACAACATGCATATCCTGCCGGGCGGCCAGGTGAAGCTGACCGACTTTGGAATCGCGCGTCTCACGGAAGAGGCGTCGCTGACGGGCGAGGGGCAGGTATTCGGAACGCCTAGCTACATGTCGCCGGAGCAGATAAAAGGCCAGTCCATCGACCACCGTTCCGACCTTTTCTCCGTTGCTATCGTGGCGTACGAGATGCTGGCAGGACGCAAGCCGTTTACAGGCGACAGCGTCATAAGCATCACGTACAGCATCATGGAGAATCAACCGGGCCCGATACAGGGGATTCCTTTCGGGCTTGAGCAGGCGATCTTCCGCGCGTTGAGCAAGGACCCGCGCATGCGCTTTAGCTCCGCCGACGAGATGCGCAACGAGTTGAAGAACGCCGATTCGCTTGGCTCGCAGAGATCGAGAACCGGCATAGGGCAGACCGGCTATGGAACCCTGGGCGGGTTCATGCTCCCGGCGCAGTCTCCCGGTTACGGCCCGTCGGGCGGAATGAACGGCAGCGCATTTCCGCCGTCCTCCGTATTCTCGTCGTCCAATTCGCGCCCGCCCTCCATTTTTGGCGTTTCGACACCCTCGGTCGGTCCCGCGCCCATGGGCAGCACCGTCTTCTCCCCGCCTCCCGTCAATGCGCCGCCGACCTATGGGAATGCTGGGGCCGGTCCGTTCGTGAACTGGAATCCCAGCGGCCCGAATAATCCTGCAATGACGCCTCCTCCTCCTCCGTTTCCCCGGCAGCCTGCCGGGCCGGTCTTCAGCGAAGCGACGCGGACCTTCTTCAAGGTGCTGCTTATCGCGGTGATTCTGGGAGGAGCGCTGTTGGGCGGTGTGCTGCTCTTTCAAAACGCGTATGAGAAGCAGAGAAAGACCAGCGCCGCCATCGCGATCGAAGCGCTAAATGCTGAAGGCAAGCGACTCTATGAGGCCGGCGATCTACCGGGAGCTCTCGCCAGGTATGAGGCCGCGCTGGAGAAGGGCGGCGGAACGCGAGGGGGTGATGATGCGCGGGTCAGCCTGGTAGCAATCTACAACAAGGCAGGCATCAACAAGTTTGAGCGGGGAGACTACAATGGCGCGGAGCAGGCATGGTTTCGCGCACACGATCTGGGCCCCGACAATAAGGACGTGGCCTACAATCTGAACCGGCTGTACGACCGCGTGGGCGACAAGGACAACGCGTTGAAGGAGTGGAAGCAGGGCCGGGAAGCGACCAGCCGTGTCTCGAATTCCGATCCTGGCGCTCCCGGCGACAACAACGTGCTCGAAAACCGCGCGCGCAACGCCATGGACCTCTACAATCAGGGCGTTACCGCTATGCGGCAGGGGAATCTGGACGGGGCCCGCTCATTCTGGGAGCAGGCGATTGGCGAGGCTCCGGGCACCGACGCGGCGCGCCTTTCCAAACAGATGATGGACCAGACCGCCAGCCAACCCAACTTCTAGCCGATTCCCATTCCCATCCGATTCGAGCAAGGAAACAGACATGGCAAACCGGGCGAGCGCCGGTATCCTAACAGAAGTCGTCGCGGCAGACCCTCTGGCCGAGGTCGAACAGCTTATCGCGCAGCGGAATGAGGACGGGGCCGTCCGCCTACTGGAACTGTCGGCGAACAAGGACAAGGCGGTCGCGAAGGCTGCGCGGCGCGGCCTCTATCTGCTTAAACAGGCTGGAATCGAGCCTCCCGCATCGCAGGCAGCCGCACCCAGGGCGGAACCGGCGGACACGAAGCCGCAGATAGCGCGTGAGGCGCTGATCACGAGTCCCGACGGCAACGGCAGCCAGATGCTGCTCTTCGTCCAAGAGGGTTCCTTCGGGGCGTCGCCCTGGCTGATAACGTTCCTGGTCAACTATGCGACCGGCCTGCGTGACCTCGGAGCGAGCAAGCTGTCGCGCCGCGAGATTAACGAATCGTTCGAGGAGATGCGGTCGAAGCCGGGCCGGATTCTGGTCGAGGCGCCCATCGACTATGCGCGCTGGCTGCTGCAGGAAGCCGTGGAGCGTAACCGGCACGAATCAATCCCGATTCCGCAGGGCTACAGCGAGGACCTGAAGCGCGTCGGCATGTCGGAGAAGAAATTCGAGGAGCCGCTCATTTACGACTACCTGGACGCGGAAGCGGTGAAGGCCGACCAGAGCTTTTCACACGAGCCCGACAAACTGTTCGAAAGCGAGCTATTCAAGTCATGGCTCATCAACCTGCGGGTGATCGCGCCGTGGATGGACAAGTTTGTCGAAGCGCACCAGACTACGATTGCATTGGATGAAGCGCAGCTCAAAGTGCGCGGCGAGAAGGTGATAGACGAGGCAGCGGACTCCCTGCTTCAAGGCTCCGGGGCAGCGACCTACCGAAGGCTCCTGGAAGAGGCCGCGCTGGCGCTGTATCTCGGCGGGCAGGAAGAGCTCGCCCGGCAGGCGTTCTACCACGCGCTCAGTCTTGTAAAGGGGCAGGAGCCTCACGCGCTGCCGTTCCTGCGCGTCCTCACGTCGCGGTCCATCTACGTGCTCATCGCGCTCTACGCGCGCGAGCAGCAGGAGATGGAGGAACGAGGCGAGTTGGCTCCCAGCAAGGGCGACCAGGAGGCCGCACCGATCATCGAGCGAGCATAATTTGCTTGCGCCCAATCTCCTTGGTTCGCGAATCGGGCCACTTTTCGAGGGGCGAGTAGCGCGGGTGGCCGGACTCCTTGTAAGGGTTGTTCCTGGCGGCGTTATAGCAGCAGATAAGTACCCAGCGTGGGTCGGGACTGCGATTCTGATCGGAGCGGTGCAGCAGGTTGCTGTGGAAAAAGAGGGCGTCCCCCGGTTCCATCTCTACGTAGACTAGCTCCATGCATTCCAGCGCGGCGTTCACGCGCTCCATGTCCGCGCCCGTCTGATCCCCCATCTTGCCGTGATCGATACGCCCCATAAGATGCGAGCCGGCGATAACTTGCAGGCATCCGTTTTCTTTCGTGGCGCGGTCTACGGCTATAAAGCAGCTCGCCATATCCGGGAAGAGGCAGCCGTTGTTATACCAGTAGCCGTAGTCCTGATGCCATTCCCACGCGCCGCCGACGAAGGGCTCCTTCATATTCATCTTGTGGTGGTAGTGGTACACTTCGCCCCTCAGAAGCTGCTCCATCGGGTCCACGATTCGGTGGCAACGCACGAAGGCGCTGTAGATGTCGTCCGGCAGCTCGTTGCGGATCGAGAGCTTCGTCTCGCCTCCCTGCGCGTCGTGGCGGACGCGGGTCTCGCGGGCCAAATCGGCATCCGACTTGCCGATGGCTCTCAAAAGCTCCATCTCCTCGCTGTCGAAAAGACCCGGCGATAACATATATCCATCGCGCGCGAATCCTGCGGCCTGCTCATCGGTCAAAGGTGTTGTCATGGCGTGCTCCTTCCCATGAACTCTTCTCCATTGGGCGGCTATATCCTCCACCTCATTCTACGTCGTTCGGCCATAGGTTCCGGCGGCAGGGATTTGCTCTGTGCAGCGCGAAGATATTCGCTGGAGGTTTGGTTATGCGAAAGACCCTGCTTGCTGCGGCTGCAGTTGCTGCCGTGGCTTTTCTCGTTCTGCATGCCGCAGGTGGCGCGCGGGCGGACGTGACTGTGAGCCGCGTTGCGTATCATGGCTGGAAGGACTGTTACCGCCTCTCCAATGCCCAGGCCGACCTTGTTTTCGTGCCGCAGATTGGCCGCATTATGCGCTATGGAATGCTCGGAGGCCCCAACATGCTTTGGGAAAATGGGGACCTCGCGGGCAGGACCGCCGATCCGGCGGCCAAAGATTGGACCAACTTCGGCGGCGACAAGCTGTGGCCCGCTCCGCAGGAGCGCTCGGGCTGGCCGCCCGATCCGGACATCGACTCGGCGGAGTGCGCGGTCGAAGAGCTGCCGGGTCACCATCTTCGAGTAACAGGCCGCGCCAGCAAAAAGTTCGGCATTCGGTTCATCCGGGAGATCGCGATGGAGAGGCAAGGCCCGGGAGTCACCATTATCAACACGATGGAGAATACGAGCGGCAGGCCGGTCGAATGGTCTGTCTGGGAGGTGGCGCAGGTAGACGATCCCGCGTGGGCGGAGATTTCCTCGGGTCAGGCGAGCGGGCTGCCGCATGGCTTCCATACTTTCGACGATCCGTCCGTGCTTCAGCGCGGGTTTGCAATCAAAGGCAGCCAGCCACGCGGCGGAGCATCTATCCAACTCGTTCGCGACCCCAAAAAGAGCGGCAAAATCGGAACGGACGCGCCCAGCCAATGGGCCCGCGCCAGGGTAAAGGATTTTGTCTTCGCGATCATGGGCGAGCGTGAATCGAATGCCGCCTATCCAGACAAGGGCTGCCTCCAGGAGATATACTCCAACCCCGACCCCTTGAAGTATATGGAGTTGGAGCTTCTCAGCCCGATTCGCATGCTCAAGCCCGGCGAGAAGGCTGCCTTCACTACCCGATGGAGATTAGAAAAGGCGAGGAAAGATTAGCCATTATGAACGTGACAAAAGCGAATTTGAACTGGATTATGCTGTTTATTATGTTCATAATGGCTGGATTTGGTTCATGAGAAACATTGTAATTCTCGGCTCGACCGGTTCCATCGGCACGCAGGCGCTCGACATCGTATCGCGGCTGCCGGACAACCTCCGGGTTGTTGGCCTCGCAGCCAATAATAACAGCGAGCTGCTTGCAAATCAGGCGAACGCGCACGGCGTGGATAACGTATGTATTGGAGAGAATTCGAGCGCCGGCGATCTGCGCTCCAGGCTGGGCCGCGCCGCCAACATCTTTACGGGCGTGGATGGCATGTGCACGCTCTCGAAGCTGCCTGAGGCGGACCTCGTGGTGGTTGCCGTCGCGGGCGCAATCGGAATCATGCCGACATACGCGGCGCTTGAAGCGGGCAAGGATATCGCCCTTGCGAGCAAGGAGGTCCTCGTCGCCGCGGGCGAGCACACAATGCGCCTGGCAAGGAAGAATGGCGCGGCGATTCTGCCTATCGATAGTGAGCACTCCGCCCTGTTCCAGTGCCTGCAGGGCGCGCCGGAAGGGAGCATTGAAAAGCTTTTTCTGACGGCGTCCGGCGGTCCGTTCAGGACCACGCCGCCCGATGCGTTGAAGGATGTTACGCCGGAGCAGGCGCTGAAGCATCCGACCTGGAACATGGGCGGCCTGGTCACCATCAACTCCGCCACGCTGATGAACAAGGGGCTGGAAATTATTGAGGCGCGATGGCTCTTCGATGTGCCCGCGGATGACGTGGAGGTTGTCGTCCACCCGCAATCCATCGTGCACTCGATGGTTCGATATAGGGACGGATCCATGCTCGCGCAGCTGGGCCTGCCCGACATGCGGCTGCCGATTCAGTATGCACTGGTCTACCCGGAGCGGGTAGACACGAAGCTGCCGAGAATGGGGCTGGAGAGGTTCGCGAACCTGACGTTCGAATCGCCGGACCTGGAAAAGTTTCCGGCGCTGCGGCTGGCGCGCCACGCCTCGGCGGTCGGCGGGACGCTGCCGGCCGTAATGAGCGCGGCCAATGAGACCGCGGTGGCGCGATTCCTGAACCGCGAGATTTCTTTTCTTGGTATTATGGAGTCTGTCGAAAACGTAATGAATGGTCACGACGTCATCGAGCCCACGTATGAGAACGTGCTGGCAGCGGACGCGTGGGCACGCAAGACGGTCAGCAGCCAATAGCCTGCACGCCGAAGGGACGGGCCTGCGTGCCCGCCCATGATTGCCCCGCACCCGGCCACGTGCCCCTGCCCCCAACTCCCAATCTTGGGGGAGACAGAAGGCCCAAGCTGGCATAGACTCCCCGGGGTCGGAAACTGGGGTTTGGGCGGCTGTTTTTCAACACACTCTAAAGGAATAATTCACCCATGTTGGATTGGATAACCGGTATCTTCTATCTCCTGATCATCCTGAGCGCGCTTGTGCTCGTGCATGAATGGGGGCACTTCGTTGTCGCAAAGCTGTGCGGCATGCGCGTCGAAGAGTTCGCTCTCTTCTTCGGCAAGCGAATAATCAGCCTCGGAAAGCGCGGCGATACAGAGTACAACATACGCAGCATACCGCTCGGCGGGTTCGTTAAGATAGCCGGCATGGACCCGGACGATATTTCCGGCGGGCGGCCTATCCTGGACGCGATCCGCGATCCGAAATTCGATAAGCCCGACGGCCTTAAGGACCTTGTCAAGCGCATAGACAGCGATTCGCTTGCAGACATCGATCCGGAGAGAGTTTCTGATCACGTTCGCACCCTCCTCCACCTTGCCATGGACTCGCGCGGCCAGTTGACGGAAGATGGACGCGCTGATCTGGAGATAAAGCAGTCGTCTCCGCAGGTTACCGATGATGAGCGCAAGCTGATCCAGATGGTCCTGCTGTCGGACGCGCGCTCCACCGACCCGGGTCTTTACAGCCAGAAGCCCATCTATCAGCGGGCCTTGACCATCTTTGCCGGGCCGTTTATGAGTCTCTTCTTCGGCTACTTCCTGTTCTGCATTATGGGCGTGACGATTGGCCTGCCGAATTTTGCAAAGACGACCAATCAGGTGCAGGTTACGCCGGATGGGCGGGCGCGAAAGGCCGGGTTGCGGACAGGCGATACCATCGTCGCCATCGACGGCCGACCGACCCCGACCGGAATCGAGATATCGGACAAGATTCACGAAAGCCCGAATATTCCGCTTACTCTCACGATTGCGCGCGGGAATGAGACCGTAGAGATCAACGTTACGCCCGAACCGCGCGATCTGCCCAAGTATGACAAGGTCACGAGGAAGTTTATCCCCGATTCAAAAGGAAATCCCATCCTTACGAAGCAGGGACTTATCGGCGTCGCGCCAAACCCGGTTTTCGAGCGCCACAGTCTTGTACGCTCCGTGGTGGACGGCACAGAATTTACCAAGACTTACCTTCTGGCCCTGAAGAGCGTGCTTGGGACGAAGAAGGGCATTCAGGACAACGTGGGCGGCCCGATCGCCATGGGTCAGCAGGCGGTCGCGTTGCAGCGTCTCGGCCTGCCGCATATGATCTTTATGGCGGCGACCCTGAGCCTGGGCCTTGGAATCATGAATCTCCTGCCCATTCCAATTCTCGACGGAGGACATCTGCTGCTGCTCGGGATTGAGAAGATTCGCCGCCGCCGCCTCACTCCCCGCGAGGTGTATCGCGCTCAGATGGTAGGCCTGGCAATGCTCGCCGTGCTGGTGGGCTTTGTAATGATTAACGACCTGACGCGCACCTTTGCCGGCAAGGGATTCCAATAGGGGGTCGCAACGTTCAGGATCGAATCGGGCCGCGCTCCATGAGGAGCGCGGCCCGATTCGATCCTGAACAATAGGGTTCCCAGCCTATTTATAATTCTTCGGGTTCGCCACCCACGATTCCATTTCTGCGGAGCTTGAAATCTGGGTAGACTTGCCCGCGGATGGTACAAAAAAGAAGGACGGCGTTTGCGAGAGGCTGGCTTTTTCTGCATCCGCCATGTCAGCGTCATACCTCGCGATAACCTCGGCGGCCGCCATGTCCTTTTTGAATCGCGGCACGTCCAGCTTGAGCTGCTTCGCAAACTTGGCGGTCATGTCTGCGATATCTTCCGGCGACGCGGCGTCGTACTTCTCCTGGCTTTCGAAGAGCTTATCAACCATCTCGTAGAACCTGCCCTGCCGGCCCGCCGCCTCCGCCGCAAGGCCTAGGGTACGGCTATGTTGATGAGCGCTCGCGGCCTGGAAGTGCCGGAACACGTAGTTCAGCTTGCCCTGCTGCTTTTTGAGCGCATTCTCGATCATGGGCATTGCCTTTTTGCAGCTCGGGCATTGAAAATCGCTGAACTCGACGAGCGTGTACTTTGCGTTCGGGTCGCCTTTCAGGTGCGTTCCGCTGGGAATGAGAAGGGACCGTGTCAACTCGACCGGGGTTGGCGGAGGCGGGGCGGGTCCGCCGGGCGGTTTCGCGTTCAGCACAGGATAGAGCGCGGCTCCTCCGAGAAGAATCGCGCCGATAAGAATACCAATAAACAGCTTCACCTCGCCGCTCATCTTCTTTCTAGGCGCCGGAGTTTCCACGATTGGCGCGGCCTCCGGCGTAATCGAATCTTGTATGGTATCGACGTGTTCGGTCTGCCCAGTCTGTTCCGTAGGGCTCATGCTGCCTCCAATTTCTCGCTTCGCACTCGTGAAACCGCGGCCAGTCTCTCAGCGGACGAGAACAAAAAGATAAGAAGAATAATGATGGCCGACCCCACGCACCAAACGCACCAGTGATGAATTACTGCTGCTTCGCGCCACGTAAGGTAAGCGCTCACCCCAACACCGATCAGCCCTACAGCCCACTGAAGCGTCGCGGCGTTTCGGCTAAGAGAAGGGGAAGATAGGATTACGCGAGCCATCGCCAGGGCGGCCAGCGTCCCGTACATCAGCAGCCCAAAAACCGGTGTTGGTACCGCGCTGAGCGCGGGGACGCCAAGCCCCCACGCAGCCGCATCGCGCGCCACGGCATTGCAGTCGCTGGAACCTCGCATGCATGGAATATCCGCTTTCTGAGCGTATTTTACGGCCAGGAACAGCGATACGAAACATCCGGCGAGCGAGAGGATGAAAATGGCGAGATTGGCGTTTGACCTGTTCATGCTTTTCATGGGCAATTCAGGCACATTATACCAGAAGAGGGATCAGGTGTCAGGTATCAGGGATCAGGAAGAACCCTCCCCTCGTGAAACCTGAAATCTGTCCTACGGTGTTTTCTTGGAAGGCTTTTCGGTCTTTTTGGGTTGCTCTTCGTCGTCCGGCTCATCTTTCACTTCGTAGACGCCGCTGCCCTTTTTAGCGATTACCCGTTCGTCGCCCTCTTTGACGAAGACCGTCACCGACTCGTCCGTGTTGAACTCCTTGAGGCCCTTCGTGTCCTCGACGTGCACCGGCGGATAGAGCAGTAACCGGTCTTCGAGCCCGAACCATTCGCCTTTGCCCGCGGTTAGCGTTCGGGTATGGTCGGAGAGCTTTTGCACCACCTTGAAATTACCGGTGAGAAGGGCGTGCTTCCTGTTTTTTGCGTATTCGTATTCGAGCTTGTCGCACGTAATGGTAGCGGGGTGTTTGCGCGCGCTGCCCGACGATTCTTCATCGTCCGCGTTTGGGTCTTTCAGTGTCGCCTTGCCGTCCTGCACGGTTACCGGGGCGGGGCCGGGAGCAGGCTCGGGCTCGCCCTTGTCCTTCTTCGGCTTGACGAGAATCTCGACATCGCCGGTCAGCACGAGCAGCCGCTTGCCCTTCGCATAGTAGACGTCAGCCTGCTTGCCGGTTGCGTCCGCCTGCGGGTCCGTCATCTGGAGGTTTCCGGTCGCCTTCGCTGTCTTCGTCTTCTCGTTGAGCTTCCAGACGTCCGAATGCATGGTGGTGCCCTCGTCGCTCACGGCAAGAACCTTTGAAAACTCGCTCTCACCCGTCGATTCGTTGTGCTCCCAACTCTCAAACTTGATATTCCACGGGACGGGTTTCTTAGCTTCGGCGTTCTGCACCGTTTTTTGGGCGGGACGGGCGGGCTGCGAGGACCGGGTGGTGACAGTCTTTGCGTTCTCCTTTGCCTGCGACAAAGCGCCAAAAGCGGCCATGCCGAGAAGGATGGCGCTCGCGGGTATTACGCATAGTCTTATCCTATTCATCGGAAGCCCTCCGGAAGATCGTTCTCATCCCCTATACGGAGACTTGCAATGCCATTGTTTGCCTTCAGCGTGTGCTTTTTCGCGTCCATGAAGAGAGACTGCACGGTAAAGCTCAATCCCCCGCGCTCGCCGGATACCGGTCCCGTAAAGTGCACGTGGCCGCTGTTTACGTCCCAGAGAATCGCCGCCGCGCGGATCGATTGGCCATTGCGTTTCGCTTCGCCTCCCTGAGGACACTGCGCGACGCGCTTTTTCGGCTCATAGAGCAGCAGCGGCGTTTTAAGACTGTAGCCATTGAAGAATCCGGTACCACCCTGGGGAAGCCGGACAAAGTCTTCGCGCTCGGACCATATGCACTGTTCGGCCTCCATTCGGTCACCCTTTCGTGTCGACAGCTTGATGCCGCCGCGTATGTCGAAACGCTGGGTGGCCTGCTCGAACGCGGCATGCCGCGCGGAGAAGAACGCCTCGCGCTCGCCCTCGCGATACAGCACGCCGTCGCGGATGCCCGAGAACTCGACCGATCGAATACTATCCAGGCCGCCGTAAGCCTCCGGGTGGAGCTCTATCCTGTCGGAATGCAGCGTCCAGCGTGGCCTGCCCTCGTCACGCGAAACCAACGTCGCATCCGAAAGCCGTATGCTCACCTCGGGCGCCTGGGAGCCGGAATTGCGTTCGAGCGACGGGTCGAATTGCTGCGCCAGGCGAAAGAGGCGTATAAGCCCGAGCAGCGCCGCGAATGTTATGAGTATTGGAAGTATGCGGCGCATAGCATTGATACGTCTAAATGGCGGGCTCGTGTTACGCGAAGCGAATAAGAACGCCCTCTACGCCACCGGGTTTGTGGCGCAGAGGGCGAAATATAACTTTGTTCAAATGACGCTCAATCGGCATTCAATCGGCTCTATACTCCAGGCCCGCTACGGACGCGGACAGACAAATACCGGTGGAGGCGGAGTAGACGAATCCGGGAACAGGAAGAACGATTGAAGAATGTTCCCCGCATTCGGTGTCGGCAATGTCGGAATAGCGGGTATGCACGGCCCTCCGGACGCCGGAGTGCGATTGATGTCGTACACCGAGACATATCGGAAATAGGAGGCCAGAAACCCGCTCGCGGGCGGCGTCACCGAGAACAGAGTCGCGCCGGCCGGTACTGCCAGCACGTAATAGCCATCCTTACCTGTTGCGTTGTTACGATACGTGCGGATGCTGCCGAGCGTTGTTCCGGTCGATGACTTGACGGCCACCGTGGCAGCGTTTACGCCGTTGGTGGTGCCCTCATTGAGCACGTAGCCGCAGATCACGTTTGTTCCAAGCGCGGGATTATCCTGGCATGCGTCTGAACCGCCCCCCCCGCCGTTGTTACCGCCGCCGCCTCCCCCGCCGCCGCCGCCGCAGCCGAGGATCACCACCGTGGCGCCCATTCCGAGGGCGGCAAGAAGATTCTTATGCCACACGTACCGCTGCCGCAAATACCGCAATCCGGGGCTGAAAGCTGCCCGTAGAGTCATGAAAATTCCTCCTGGTTACGAATCAAGTGAGACCTGGGTGCGGGGGGGTCGCACAACTCTCACCGAGTATCAATATCCCATTATACATGAGCGACAGGCAACACGCAACATTTTTGTTGAGTACGCCCACTATGGTACCAAAGGAGCGGCGCAACTCGGAGGTTGCTCCCTGCGCGGAATTCACGAACAGTCCGGGCATCTATGCCTATTCGCGCGGCGGGCCGCCCGTGTCTCCGTTCGGATGTCCGCCGTTCCAGTTGTAAATGGAGTCGCCGAGTCTGCCGAAGAGCGAATCGTGGCCTTCGGATTTGTAGTGCGCGACCTTGATCGACAGGATATGACCATCCGCGGCGGCTACGTTCATCCGCCCGCCATGCGGAGAAGGAAAGGCTGTAGGCCACTTCGCGGTGTCCGTGTATACTGGGACCGACCATAATTGGCTCGACTGCGGCGCCAGTCCTTCGGCGCGGAATCCGCCGCTTTCAGCCACCATGACGGTCTGCGCCGGCAGCTCCAGGTTCTCCACCGGGAATGGACCTGCCGAGAACACGCCGTAGAAACGTTCATTCAAGGCGTAGCTATGTGGATATGCATAGCTAATAAGCGGATTCCGAGCGCCGTCCGCGTGATTCGAAGGGCAGACCGTGATTGCGTCCGGCGCATAGTATGGTTGTAAAATGCCTGCCCAATTCCGCCACTCGCCATTCGCGGCCTGATATTCAGGAGGTGGAAGCCGTCCGTCGTGATCCTGGGAGTAGAGGAGCAGGGCCGTCGCCAGCCGCCTCTCGTTGGAAGTGCATCGGGTGCGCGCAGATTCGACGGATTGCCATCGCAGCGCTGGAAACGCCGTTGCCCCCAGAGCCAATAATGCAGTGATTCCTACCGTCGTTCGCCATGTCCCTCTTACTTGCGCCGGGCCGGTCTCGCCAGCTGCCGGGCTACGCTCTGCCTCCACGCTTTCCCGCCGATCTCGATGCGCTTTTCGTCCCGCGCGAATTAGATCCGGCCTGCCGGGACTCGGGTCGAGATCGCGATGACGTGGAACTTGGCTTTCGCCCCGTCTTGCTTGCCTGCGCGGCGGCTCGGCCTCGAACAATCTGACCGGTCGAATAGCCGTAGACTCGCTCAAGGGTGGATCGACCGCTGCTGCTGCGTCCCCACAGGACAAACGACGCAAAAAGGATGATAATCAAAATTGCAAGCGCCGGACCAACTCCCACGACGATACCCTCCGAATGCAGGTCAACATGCTCCCGAATCCATAGTTCTCCCATATGACCGATAACTCCTTCCTCGTGTTCCAGGCAGAGTCGCCGGAATTTCAGGAATCCCTCGTTTCCGCCGTCGACACAGTTACATCCGTCGCATCGGTCGCATCGGTCGCATCCGCAAGGTTGGCGAACTCTTCCAGCGAGAGCGTCTCGCCGCGCCGCGCCGGGTCTATCCCGGCGCGGACGACCAATGCTTCCGCCCGCGGCCGGTCGAGTCCCGTGTCTCCTCCGGCAAGGGCGTTTGGAAGCGTCTTGCGCCGCTGCCCGAACGCTGCGTGCACTAGCCGGAAGAACATCGCTTCGTCCCTGACAACCACCGTGCCGCCGGGAACCGGGGTAAACACCACTATTGCGCTGGAGACCTCTGGCGGGGGAAGAAAGCAGTTCCGGGACACTGAGCCGACCATTTCTACCCGGGTGTGGTACTGCGCGTAAACGGTCATGGAGCCGTACGATTCGGTGGCGTGCCGCGCCGCAAGCCTCTCCGCGAACTCCTGCTGGACCAGCAGCACGATACGTTTTACACGCTCCTTGTGCTTCAGGAGCCGCTCGAGGATTGGCGTCGTTATGTAATAGGGAATATTTGCGACGACTACGCCGGCTTCGGTCCCAAAAGATTCGTCCAGCAGCTTTGGGAGGTCTGACCTGAGGAAATCCTGAAAAATGAGATGGACATTGGTTTTTCCGTCAAGGGTTTGGCGGAGAATGGGTCCGAGGAGCGTGTCGATCTCAACCGCGGTGACAGAAGTAGAGAGATCGGCCAGGCGCTGGGTCAGTGCGCCCAGCCCCGGACCGATCTCAAGGGTGTGGTCGCCGGGCTGCAGGGCGGCTGCCCGCACAATTCGGTCGAGCACGTTACGATCACAGAGGAAGTTCTGCCCCCAGCGCTTTCGGGGCCGAAGCCCGTATTCGCGGAGCAGTGCGCTGGCATTGGATAGTGACGCGGGATCGATTATGTCAGGTTCCAGGTTTCAGGGATCGGGTGTCAGGGAGAAATCGCCGTTTCTGAAACCTGATTCCTGGAACCTGACATCTAGTCGAGGATGTAGACCTTCACCTTTTTGCGGCCGAAGCGATTCGACGCGCTCATGGTGTCGTGGCCCAGATCGATACGATTGCCTTTAATTGCTCCGCCGGTATCGCCGGCGACCGCGTGTCCGTAGCCTTCGATGTACAGCCTTGTGCCAAGGGGAATAAACTTCGGATCTACCGCGACAATGCCATGTCCAATTTTAAGGCCCGTCGCCGTGCGGCTGCTGCCGCCGTTTTCGGAGGGGCTTGGACTATAGCCGGTCGCGGACATAACGATCATCTTTCGTCCGGACAGATAGCCGCGGGAGGCCAGGGTTGTGCGACTGCCTACCGTAATTACTTCCGGCACCGGATTCTTCAGGGTCTTCGTGGTGACCGTCTCTCGCCGAATCTCCACTCCGTCCTTCAGCGTTACCCGGTAGGTGATCTTCTTTTCGCCGTTAATCCCGGCGCGAACGGTTTTACTGGAACCGCTGCGCAATTCAGAGCTGCTTTTCCTGAGGGTGGGATAGGGGATCGGCTCGCGTTGCACGACTTCCTTCACCTCTTCCGATACCGCTGCTGCCAGAGCAGGCTTATCGGATTTGGCCGAATTCAATCGGCTGCTGTTGCTGTCCGTCTGCGCGGCTGCACGGCTCAGAAACGTGCCCAGAGTTATTAAACCCATGAGCGCTATTCCGCCCGCAGCCCAGCGCGTATGGAGAGCGCCTTGAAAGGACACAGTCGTCCCTCCTTTCTGTCCCCGCGCGACTAAATTAAGCTACGCGAGAACCCCGTTTGGATACGCAAACCACCTCCGCTTACTTTGCGCGCCAATGACCGAATCTAAGAATTGCGTTCCGTCACCGACGCGTCAATTCACCACGGTAATCGCGGTAATTTGTCAGGCTGGGTGAAGTCTAGCACGCGGCCAAACTCCCTGTCAACCCGATTTAAGCAGACATAATTATATCAGAACGCCGCTATGAGTACTTGTTGCCACATCGTAACAGCCAAAACTAGGCAAAAAACTGGTGAAAAAAGCTGTGAAGAAAGTCAATGCGAGGGGGGTAAACGCCTGGCTCGCGGACCAAGGCGGACAAGCGAATGAATGAATTCACGCGCTGGAGGGCCTGCGGCCAATCGTCCTGCCGGACGAAAATCACTTATGCAAGAAGTCAATTGCGACGGTGGTTAAACATCGGCGGCCCGCGATTAGTTTTGGACGTCGACAACCGCTTTGATTACGCCGCTCGCGGGATCCAGCCAGGAGGGAAACTGTTGAATCATTTCGTCGAATCGGGCCCTGTGCGTTATCCAGGGAGCGGTGTCGATTGCGCCTTGCTCCATCAGCGTTATGATGCGCCGGAAGTCGTCGGAGCGCGAGTTGCGGCTGCTCAATAGTGTCAGCTCGCGCTTGTGGAAGTGCGGGTCGTGGAACGTTACGTCTCCCACGAAAAGGCCGACGAAAACCAGTCTCCCGCCATGTGCCGGAAACTGGAAAGCCCTGTGCATCGATTCGGAATTGCCGGTCGCGTCGAACACGAGCGTCGGCAGGTCGCCATCAGTCAAATCTTCAATGCGATTCAGCGTGTGTTCATCGGCGATCAGCGTGGTTTCGATCCCCATTTTGTCGCTGCAGAAGGCGAGGCGCGATTCGTTTACGTCCATTACCATGACGTTAGCGCCTGCATGCTTCGCGAACTGCATGACGGCGAGGCCGATCGGCCCCGCGCCTATTACGAGCGCGTTCTCGCCGGGCCGGACCTGCGCTCGATCTACAGCGTGCGCTCCGATTCCGAGAGTCTCGACAAGGGCCAATTGGTCAAGCTCAAGCCATTTCGAGGGATGAAGCTTGGTCACGGGCAGGCAGATCATCTCGCGCATTCCGCCGTCGGTGTGAACGCCGAGCACCTGGAGCCTGGCGCAGCAGTTGCTTTTTCCGCCCCGGCAGGCGATGCACTCGCCACAGTTCAGGTAGGGTTCCACCGCGCATCGGTCGCCCGGCTCGATGCCGGTGTTGGAATCGGGGCCGACTTCGACGACCTCCACGCCCAGCTCATGGCCGAGAATCCGCGGATATGCGAAGAATGGCTGTCGTCCGCGATAGGCGTGCAGGTCTGTGCCGCAGATTCCGATTCGGCGCACGCGGACCAGCGCTTTGCCCTTGGCGGGCCGGGCCGGCTCATCGGTCTGTATCGCGGCGAAGCGGCCCGGCTGCTCCAGAATTATGGTTCTCAAGTCTAGGAAAACCTCCCCCAACCCTCTCAAAGCGTGCGTTTCAGGTTTAGGGCAATCGCCTCTGCGTTGCGTACGAGGGAATGAATTCCCTCGCTAGAGGGCCTTCGGCCAACCGCCCCCGGGTTGGAAAACGCTCACGATGCCACGGATGCGTTCCGTCCGTGAGGACGGTCGGCGGCGCAACCGTCCTCCAGCGAGGTACTTCAGTGCCTCGTAACCCGAAGTAGGAATGCTGCCGTGAATTTGAAGCGCACTCCCCCTACTTGGTAAGAATAGGGAAAGGGCTTATTTCCCGGCTGTTCCTGAAACCGTGGCTCCGCGCATCATGGCCTCCACGTCCGGCACGTCGCTCGGTATCCCTTTTGAAAGCTTTTCCACGCTCTTTTCGGTGACGAGGTAGTCGTCCTCTATGCGGATGCCGATATTCTCGCTTCTCACATAGACGCCCGGCTCAATGGTGAATACCACGCCCGGCTCCAGCACTATGGAGCCGCCCCCGACGTCATGTACGTCCATCCCCAGCCAGTGCCCCAGGCCGTGCGGCATGAAGGTGTCCATTGTGCGCTCGGTGCCTCCCTCGTCCTTTGCCCTGAGGGGGCTGGCGCGAAGAGTGCGCCGGGCGAAGGCGTCCAGATCCCGGAGAGTCGTCTTGCCGGGCCGCACGTACTGCTCGCAGGCGCGCTGGGTGTCGAGCACAAGCTGGTAGAGCGCGCGCTGGCGATCCTTGAATTTGCCGCCACAGGGAAACGTGCGCGTCACGTCGGCGGAGTAGTAGTTGTACTCCGCGCCAATGTCCACGACGACTGTTTCGCCTTCGTTCATGCGGCGAGCGCCCGCAAAGTGGTGCAGAACGCATGAGTTGGGGCCGCTGCCCACGATGCTGGGAAACCCTTCGCGCACCGCGCCTCCCCGCCGGAACGCCGCCAGAATCACGCCCTCGACCGCCAGCTCGGGCATGCCGGGGAGGATATTCCGCGCAGCGCTCTGCTCCGCGCCACCGGTTGCCGCGATTGCGGCGCGAAGGTTTTCGATCTCGCCGGGCGATTTCTTCCAGCGGAGCGGGTTTATGAATCGGGATGCGGAGCCTTCGATATTGACCGTGGGATTGACAGCCCTGATTCTCTGCTCGAGATCGCCAAAGGGCGTATGCTTTGCGCGGTCGCCCGCCGCGGCCAGATAGACAGCTTGGGCCTTTTCGAGCGAGGCGTGCAGCGTCTCCCACATGACCCCAGTGCTCAGAACGGATTCAATCCCCGTACGCGTTTCAGTTGCCACTCCCGGTCCCATCAGCGGGTCGGACCACACCGACGCCCTCGGATTGATAGGTGGAAGAAATAGGATCTCCCGCTTTCCACTCTGATCACCGTCGGGCAGCAACGCGAGATAGGCGTCAGGAGCCTCGACGCCCGTGAGGTAGAGGATGTTGTTGTCGGTGCGATACCGCGTTCGCTCGATGTCGCCGGGGTCCGGCTCTCCACGAAGAATCAAAACGCCGCCGTTGAGGGCCGACCGGACCCTGGCGCGCCGAGTGGCGAACTCCTCGGCCGTCTGTCCGAACAGCCGCTCGACAGGCGCGAAGGCCGCGCTTCGGAGCGAGAAGCAGAGACTCGCTGCAAGCAGAATCGTTACAGCCCGATATCGATTATGATTCATTCTTCAGACTCCCTGTGGCGGACAGTCAATGGGTAAATCAGTAAATTGGTAAATGGGTAAGTGCGGCTATGAAGGCCGTTCAATGATCCATTTGCACATTTACTGATTTACTACTGGCTTCTCGCGGATGGCGCGACGCGGCGCGCGTCGGTGACGGAGACGCTTGGCGTCAGGGCAAAGAGGCGGGTTCGCCATTCAATCAGGTTCGCGGGGCCGAGCACGGCGGGCGGCCCTTCCGGTCCCCACTCCGCTCCCAGCACGCGATAATCTGCGCCTAAAGGGCTGGGCAGCGGCACAGCTTTCCAGCCCTCCAGCGTCAGGTCATTCAGCCAGACCATTCCCAGCGTAATCGCGCCCCATCGAAGCGCGGACGTCGTGCCCGTCCCATTCGGCTCCGGCATCAGGGTTTCGCTGGATGCGGACCCGAAGCTTGCGTCACCGGCCAGAAGCGGGCAGAAGCGAACCCCCGAAAGCTTTAGGGGCTTGAGAGGGGCGAGAAGAAGCCGCGCGTCTACAACCGAGGAATCGGTTCTCAGCGTCAGAATCACGGTCCCGCGCCACCGCAGGCCGAAGCCACCCGTAAGGTGCAGCGAAGCCTGCCCCTTCGTAGAATACGCATTCACTGTTTCCGCCCGAAACACCTCCCGCCAGGGGCGTTGCCCGCCTTCGGCGGAGAGAACTTCGGCGATGGGCAGCGTGGTCCCAACGCGCCTCCATCCCGTCGCGGTACGGACGGAGAAGAGCAGCGCCGGCACGTTGGCGTCGCTGGTGTAGATTCTTGCTCGAACTTTGGAGTTCTCGAGTGTCGCCCCGCTCCGCCCTGCTCTGGCGGCCGCCTCTTTTACAAAGCCGGAGCTTTCGCCCGGCGGAGGCTCGGGGAAGTGCTGAACTCCGGCTACGCGCGCCTCAGGCATTCCGCCCGGCGATTCAACCGCGAGCGAGGCTACCAGGGGGGAGTCGGGAGAGGTAGGCCGTAGGCTCCAGCGAAAGGTGACAGCGGCGTTCGGTTCCAGCGCGGGCACTTTTGGCCGCGTGTCGCCCTCGGTGTAGTCGAGTCCCGCGAGGCAGTAGATGCGCGCGGCGAAGGTGTCGGCAGGCACGGCCTCCCGGCCCATATTGCGGATCGTGCCCACCATCGTTACGGGCTGCGTACCCACCGCATAGGCGCTGGCGGGCGCGAACGATTCGATGACCAGATGAGGCTGGCCGGGTGATCCGGGGAGGGGCTTTGCAGGGGGAGAGCCGGCCTGGCCAGTCCCCATGAGCGCCAGCGCGAGACGCAGGACGGTGGACAGGGTCACGGCGCGATTGGTCCTATTCTAAACTATCCACGGGTTGAAACCCATGGATCGCGACAGTCAACGCAAAGTCGGTGTGCGCCGACTCCGGAAAGTCATGGAATTACAAACTCCAAATGCGTCAAAACTCGTAATCTACGACTATGAGATCGGCGCGGATGGGAACGATAAGATTTTGAACGACTGCCTGGTGAGCGGGATGCGGTCCGTAATTTTCCACTGCAGCGCGATCCTCAAACCGCACCACCATGCCGCACTGATACCCCTGTGATCGATTGCAAAAGTTATCGCCTACCGACAGGTCCACGATACCGGGAATCTCGTGCCTCAGTCCCTTGAGGCCCTGCACGGCCTTTGCGATATCACCAGGAGCGGCGTCTTCTTTCCACTTGAACAGCACGAGATGTTCTACCATGGTCCTGCTCCTTCCTACTCCCACGTTTTTATGACTCTATAGCTTTATGGAACGCAGTATGGCACGAATTGGCCCGCCATTCCTATGCCGACCATGCCAATCATGGAGATAAGGAAGCAGGGAAGCGAGAAGACGGGCTTGTTATTACGAGAGCGTCAGCCGAATCTCCGCCGCCACTTCTCCGGTAGACGCGAGAATTCGCGGGTGGAGGAATGGTACGAGGAGGGGTGATTCCAACTCCTGCGCGGATATCCACTCCGCCTGTTTCAGCGCTTCCAGAGCGCAGATGCCGAGCGCGCGCGTTCTGCCGTCGGCTACTTTGACTGCCATGCCGAGACCGTGGCCTGGAACGCCCACGCATAAGAGGCCGTCCGCTCCGGTTTTTGCCATCAGGCGTCCGCGCGTTGCCTGCATGAGCCGGACGTCGATCCAGTCGTCCGCGCCGATCAATTCCGGATGGGCCGTCATTACTCTAGGGATGCGCTCCCAGGCCGCGCCGGCGCGGTTCAATACAGCGAACGCTCGCGCCATCTCTCGCAGCGTCAGTCCAAACGTGGGGACGCCGCAGCCATCTAATCCAATCTGCATGTCGCGCGCGCCGGACATTTCCCGAATGGCGCGGGCAATCTCCTGCTGCGCTGGGTGGTCCGGCTTCTCGTAGCCCCAGAGCGGCGCTCCAAGCAGATGCGCGATGAGCAGAATGCACGCGTGGTTTCCTGAACAGCCGTGGCGAATCTCGACGGGCGGGCTGCCGCCGGGACCGCACACAAGATCGTCAGGCGGGACTCCGGAGAGCGCCAGCACGGAGGCAGCGAGCGCGGCATGGCGCGGGAGGCCAGGGTGGGAGGCGCAGCAGATGGCAAGCTCCTCGTCGTTGAAGTCCGCCGGCAATGAGTTGTGCAGCAATGACTCGGACAACAGAGTGAGGGGCACGGCTTGGAGCGGCTTTGCGGCGGAGCGGAGCGTGGTAACAAAATCGGCATCTCCGCCGGAGGACAGCAGCCGCCCCTCCGGGTCGGAGGCCGCAAAGCAGGCGTTGTGGATACTTTCGCGAATCGGTCCCCGCCAGACCTCGGCGGTAATCCAGGATCCCTGCTGCTTGCGTTCTTCGTTCACGCGGCCAGTATACCGGCGTGCGCGTAGGGTGTCAACGAGGATGGCCCGGCACAACGTGGGCCAACGGCCCGGCACAACGTGGGCCAACGGCCCGGCACAACGCGGGCCAACGGCCCGGCACAACGCGGAGGTTGTGCCCTACGGATTGGCAGCGGTTCGCGGATCGGCCCACCTCGATAGTCATGCCCATGGGTAGGGCGCAACCTCCGCGCTGCGCCGGGTTCTTGACGTATGCCTTGTTCCTGAAGTATTGCGCCGTATTAACAAAAATTGCGCCGATGCTCCTCGCAGCGCCTTTACGCCGCGAGGGATACCTCTGATAACTGACAGAGTTGCACCGCGACAACCTTGTCGAGGCGTATGTCTTCCGTGTCCGTGATGATATATCCGCCATAGAGGGGCACGAACGTGACGTCATGGATCATGGAAATCACGTGGATCTCGCGACCCGTCCTGTCCAGCCAGAGCACGTCGCACTTTTGACCCACGTATTTTTTTACTTCTGATATTGCCACTTTGATGCCTCCTTCCGAAGTACATCGTAATTAACGGTATTGTTACGTAGGCCATATATCCGTTGAATTGCCTGATTTAATAGCTGTTGCTGTTCCGGCATCAGCCACGCCGACGCGCAAAAGGACACTTTTGGCAGACGGCCTGCGTATTGACAATCAGGTTGAGAACGGGACCGTCGAGCGCTCGCCCTCAAATCTTTGCTTGCGGCATACTCGCGGCATACTCGCGGCATACTCGCGGCATACGCGCGGCATATATAGCAAGCGAGAATCGGCAATTTTAGCGGACCAGCCGGCTGTGATCCGCTCTTATTCTTCTCTGGTTCTATCTGCCACGTTCCGGAAGGCTGCCTACATGTTACGCTTACGAGGAAAACCGTTTGGCGGGCAGGTTGCGCTGGGCAGCGCGACGGTGTTGCGCGCTACTAATGGCATCCCCCTTCTACCGGCCCGGCTCGTTGCTCAGCTTGCCCGCGCCCCGCGCGATGCTTCCATAGAGTCGGTCGAAATTATCGTTATCGCGCGCGACTACGACGCGGCCTCCAGCCTCCAGCTGCCGTGGGCGCGCGTGGTCGGAATCGTGGCGGAGCATGCCCATGACGATGCCATCCGAGTGGGGGTGCCGACGGTGGTAGGCATCGACGGCGTGCTCGAAAAAATCGAAGACGATGCGCTCGTGCTCATTGACGGCGAGCGGGGAATCGTGCTGGTCGAGCCGGACGCGGCTGCGCTGGCTGCCTACCAGGCCGAGCGGGAGCGAATCGCGCCGCGCCGCCGCATCTATCTCGATTACTCCCACCAGCCCGCCGTTACGCTGGATGGTCGCGAAATACGGGTGCTGGGCCGCGCCGGCACGCTGGAGGAGGTTCAGCAGGCCCTGGAGAACGGAGCAGATATGCTCTATGTGCCGGCAGGATCTCCGCTCGTGCCCTCCGAAGCGAATGATGAGGCCCATTTAGAGGCGCTCCTGAACCTGGCGGAGGCCGCGGCGGGCAAGCCCATTACGCTCGGTTGGGATGTTCAAAACGTTACGGCCGCCAACGTGCTTCAGGCCGCGCGCCGCGCCGAGTTCACGGTCGAAGCGCCGCTGGCCGGAGGTCCGGAAGGTTTTGTTGACCTTCAGAACTACCTTCAGGACACCCGTGAAGAGCTTCTGTCGGAAGAGATCGACTTTGCGGACGTGCGGCTCGCGGGCGGCATCGAGATGGGGTCGCCCATACCGGACGAGCTTGCCGGGCTATTCATCGGCCGTGTCGTAATTTCCGGCCTGGATGCTTCGCGCGTTCGGCTTGAGGAATCCCGGCTCTGGCTCGACGATCTGATGGCCGCGGCGAAAGGGCTGCTGATTCCTGTTGAAGCCCACATCGAAGGAGCCGATTCGGAGACCGTACAGACCGTAATCGCGCTGGGCGTCGTAGGCGTTATCGTCTCCGCCGCGGACGTTGCCCTTACGAAAGACCTTATTCGAGGAATAGACGCGGGCGCGGTCCGGGCCGCGATCTTAGACGACGCGAGAGGATCCACCACCGAAATGTCTCGCGGCCATTCTCAAGAGAGTTCCGAGTAACCACCAAGAGCGGCGTTCTGCCTTGCCGTCAGCCTTAATTCCTCTCGCCGGCCCCGATCTTACCAGAAGGTAAACTTAGACCAACATGGCAGACGACAAGAAGCGCAAGGGTTGGGATCCCTCTTCCTGGGCCGGTCTCAGCCCCAACGGATTCGGCCACATCAAGCCCAACCACTACGGCGACATGCTGAACGTGCTTTGGGACAACCGCGATCAACTTGGATACGCTTGGCGAATCCTCTCTCGCGGCGTGTGCGACGGATGCGCGCTCGGCGTCTCGGGACTCCACGATTGGACCATCGAAGGCCCGCATCTCTGCGCCGTCCGCCTCAACCTTTTGCGCCTCAACACCATGCCCGCTCTCGATATTAGTCTGCTTGAGGACGTGTCTTCTCTTGAGATGATGCGCGGTAAGGAGCTTCGGGCGCTGGGCCGCCTCCCCTACCCGATGCTGCGCCGCGCCGGGGAGAAGGGGTTCCACCGCGTCAGTTGGGATGATGCCTTCGAGCTGATAACAGATAGAATTCGGAAGTCAGTAGTCGGAAGTCGGAAGAACGACCCTACGACCCAACGACCCAACGACCTAACGACCCAACGACCCGACCTGGCTTTCTACCTTACGTCGCGGGGCATTACGAACGAGGTCTACTACGTCGCGCAGAAAGTGGCGCGTTTTCTGGGCGCGAACAACATCGATAATGCTGCCCGGATATGCCACGCGCCGAGCACGCTGGCGCTCAAGAGGAGCGTGGGCGCGACGGCCTCTACCTGTTCGTATTCCGATTGGATAGGCACGGACCTGCTCGTGTTCGCGGGAAGTGATGTCGCCAACAACCAGCCGGTGACGACCAAGTACATGTACCATGCCAAGAAGCAGGGCACGAAGATACTGGTCGTCAACGCCTATCGCGAGCCCGGCATGGAGCGGTACTGGATTCCCTCCGCGGCGGAGAGCGCCCTGTTTGGCACCAAGCTAGCGGACGACTTCTTTTTGGTGCAGGTGGGCGGAGACGTCGCCTTCTTCAACGGCGTCGTGAAAAGCCTCATCGAATCGGGAGCGGCGGACCGGGCTTTCATTCAAGAGCATACGGAGGGGTTCGGTGAGCTGAAAACGACGCTTGCCGCGCAGTCCTGGGAATCGCTGGAGCAGGCTTCCGGGGCGGCTCGCGCGGACATGGAGCGGTTCGCCGGGCACGTGGCGTGCGCGAGTACGGGGGTGTTCGTCTGGTCGATGGGGCTTACGCAGCATCACCACGGCGTCGAGAACGTTCGGGCGTTCCTCAATGTTGCCCTGACGCGCGGAATGGTGGGCCGCGAGAAGTGCGGGCTTATGCCGATTCGCGGGCACAGCGGGGTGCAGGGCGGCGCGGAGATGGGCGCCTATGCGACCGTGTATCCCGGCGGGCTGCCGATCAACGAAGAGACCTCGGCGCGATTCGGAGGCCTATGGGGATTTACGCCGCCGACAACAGCGGGACTTAACGCGGTCGAGATGGTCGATGCCTGCGCGCGCGGCGAGATCGACCTCTTCTACAACATTGGAGGCAACTTTCTGGAAACGCTGCCGGAACCGGAATATGTGCGTGGCGCGCTTGCAAAGGTGCCGTTCCGGGTCCACCACGACATCGTGCTCACCCAGCAGATGTTCGTCGAGCCGAAGGAAGCCGTCCTGCTGCTGCCCGCGACGACTCGCTATGAGCAGCCGGGAGGCGGCACGGAGACGACGACCGAGCGGCGAATCCTGTTCAGCCCCGAGATTCCAGGACGGAGAATTGGGGAGGCGCGCAGCGAGTGGCAGGTCCTGATGGAGCTTGCCGAGCGGGCTGACCCGGAGCGGGCAGACCTCATTCACTTTGATTCGGCGCAAGAGGTGCGGAACGAGATTGCGAAGGCCGTTCCCTTCTACGCCGGCATCGAGACGCTGCGCGGACAGGGCGAACAGGTGCAGTGGGGCGGCACGCGTCTCTGCGAGGGCTGGAAATTCCCCACGCAGGACGGGAAGGCGCATTTCGCCGCGCTGGAGCCACCAAATGACGCGCTTCCGCCTGGCTGCTTCCGCGTAACGACTCGAAGGGGCAAGCAGTTCAACTCGATGGTCCAGGCGAATCGCGATCCGCTGACGGGAGCAAATCGCGATTCGATTCTCATGGCACAAGAGGACGCGGACAGGCTGAGCCTGGCGGAGGGCGAGCGCGTTATTCTGCGCAGCGAGACCGGAAGCTTCGAGGGCCGCATCATGGTCGCACCGGTGCATCCGGGCAGCTTGCAGGTGCACTGGCCGGAGGGCAACGTCCTTATTCCGCGCGGCATCTGCGACGAATCGGGCGTCCCCGATTACAATGCCACGGTCGAGGTTCTGAAGATCTGATCGAGGGACCTGTCGCGCATGCATTCATCCTCGCGTTGAACCCATTGAACCCGTTGAACTCGCTACCGTGGAGTCTCGGGAACCTTGACCTCCGGCATAGCACGACCATGATGACACATGAAACATGTCGCTTTGCCGTCCAGAATCTTTTCGCTATTGTTTAACCGCTGCGTCATGACGATCATCTTCCGCGCAGTCTCTTTCTCCGGCTTGGTATCCAGCTCAAAGCCTTTATGGTCGGCGTTCACCACGTGGCAGAAATCGCATCTGACACCGAGTGAGGCACTAATCTTATGCATGACAGGAATCATTTGATCGGCCGGCAGCGTCTTCAGCACGCGAATGTTCTTAAATTTCTGCGCTGAAGAAGGAGACTTTCCGTCCGGCTTTTTTTGGGCCGTAACCGCGCCGCCGATGAGGACGACCGGCGCGACAATGCCAAGCGCGAGCATGGCGGCTCGCAGTCTGCCAAGACGTAGCGACACGTGGTGTTTCATACTTCCTCCTTGTGCGGGAAAGTGAATCAGAGCAAGCGGCTCTTCGGCGCTCGAAAGCTTGACCCGGCGCTTGAACAAATCCAGCCGGTCTTATCAACGCTTCTCTGCGCAGCCGCAAACCTCCTGCCGGAATGCCGGCGTCCACCGGCGCGCGCTGGGAGCGTTGACTCTCCCCCTCCGTTGCCTGTATACTCAAAGAGTTATGGCGACGCGTGCGGCCTCAATGGGACAGCAACAACCAAAGCAGCCCGATGCGCCGCGCGTCAACCCCGCGCCGGTCGGACCTGGCCTTTTTGCGAGCATGCTCGTGTTCCTGGGCGAGAGCGTATTGCTTGCCGCGCGAGCGATTGGATTCTTGGTGCGCGGGCGGCTGCACCTGCGCAACACGCTGGTCCAGATGGCCGCTATCGGGGTCGATTCGCTGCCTATCGTGCTTGCCTGTTGCCTCTCCACTGGCGCGGTCTACGCATTCTACACGTCGGACATCTTCGTGCGGTTCGGCGCGACCCAATTCGTAGGCGGAACCCTCACCCTCTCTTTTCTCCTGGAGCTTGGCCCCGTTCTGGCGGGCGTCAACGTTGCTTCCCGGAGCGGCGCGGCCATAGCGGCGGAGATAGGGTCGATGGTGGTCACCGAACAGGTGGACGCGCTGAGGGCGATGGCCGTTTCGCCCATCCGCTATCTGGTGACCCCCAGACTGGTCGCGTGCGTGGTAATGATGCCTCTCGTCTGCGTCTTCGCGGACCTGGCGGGCGTTCTCGGCTGCTACCTAATGGCGGGCACGCACGGCGTTGCCGGCCAGGTCTTCATTGAATCGGCGCGGACCTTCGCTTCCGCCCAGGATCTGCTCAAAGGGATGATCAAGACCGTAGTCTTCGGACTGCTCATCGCGACGGTGGCCTGCCAGCAGGGACTGCGCACGAAGGGAGGCGCCACGGGAGTGGGCCGCTCGACCACCAATTCGGTCGTCATTTGCGTCGTGCTCATCTTTGTTACGGATTTCTTCCTGGCTCAGATTCTAGCCGGCGCGGCAGTAACGGTGAAGTGACAAGTCAATGGGTAAATTGGTAAATTAGTAAATGAACGTCCACCATTGACCCATTTACCAATTGACTAATTGTCCCGTTTTTCTCATTGACAGCTATGACTAATGCAATCGTCGTCCGGAATCTGGTGTATGCGGTACCGGAGAAGCGGATTCTACAGGATATAAACCTGGAGGTGGCGCAGGGCGAGATCCTGGCCATAATGGGCAAGTCCGGGTCCGGCAAGACGACGCTGCTCAAATGCCTTGCTGGTCTCATCAAGCCGGCGAGCGGGCAGATTCTGCTGTTCGACCAGGATATCGTGCCGCTGCCTGAATCCGAGATGGATGAAGTGAGGCTGAAGATCGGTCTCGTATTCCAATATGCCGCGCTGTTCGATTCGCTGAGCGTATACGACAATGTCTCGTTTGGAGTCGTGAATCATCGGAGGCTGACCCATCGGGAGGTGGACAGGATAGTCGCGGAGCGGCTGTCGGACGTAGGGATGCCGGAAACTGAAAACCTGTTCCCCTCGCAGCTCTCCGGGGGTATGCAGAAGCGCGTGGGATTGGCGCGCGCGCTCGCAATGGAACCGTCCGTTCTCCTGTACGATGAGCCGACCAGCGGCCTCGACCCGGTGATAGCGCACAGCATAGACGACCTGATAATCGAGACGCGCGGACGGTTGGGAATGACCTCCGTTATCGTATCGCACGACATCGCGTCGATCTTCCGAATTGCGGACCGCATTGCCATGGTGGACGAGGGCGGAATCATCGCGAGTGGCACGCCGGAGGAGATACGGGCCTCCACAATCCCAAAAGTCCGGGAGTTTGTGACGCAAGAATAGGTTTCAGATTTCAGGTGTCAGAATCAGGAATTGCTGCCGCGTCCTGCCTGAAACCTGATCCCTGAAACCTGACCCCTGGTACCTGGAGTTTCCCATGGAAGTGAAGGCGGCCGCGAAAGTTGGAGCCATGGCGCTGGTTGGACTCGGGCTGCTCTACGCGGCCTGGTACTTCCTGGCGCACCTGAATCTGCACAACTATCACCTCAATGCCGTGTTCAACGATACAAAAGGACTCCAGCGGCAGACGCCGCTCCGCATGAATGGCGTAACAATTGGGGAGGTTGAGAAAGTCGAGCTGGACAAGCAAACTCTGAGGCCGATCGTCACTCTTTCTATCGACAAGAAGTACGATCGCATCCCGGATGCATCGCTGATCCATATCACTTCGGGACTGCTCATCTCCAATCCTCAAATAGAGATTCTCCCCAAGCCGTCCTCCAGTTATTATGTGGATGGGGAGACCTGGAAAAACGTCGAGTTGGTCCCGGCGAGCGGTCTGGCCGCACTTTCGCCGGACGCGGACGAGGCCGTCAAGCAGCTTACCCACACGATCAAAACTCTTACCCCCAGGCTCGCCGCTACAATGGACAGCTTGCAGGGTATACTGAAACGCACCGATTCGATGATGGCGAACTTCCAGGAAGCGTCCTACTCGGCAAAGAACCTGCTGGGCGACCAGAAGATACGCCGGACTATGTATGCGCTTTTAGACGACATGAAAGCGGTCTCCGGCAACGCTCGCGCCACGGCGAAAGAGCTGACCGGCGAGATGCGAACCGTCATCAAACGTAACAGCGGCAAGGTAGATGAGCTAACCACCGGAGCGGTGGACCTGCTTCAGAAGTTCGCGGACACGGTGGACGCGGCTCGGGGCGCGGTGACGAAACTAGCGGAGCAGGTCAGCGATCCGCGCTTACAGCAGTCGCTGGTGGAAACGCTGGATCTGGCAAAGACGACATTGGCCCGATTCAACCAGATCGCCTCAGACATACATAATTTGTCCGGCGACCCGAACGTTCAGAACGACTTGAAGACGACGGTTGCCACCGTCAAAGAGACCGCTGTGGAAGGGCAGAAGCTGGTGGAGCGAATCAATACGCTCGTCGGTTCCTTCAAGACCAGCTCGAAAGGTCCCAAGCTCGGAATCGGAAAGCCGGAGTTTGCAATCGACTTCCTGGGCCGTGCCAATACGCCTCATTTCCGCTCGGACGTAAACCTGCGGCTGCCGATTGGTGAGCGCAACGCGTTCGATCTGGGCCTGTACGATTTTGCGGAGCGTACCAAGCTGAACGCGCAGTACGAGACGCAAATCAATGGTCTCGGCGCGCTCAGGTATGGAATCTACGCCTCCAAGCTGGGCGTTGGATATGCGTGGCCGGACTCCGCGAGCGGAACGCGATTCCGGCTCGACGCTTATAATCCGAATAACCTGCAATTAGACGCGCGCGCTCTTTTCCGCATCAACGAGAACTTCTCTGTGTGGCTGGGCGCGGACAGCGTATTCAAGCGTACAACTCCCCTCATCGGGGTAAGACTTAGCAGATGAAGCCGGAAGACTGAAGTCGGAAGCCGGAAGAACGTACATTCCGACTTCCGACTTCCGAATTCTGACTTCCAAAGGAGCTGTTACATGAAAGTAATTCTTCAGCGCGATATTCCCAAAGTCGGCAAGGGGGGCGACATCGTTACCGTGGCCGACGGCTACGCGCGCAACTACCTGTTCCCGCGGGCTTACGCCGTTTCCGCAACCGGCGGCGCTCTCCGCGAGCACACCGCCCGCAACGACCGCGAGAGGACGCGAACGGCCACCCAGCTTCAAACCGCGCAGGCCGATGCGGCAAAGCTGGAAGGGTTGCGCCTGGCCATTATCGGAAAGGCAAACCCCGGCAGCACCAAGCTCTATGGGTCGATTACCGCGCAGGATGTGGCGGACCAGGTAGCGAAAGAGACCGGCATAACAATTGACAAGCGCCGCGTAGGCCTGGCCGACCCCATTAAGAACCTGGGCGACTACCGCGTGTCGGTGCGCCTGCACAACGATGTAACGGTTTCCGTTCCCGTTGCCGTGCTGACTGAGGAGCAGTTGGAGAAGCGCAAGGTGCAGGAGGCGGCGGAATCAAAGGCCGCCGAAGCCGCTGCTGCCGCTGCTGCCGCTGCTGCCGCTGCTACCGCCGCCGAAGCTGCTTCAGCGCAGGCGGAAGCTGCATCTGCACAGGAGGAAGCAGTCTCAACGCAGGCAGAAGTCGCATCGGCGCAGACCGAAGAGGCTTCGGCACAGACTCAAGCCGTTCCCGCAGCGAGCGAACCGGACTCCGCGGAAACGCCGGCAGAGGCCGATACGGGCGAAGCCGCCGACGGCGCGGAAGCCGAATCGGCAGGCGAAACTCTTTAGTCTTCAGCGGTGAATAGTCAGTGGACAGTGGTCAGAACAGGCCGTTCACTGACCACTGTGCTATGGCTATGCCGACCACTGTCCACTGGAGAGTAACAGATGGCGCTTGACCGGCTAGCTCCTTTTGACCGGATTCCCCCCCAATCGCTCGAAGGAGAGCAGGCCGTTCTGGGCGCGATGCTTATCGAGCGGGCGGCTATCGAAAAGGCCGCCGAAATTCTGCGCCCGGAAGACTTCTATCGGGACGCGCACCGTGTCATTTTCGAGGCCATCCTCTCTCTCGTAGACCGCGACGAGCCGGTCGACCTTCTCACCGTCCGCGAACAGCTCAATCTCCAGGACGTGCTGGACAACGTCGGCGGGCCGACCTACCTCATCCAGCTTCAGAACGCCGTTCCCTCCGCAGCCAACGTCGGCTACTATGCTCAGATCGTCGAGGAGAAGGCCATTTTGCGCCGCCTCATCGACGCGTCGAATCAGATTCAGTCGTTGGCGCATAGCGAATATGACGACATCGGGGACGTGGTGGATCGGGCTGAGCGCGCGGTGTTCGGGGTCGCTCAGCGGAGGATGGGTTCTTATTTTACGGCGATGCGGCCCCTGGTCGCATCGGTTTTCGAGCAGATTGAGTACCGCTCGGAGAACCACGCGACCACGACGGGTCTCCCGACGCCGTTCGACGACCTCAACTACATGACGGCCGGACTCCAACCCTCCGACCTCGTTATCGTGGCAGCGCGGCCCTCGATGGGCAAGACAGCGCTCGTCATGGGGATGGCGCAGCACGTTGCGCTCAAGCACAAGGCTCCGGTGGCGATATTCAGCCTGGAGATGTCCAAAGAGCAGCTCTGCATCCGAATGATCTGCTCGGAAGCCCGAGTGGATGCGCACCGGCTGCGCACCGGCTACCTGCAAGACGAGGACTGGCGCCGGGTGGGCGAGACGTGCAGCAGCCTTTCTGAAGCCGTAATTTTTATCGACGACAGTCCGGACTGTTCCGCGCTGGAAATGCGGGCAAAGTGCCGCCGCCTCATGGCCGAGCACGGGCTGGGCCTGGTCATTGTGGACTATTTGCAGTTGATGCGGGGCCATAAGCGGACGGACAACCGAACGCAGGAGATTGGCGAGATCGCCCGCGCGCTGAAATCGCTCGCGAGAGAGCTGAAGGTGCCGGTGATCGCCCTGTCTCAGCTCTCCCGCGCCGTTGAGCAACGGCCCGACAAGCGGCCCATGCTCTCCGATCTTCGGGAATCGGGAAGCATCGAGGCGGAGGCCGACGTCGTCATATTTATTTATAGGGACGCCTACTATAAGATGAAGGAGTCGGTGAGCGCCGAGACGGACGAGGCAGACAAAGAGGAGCGGCGCAAGCGCGGCGAGGTCAAGGTGGAGGAGGCGGAGCTTATCATCGCGAAGCAGCGAAATGGCCCCACCGGTAAGGTCTCCGTGGCATTCCACCCGCAGTACGCCCGATTCGACAATCTTGCGAAGGACTTTCGCAGACTTGGCAGCGAAGAAAGAGATGCTCTTCCACCCGGCGAGCGAAAGCGATTATCATAACAGGATTCATGGTTGAAAACAGTTGAAAGAGGCACAAACTATGTCCGACGTTAAAACACCTGACCAGATGGCCGAAGAATTGGCGGAAGCACACTATTCCGGCGGCATGGAGGTTGACGAGATATACCGACTGGATTCTGATGTGGAATCTGACGACAAGACTGTTAGGCTGTTGGAGATTACACCGGACACAGTGCCTGCCGGCATAGCCCCTGTGGTTTTAGGTACCCATTCCGCATCCGGCATGATTTATCCGTCTGTCGTTGTTACTGTTACACCTGAAGAATTTACGGACGAGCTCCGCGAACGGCTGAGGCGCGAATATGGGTGGACAGTGGGTAGGAAATACCAGAAGCCGACCCGCAGCAAACGGGTAGCCCGGAAGTGAGCTCGTCCCGCGAATGGGCACGGGCGTTTGCGAAGCAGGCCGAAGCAGACTTCACGATGTTCTCGCGCTTATCCACTGTCGTAGACGCCCCGCCTTGTCACCGGCTTCATTTCCTTCAAATGACATGCGAGAAGCTCGCCAAGGGTCATCTCTATGCTTCAGGCAGCATAGCGTCAACAATCCAATCAAGCCATGGCACGACAGTCAAGCAGATTCCCCTAATTCTCGACGCGGTTTACTCCCGTGAAGCATATAATAAGCGCGGTTCCAGTCAATCAGCATTAAGGAAGTGGATGCTCGGTGAATTCAAGAAGTTGGCTACCGAGATTGCGTATCTATCTCCGTCTGTTCCCCGAGACGGTTCCAGACCGGATAATTGTGAATATCCCTGGGAAACCAGGCTGAATATAGTGGTTGTTCCGGCAGAGCACGATTTACCGGAGTTGGACCTTGTCAGGTCTCATGCCGCAAGGGAAATGCTGAAGCTTTTGCCTCTCGCAATTCACGACATACTTGCGCAGGTGAGTTAGCTGCCGCGCAAACGGGAGATCACGTGCGAATCTTAGTCATAGGAGGCGGCGGGCGCGAGCACGCGCTGGTATGGAAGCTCGCGCAGAGCCGCCACGTGGAAAGGCTCTACTGCGCGCCCGGCAACGCCGGAATCGCGCGCCTCGCGGAGTGCATCAATCTAAGGCCGAACGATCTTGAGGGTCTTGCGAACTTCGCGGACGCCCAGAATGTCGGCATGACGGTCGTGGGCCCCGAAGCGCCCCTTATCGGGGGAATCGTGGACCGGTTCGAGGCGCGCGGCCTGCCGATCTTCGGCCCCGCCACTGACCCGGCCCGAATCGAGGGCAGCAAAAGCTTCTCGAAGGAGCTGATGGTCAACTACGGCATCCCGACCGCCGAATACTGGCGATGCGAGGGGCCGGAGGACGCTCACTACCGTATTCAGGCTTTCTACGAGCTTCATCACGAGTCCGGCACGCGCCTGGTGGTAAAGGCCGACGGAATCGCGGCGGGCAAAGGCGTTGTCGTCGCGCAATCCGCGGAAGAGGCCCATCGGGCAGTCGACGTCATGATGGTGGAGCGCGTCTTTGGCGACGCGGGCGACGTGGTTGTAATCGAGGAGTGCCTGGAGGGCGAAGAGGCCAGCATTATGGCTTTCACAGACGGCGATAACGTTGTCGCCATGCCGCCTTCGCAGGACCATAAACGTATCTTTGACAACGACGCGGGGCCGAATACGGGCGGCATGGGCGCGTATACGCCGGTCCCAATGATCCCGGCTTCCATCGTCGCGGAGGCCGTGGAGACGATTCTAAAGCCTGCCATCGCCGCGATTCGCGATCTTGGAATCCCTTATAAGGGGGTGCTGTTCGCCGGAATCATGCTCACCCCCAGCGGCCTGAAGACCCTGGAGTTCAACTGCCGCTTCGGCGACCCGGAAACGCAAGCGATTCTGCCCCTGCTAGAGACCGATCTGGTCGAAGTGATGGACGCGGTAATCAACAGCAATCTGGATTCAATCGAGGTGAAGTGGAAAGCGGAGGCCGCTGCCTGCGTTGTCGCGACATCGGGAGGATACCCTGGCGAATACGCCACCGACAAGCTGATAGAGGGGCTGGACAAGGCGGCGCAGGCGGAGGGCTGCCTTGTCTTTCATGCCGGCACGCGCACGGAGAACGGCCAGACACTGACGGATGGTGGCCGGGTGCTTGGCGTAACGGGCGTCGGTCCAACCCTGCCGGAAGCGGTTACGCGCGCTTACGCGGGAATGCGGGCTATTCAGTTCGAGGGCATGCACTTCCGCAAAGATATTTCCGGGCGAGCTCTAAGATAGGTCGTTGGCCCCCGGGTTCGCCCCCACCGGCCCCCAATCCTGGGGGAGATTGCCCCCCGGTCCGCCCCCCCGGCCCCCAATCCTGGGGGAGATTGCCCCCCGGTCCGCCCCCCGGCCCCCAATCCTGGGGGAGATTGCCCCCCGGTCCGCCCCCCCGGCCCCCAATTCTGGGCGAGACGGCATCGGTCGTTGGGCAGTTAGGTCGTTGTACTTCCGACTTCCGTCTTCCGACTTCCGTCGACCATCACGCCTCCGCCGTAAAGTTGAACTCCTCCCAATAGACCTGTTTCGCTTCCACCAACCGCTTGATTTGCTTTTGAATCGGCGAGAGGCTGGACTGGTTCGCCTTGAACTCGCAGAAGACGATTCGGTCCTCTTCAAACTGAATTCCGTCTACAGGGGTGCCGATAAAGCGAAAGGATTGGGAATCGTAGGGATAGCGATCCATGAGCGGAAACCACTGCTCGCTGATGCGGCCATAGATGGTAGAGAGGCTGCGCTGCCGGGTTCGCTCGTCTTCCAACAGGTCTCGCACGGCGTCAAGCCTTCTTTTGTAGTGCATGGCAAGCAGCAGCAGCAGCACGCTCAACCCCACCAGCGCAATAATTGCGTTCTCCACGAATCGGCCTCCCATCCCGCGAATCTTAGCTCCTCCACCGGAAGCCCACGACCCAACGACCCATGCCGTCTCCCCCAGGATTGGGGGCCGGGGGGCCTACAACCCAACGACCCGCCTCATCGCATTTTACCACGACAGCATAGAGCTTACGCCCCATCCGTGAACGATTTCACGGTCGAGGAAGACTGAAAGGAATATGCGAAAGCCGCCGCGAAAAAACTTTCTTGACTTCTGCTGCAACGTTTGAGATAATAGTCCTAGACTAAGAAGGAGGTGGTGACTACATGGATTATAGTCAACAGGGGGACGGTCGGAGCTGATTCGTTTTAGCTCACACCCTCGCTTCCTTCGGGTAAGTTTAGGGTGGACCGAGTCATGAACGGGCGGTTCCACCGCCGTTCTCCACTGAAGCCGGGCAGCGGGCAACCGCTGCCCGGCTATAAATTTGCACTGGGCGGTAGTCAGGGAAATCGATGATGGGCGATCCAAAATCTAAAATCCAAATTCCAAAATTGGAGCGAGTGAGCATCACGCGGTGCGCGACAAGCGAGGACGATGCGTCTGTTACCCGGCGGACCGAAGAGGCAGTTCAGGCGCTCGGAGATTATGGCGCGGGTCTTCGGAACGCGCGCAAGATCGCCGTTAAGATTAACGCGGGCATACCACGCGTGGTACTGACCCAGGGCAAGCAGACCGAGCTAACGGAGCCGGCGGTCGTCGAAGGCGTAGTCCGCGCGATTCGCGCTGTGACGGACGCAGAGATTATTATCGGGGACGCGCCCACCCATGGCGACGGAGAGGGGCTGTACGCCGAGCTGGGCTACCCGGAGCGACTGAAGCCATACAAGAAAGTGCGGCTCGTAGATTTTGGGCACGGCGACATGACCGAGGTGGAGATGCGGCACCCTGATCCGATGTTTCGCCGATACGCGCTGCACCGCGAGCTGGCCGAGGCGGACGCGTTCGTATCGGTCGCGAAGATGAAAGCCCACGTGAGCATGGGCTGCACGCTCTGCATCAAGAACCTGTTCGGCTGGACTCCCTGGTCGGTCTATGGCTCTCCCCGCATGTATCTGCACGACCGCCTGATCCGGCTTCCCCGCGTGTTGTCGGACCTCGCCCGGCATTTCAAGCCCTGCCTGAACGTGGTCGACGGAATTGTGGCCCTGAACAACAGCGAATGGCACGGAGAAGCGTTGAAACCGGGCGTGATTCTGGCGGGGACCAACATCGTCTCGACCGATTCCGTAGGGGCGCGCGTAATGGGTTTCGACCCCGCGAGCGAATTCCCGAATCACCCTTTCTTCTATCGCCGCAACGTCATCAAGCTGGCGGCGGAGGCCGGACTAGGTCCCTGCGCGTCCAGCCGGATTGAAATTGTGGGTCCCCAGCCGGAAGAAGTCGCAGTGCCTTTCAAGGTGGACCGCTACGATGGAGACACAAACCGCGTGGGACAGCTCAAGCGAGGAGCGGAGTGCGTCGCGCGATACCGCAGCGACCGGGCCGCGCTCTTTGCGCGCTTCCCTCACCGATATGTAGCTCTCTTCGACGGAGCCGTTATCTGGGACGGCCCGGACATGCATGCAATCATGGAGCGGGAAAAGACGAGCGGCGGCGACTGGCGCAGTGTGCCGCAGTTCGTTGTACGCTGCGAACCGGAAGACGAGGAGACTGAGCGCCTGGACGTCTACTCAGAGGAGGCCGCATTTGCATCAGCGGCGAGATGAACCACAGAAGAACAGAGATACAGAGGGATTCGAAAGGAGTTTTCCACAGATTTCCACAGATGGACACAGATGAGGGTCTGAATGGCTTCAGGTCGTGCCTATTTGTGTTCATTCGTGGTTCAGAATCTCGCATTTCCCCGTGCTCCCCGTGGTTAATCCGCCGTTCTGACTTCGTCGGGAAAGTCCCGGTTCAGCGCAAACCGGGCATTCTTGACGAGCGAATAGACGCTCGCATGCAATGGCTCGACCTCCGAATCGCGCGTCGCAGCCCGCAGGAACGCCGAATCGAGTTGCGCCAGGCCGCGCGTCTCGATACTGATGTGAAACTCGCCCAGCTCCTGCGGCCCGAATCCGAGCTTGCGACGGCTTAGACGATACCCTTCTATCAGACCTCTCTCCCGCAGATAGCCCAGATAGGCTGCCACGTTTCGGCTAAACTCCATGTCCCGCGACCCATCTTTCAGATCGCACCAAATCTCGTAGTAGTCCATAGATTCTCCCCTGGGCGCTGGAAGCGTCGCAGCCGGCTTCGGCGAAACAATCCTGTTTACGTTCACTATTGTACCGTTCAGGCCGCCATTACCGACAGCGGGGCGGAGAGGCCGCCGTCGCAGGAAGCGGAGTCCATGGCGGCGAACCAGATCATCAATTCTTAGCACCCATCTCGGAGGCAATCTATGGCGTATCTGCTCGGCATTGATATCGGCACCAGCGGCACCAAAACTATTCTGATTGACGAGACCGGCAAGGTCCTCGCGCGCGCCGCCATGGAATATCCGCTTCATAGCCCTCGGCCGCTTTGGGCCGAGCAGGACCCAGCGGATTGGTGGGCGGCGACCGTCGGCACGATTCAGGAAGTCTTGCAGAAGGCCGGCATCGATTCGAAGGAGATTCGCGGCATTGGGCTGTCCGGGCAGATGCACGGCGCGGTCTTTCTGGACTCGGATAATCAGGTTCTTCGGCCCGCTATCCTCTGGAACGACCAGCGCACCCAGGCGGAATGCGATTGGATAACGAATACGATTGGCCGCGAGAAGGTGGTCGAGCTGACCAGCAATCCGGTCCTGACAGGATTCACCGCGCCAAAGATTATCTGGCTGCGCACCAATGAGCCCGAGACGTTTGCAAAGGTCCGCAAGGTTCTGCTCCCGAAGGACTACATCCGCCTTAAGCTGACCGGCGAATATGCCACGGAGGTCTCCGATGCATCCGGCACGTCCCTTTTCAACGTAACCAAGCGGAAGTGGGCGGACGAGATGCTGGACGGATGCGGCATTCCGCGGGACTGGATGCCCAAAAGCTACGAATCGTTCGAGGTGAGTGGCCATATCAAGCGTGAAGCGGCGGCGCTAACCGGGCTGGCGGAGGGCACGCCTGTGGTGGGAGGCGCCGGCGATCAGGCGGCCGGCGCGGTGGGCAACGGGATCGTTGACACGGGAATCGTCTCCTCGACAGTGGGGACTTCGGGCGTCGTATTCGCCTTCTCGGACACGCCGGTGGTGGACCCCGGCCTTCGGCTGCACACGTTCTGCCACGCGGTGCCGGCCAAGTGGCACTTGATGGGAGTCATGCTCTCGGCGGGCGGGTCGCTCCAATGGTATCGCGACGCGTTCTGCCAGCCCGAAAAGGTAGTTGCCGGCGCGCTGGGCCGCGATCCCTACGAGCTCATCTGCGCAGAAGCGGAACGCGTATCCGCCGGGGCGGAGGGATTGATTTTTCTGCCCTATCTGACCGGAGAGCGCACGCCCTACCCCGATCCGAACGCGCGCGGCGTCTTCTTCGGAATAACCCGGCGCAGCGACCGTACGCATTTTGCCCGCGCGATTCTGGAGGGCGTGTCCTACGGCCTGCGCGATTCGTTCGAGATCATGAAGGAGATGAAGTTGCCGATTCGCGAGGTGCGCGCATCCGGCGGCGGCGCGCGAAGCCCTCTCTGGCGGTCGATTCAGTCGGACATTACAGGATTTCCGCATGTCACGATCAACGTGGACGAAGGCCCCGCCCTGGGCGTGGCGCTCCTGGCGGGCGTCGGCTCCGGCATCTATCCGAGCGTGGAGGCCGCCTGCCGCCAGGTTATCAGGGTCGAAGCGCAAACCGACGTTTGCACGGTCAACCACGCCGCCTACAACCGATTCTATGACGTCTATCGCCGCCTCTATGCCAACCTCAAGGATGAATTTGCCGAAGTCGCAAAAATTGTTTCGTGAAGAAAGCGGCTTGTGAAAGCGACTCGCCATCCGCACGGCAGGCGATTCGAGTTGACAACGCGCCAAAGTGCCGGTAGACTCAATTAGAATTCAGCAATTATCCGTGCATGCCGGCAGGCTGCTCATGCGCCGTCACGCGGCGAATGGACAAACTGCCCGGCAACTGGAAACGCGCGCGCAATGGAGGCAATTGTTCCAGAATGAGTGTTCGTAAATCCCTGTCCCGCACCCCCAGCTCCAGCGCTCTAGCGTTGCGGAGCCTCGGAATCTGGGCGCTGCTGGCGATCGCGTCCTTTATCGTTGGCCTCTTCATCCTGTCTCCGCTCATCAATGTGGCGGCCGGCTCGCATTCCGCTTCGCCTGCCGTCAACTCGTCAGCTTCCCCGGCTCCCTCCGCGCCTCCGCCGAGCACCCTCGCGGTTGTCCCAAACGTCACGGAGCGGAAGCGCGCCGAGCGGCCTGCCGATGCGGACGTCCAAATTACGACCGACAAGCCGAAGACACAAGATCACAGCGAGATACAGAATCCGCAGGGATTGGATAACGCCGGCGCGGCTCCTTCTACCGGCGAGCAGTCGAATCGCGATAAGAACGCCTCTCGCCGTACCCGCAATGAGGAGGGGAAAGGCGATCCGCAGAATACCAGCGCCGTGGATCGCACCGACCGGAATGTCGGTGACAGCGCGGCCGGCGTTCCGGAAGAGCCGAAGCCGAGGCCCCGCAGAAGCCGACGAAGCCGTACGGAAACACCGTCCGTTCCCTCCGGTGACAAATCGACGCCGGACGGGGATGTCCAAAAAGGCGAGGGTATCGACCGATAGGATACGGCCGGAATAAATCTGGAATAAAATGAAACAGGGCGCGACCAATTTGGCCGCGCCCCGTTTCAGTAGCTCATGTTACGCATGGGTGCTGTATCGGCCGGGATTCCGGCATGGATTCGCCGCAGTTGCGGTGGCAGGTAGACGCCGAATCTCTCCGCGAGAAGCTCCATGTCGCGAACATCCTTCTCGATTGGCGTATACCCATGGGCGTGACAGAGCACCTGCGCCGCCGGCGAGAGGCAGCGTACGCTCAACCCCTCGATGACGCCCCGCCCGCCGAATCCCTCGGCCGGAAAGATCCAATCCTTTCCGTTCGCCATTCGGTAAACGCCATTGCCGCCAGCATCAAAAACGACGGCGTGAACGTCGACCTCAAGTCCCAAATCGTCGGCGAGAACGAAGGAGCTTGGCGGCGCTCCCTCCTTGACCGTAAACCCGCAGCGCGCAAGGGTGTCTTGAAGCCGAGCGACGTCCGCGACGGGCAGGATGATATCGACATCCTTATGCGGCCGCGTCTGCCTCTCCAGAAGTGCATCGACACCCCATCCTCCGTCAAGCCACACGGAGATCGCGGCATTCTCGAATAGCACGAGAAGCTCAATCAGAGCCGAAGGCGTCATCATCTGTCGCGTTCCGTGTCGGGTCGAGATCGATCAAGTGGCGCAATTCTCATATCGCTCAAGTTTCAGTCTCGTCTGTACAGTCTGAAGCCGGGTCTGCCCTATCCAATTCGCGAGTGGCCCAGGCCGCCTGGTTAATAAGTATAGACACAATCGCGGGCACTCCACCCCTTGCACCGCCTGCGCAATAGTAAATTCACTTGAGGGCCCAGCTGTAATCGTGTCCGCTTCGTCCGTTCCGCACCTTGACAGTGGAGTGGTAAATCGGATATTATGGCTCCACGCCCAGCCTCACGAACGCTTCCCCGCGAAGACAAAATCGGAATCATCCACGGGCGCACCATCTAGGAGGAAACCCAGCCATCATGCGTTGCCGAGGGACCAATGCCGACTCCCCTATCCAGACCTGTCCGCTCACGCGAGCGGAGCAGCCGCAGCGCCTCATGCTGCCGCTCCTTCTTCGGGCCCGGAGCTTCCGATTTGCTTGTTCTCTCCTCTTTAGCCTGCTGGCGCTTCTGGCATCTATTGCCGCGTTCGCGCAGGAAGCTGCCGCGCCCCCCGTTCATGGCGGCGAAGCCAGTCTCATTGTTCCCGCGCTCAGCAGCACAACGGTCCTGTTCTTCGGCCAGTCCGGCGCAACACTGCTCTATGCGGGCCTTCTCGTGTGCGCGCTGGGCATGGTTTTCGGGCTGATGGTCTACAACAGCCTCAAGAACGCGCCTGTCCACAAGTCGATGCTCGAGATAAGCGAACTGATCTATGAGACGTGCAAGACCTATCTCCTCACGCAAATCAAGTTTATCGGCATGCTCTGGCTCTTCATCGGCGCCATCATCCTCGTCTACTTCGGCATCTTCCAGCACTACTTTGCAAACGGCAATACACTCAAGGTGTTCGTTATCCTCGGTTTCTCGGTTGTAGGAATTGCGGGAAGCGTCGCGGTCGCATGGTTCGGTATACGCGTCAATACGTTCGCGAACTCGCGGACCGCTTTCGCGTCGCTCCGGGGAAAGCCGTTCCCCTGCTACGCCATTCCTCTCAAAGCTGGCATGTCCATCGGCATGATGCTCATCTCCATCGAGCTGCTCATCATGCTTATTATCCTGCTGTTTCTGCCCGGCGACTATGCGGGCTCCTGCTTCATCGGGTTTGCTATCGGCGAATCGCTCGGGGCCGCCGCGCTCCGAATCGCAGGCGGCATCTTCACCAAGATCGCCGACATCGGCTCCGACCTGATGAAGATCGTCTTCGGCATCAAGGAGGACGACGCTCGCAACCCCGGAGTCATCGCCGACTGTACCGGAGACAACGCGGGCGACTCGGTCGGACCCAGCGCGGACGGGTTCGAGACCTATGGCGTCACCGGCGTTGCGCTTATCTCGTTCATTTTGCTGGCCGTGAAGAACGCGGACGGAACCGCCAACATGTCGGTCCAGATCCAGCTTCTGGTCTGGATATTCATCATGCGCATCGTCATGGTGATTGCCAGCGCCGTCGCCTACTTCATCAATGATGCGATGGCGACCGCGAAATACAAAGACCTGGACGATTTCAACTACGAGCGCCCGCTCACATCACTCGTCTGGATCACCTCGTTCCTCTCCATTGGGCTGACGTTTATCGTCTCAAAGCTGCTGATACCGGACCTGGGCGGCGACTCGACGCTCTGGTGGAAGCTGGGGGCGATCATCACGTGCGGAACGCTCGCGGGCGCGGTTATCCCGGAGCTGGTCAAGGTCTTCACCTCTATGGAATCGGCCCACGTCAAGGAGGTCGTCACATCATCCCGCGAGGGCGGCGCGTCGCTCAACATCCTCTCCGGCCTGGTGGCAGGCAACTTCAGCGCCTACTATATGGGCATCGTGCTCATCATTCTGATGGGCGCGGCGTGGCTGATATCGACTCAGGGCCTCGGGCCACTTATGACCCTGAACGGGTTCGACGCATCCCCGGTCTTCGCGTTCGGCCTCGTCGCGTTCGGGTTCCTCGGCATGGGTCCCGTCACCATCGCGGTCGACTCGTACGGGCCAGTAACCGATAACGCGCAGTCGGTCTACGAGCTGTCGGTCATCGAGACCATTCCTGGAATCGAAGAGGAGCTCAAGCGAGACTACGGCTGGGACGTCAATTTCGCGCGCGCCAAGCACAATCTGGAAGCGAACGACGGCGCGGGAAACACCTTCAAGGCCACCGCGAAGCCGGTGCTCATCGGCACCGCCGTGGTAGGCGCAACCACGATGATCTTCTCGATCATCGTGTTGCTCACCGGGCTGGACCCGTCGAAGATCGCGAATCTGTCCATTCTCCATCCGCCGTTTTTGCTAGGCCTAATCGCGGGCGGCGCGGTCATCTACTGGTTTACCGGAGCCTCCATGCAGGCCGTCGTAACCGGGGCCTACCGCGCAGTCGAGTTCATCAAGGCGAATATCAAGCTGGACGGGGTTGAGAAGGCGTCCATCGCGGACAGCAAGAAGGTGGTCGAGATCTGCACCATCTATGCCCAAAAGGGCATGGTCAACATCTTCTTTACCGTCCTGTGCAGCACGCTGGCCTTCGCATGCTTCGAGTCGTTCTTCTTTTTCGGCTACCTCATCGCCCTTGCACAGTTCGGCCTCTTCCAGGCGCTGTTCATGGCGAACGCGGGCGGCGCTTGGGACAACGCAAAGAAGATTGTGGAGGTCGAGCTGAAGGAGAAGGGCACGGCGCTGCACGACGCTACGGTCGTCGGCGACACCGTGGGAGACCCGTTCAAGGACACGTCGTCGGTTGCAATGAATCCGGTCATCAAGTTCACGACGCTGTTCGGCCTCCTCGCGGTCGAGCTGGCGGAGCAGATGTCAACGCAGACGAGGCTCATTTCCGCCGTCATCCTGTTCGGCATATCGCTTGTCTTCGTTCACCGCTCGTTCTACGGCATGCGTATTCAGGCCAGCCCCGCAAAGTCCGCGCAGCCCATACCCGCCGACTAGATGGACGAGTGAACAATATCTCTGCCTGGCCGCACCCGGACCGGCCCCGTGTGAGCATTCCATTCGCGCGGGGTTGTTCCCACATCACAAATAGCCATCTCTTGCATCTTATGGCATCGCACGAAGAGTGCCTCAGGAATCACGAACATGAACAACCTCCTTTTCCTATCCGCCGTACTGTTGCCGCTCGCTTCGGCGTTCTCCCCGGCAAGTGCTGCCGAGCCTAAGAAGGCGGCGAAGATCGTCATGATCGCGGGCAAGCCCAGTCACGGCCCCGGCGACCACGAGTTCAACGCCGGGATCACGCTGCTTGCCGACTGCCTCGGCAAGGTGAACGGGGTTGAGCCTGTCATCGTGCGAGGCGGCTGGCCGGCAGATGAATCGGTCTTCGACGGCGCAAGCTCGGTTGTCTTCTACATGGACGGCGGCGACGGACATCCCATGATTCAGTCCAATCGCCTGGAGACGATGAAGAAGCTGATGGACAAAGGGGTCGGACTCGTCTGCATGCACTACGCGGTGGAGTTTCCCAAGGGCAAGGCGGGCGACCAGCTTCTGGAGTGGCTCGGAGGCTACTATGAATCGGCTTTTTCGACCAACCCCCACTGGGTCGCCGATATCAAGTCTTTCCCGAAGCACCCCATCACTCGCGGCGTCCATCCCTTCGCGGTCAGGGACGAATGGTACTTCAACATGCGCTTCCGGCCCGACATGAAGGGCGTCACTCCGATCATCGTTGCAAAGCCCGACGACGAGGCGCGCGCGGGCAGCACCTCTTCGCCGCGCGGCCCTTATCCCCATATTGTAGCGGCCAAAGGCCGGGACGAGGTTCTCGCATGGGCGACTGAGCGCGTGGACGGCGGACGGTCGTTCGGATTTACGGGCGCGCATTTCCACAAAAACTGGGGCAACGACGACCAGCGCAAGCTCGTTCTGAACGCCATCCTCTGGAC
>JBBROJ010000018.1:0-51951 GCA_038229495.1 Chthonomonadales bacterium
ATGGTGCTCTCGACGGAGACGCTGATCGTGGAGAAGCCTCAGAAGGCGGCTCCGGCGGGCGGCGGCGGTCACGACGATCATATGGACTATTAGGCGTGAGGCGTGAGGCGTGAGTGAAAGACCCCGTGGTTTCTCTCTTTTTGGAGGGGAAGCGCGGGGCCTTTTTGTCTGATTTGTGATTTGTCGGGTTTTGTGATTGCTCGGATTAACAATGTGTGTGTGTATTGGCTAGGCCAAATGCATCTTGATGTATAATGGAGTATGGAAACGTCGATCTCCGCCCCCATCACCGCCGACGAACTCTACGAGAAGTCGGTCAGGTCCATGCCCGCCTCCGAACGGATTAAGCTCGCCACGCGGTTATTAAACGATATCGAGTCCGCCTCCATTCTCGACTACAGCGATGAGTGGACCGAGGAAGACCTCCGCGAATTGACCGCCAATTCCGTGCGTCGCTTTTACGAGGAGAACCCTGCCGACGATGGCCTCATTTAGCGCCGGTGACCTTGTCGTCTTTCTATCTCCGGACATTCAGAGGCCTAAAAGACGGTTAGCCGTAGTGATCTCCACCGACAATTACCACGCAGACCGGCCCGACGCTGTTCTTGGTTTGCTTACCAGTCAGACAGATCGCGCAATTGGCCCTTCCGATTATGTTCTCCAGGATTGGCGGCAGACCGGACTCAGGAAACCGTCGCTATTTCGGGCATTTCTCACGACCACGCCCCGTACGGAATTAACCAAGATCGGTCACCTTTCTGAACGTGATTGGCGCGCGGTTCAAGCCTGCCTACGCGCCGCGATCGATTCCGAAACGTCCTGAGCGGATTGACGTGCATATTTTTATACCCTTCTCCTGAATTCAGGAGAGAGGGAATAAAGAATCTGGCCCCGTGGTTTCTCTCTTTTGGAGGGGAATCGCGGGGCCTTTTATGTCTGAACTCGGATTCGTCGGATTGTGAGATTAGCAATGAAACGGCGGGGTCGCACGCTGCGAGAGGTTCGATGCTAAACGGCGAGCTTGGTGGAACGGAATCATAGTCTATCTTCTAGTCCTACAAATCATGATTCAGACGGGATAGTCAGCCTGATGGAAGGTGCCAATGGACCTTCTTGCCGCGAGCGGTATTGCGGCGGTATATAGGCTCGGCGAGGAGAGCTTCGACGTCGGCTTGCTTGAAGAACCATCAGGGGTTCCGGGCGCTTCCCTCGTTCTTTGGGCGGCGGAGCGCTGTGGAAAGGCAGGCGGCGAATGCTATAGCGGCCACGAACGCTACCGGACCTTGCTCGGGTACCGCAAGGATGCTCACGTTGTCGATTCCCTGGTTGAGCAGGAATTGATTGTCTACCTCGGCGAAACGAAGTACAAAGGTTCCTCCCGGAGAAAGATCGATGATATTGAAGGCGTAGTGAGAGTAGGGATTCGGCAGGTTCGGACCGTCGTCTCCAACGTAGAGGTTGTGAAGAACGCCCACGCCAGTGTCAAACGGATCGGCGGAGGAAGATAGAATATCCACTCGCGCATGTTGGTTCGGGTCAAGCGTGCCGCCCGTAGTCCAGTCTAGGCCCGAAGGATCGATGAATACCCCGTCGAACCAGTTGTTGACGAACATATCGAACGATACGATGAGACTCGATCCGGTCGGAATTGTGAAGGACTGGTAGAGAAGGTGGGCGCCGGGTCCGGTCTGGTCGGAAACCGCGAAGTAGCCACCAGACGCAGATCCCACCGTGGGCAGCGCATTGATCGGAGTGGCGATGTCGTTCGACACGAAATACCCACCGGCCGAGGGCGATGACTGGTCCATGATGGTCCAACCGCTTAGAGCGCCGGTTTCAAAGTCGCCATTTACGATAAGCTCCTGGGCACATGAGCTTCGAGTGAAGCTCAAGCAAATGATTGCCGCGGCTGCAAACGCCAGACCTGCGCGATGTCTCGTCTCCATTTCAATCATCCCTTTCGCTAACCACCGCGTATGAAGCGCGCCGTATCGTCGAGCCTACCGATGGCTTGCATACCATCTACTGCAAGAAACGTGCCATTCGCTATTCGGGCTGATAGTGCGATTTTAAGGACAGCAGGTTATTGATCGCGTTGATCGCTTTGATTGGCATGATTTATGCAATGGATACGACAAGAGAGGAGGATTTGACATGCACATGAACCACTTGAGCCTTCGGAGATTGTCGATTACCCTGGCCGCATCAGGTGCCTGTGCGGCATCACTTGCAGGATGCGGAGGCTCCGCCACGACGGAATTCACTTCCGGCGTTACCAGAGCCGATCCCAACACGAAGAACGTCACCGTCCAGATCAACGGAGTCACCGTACCGGTGACGCGGCGCATGGGTTCCGATAGTTGGAAGTTCGTCATTGCGCGAGCAAATCTGAGTAAGAACGGCCCCATCGCCTGGAAGCTGCCTGAATGCGCCGGCGTTGCCAAGACGGATATTGCAGGCGTTGTTCAGTTCTATAAAAGCGCCAAGGGGGCGCCACGGTTCGAATTAATGGCTGGGTGAGGGAGCGCGAAATTCGGGGTCGAGTTCGATCCCCAGGACGGCGTAAAGAATCACGACTTCACTGTAAACATCGAGGTCACGTTAACGCTCACTAACGCAATTGGGCCCAAGCTAAACGACAAGTTGATCGACACAGCTAGAATTGCAGGGACGTTCTCCGGAGACGCAGCGAAGGCGCCACTTCCCATAAAGTGGGAAGGCGCTACGTTTGTTGGCGAGGACGGTAAAGGGAAGGGCGGGCCATTCGGAGCGGCGTCCGCAGCGGCGCTGACGGTTGACGCCTTTGACGCTACCACCGGAGCCAAGGAGGACAAGGAGAAGACTATTCAGTCGATCCGCGGGACGCTGACTCTCACCTGGGACCCAAAGAAACAGACTAAAGGCAACCAGATCGAATTCGGCAATAAATTTCCGAAGTCTATCGGAGTGGAGGTGGCGCCCTGAGCGTGATGATCGGGCGAGCGCAGGGTTCGCAGAAGTGATGGCCCTTGACTGTTCGTTCGCGCCAGAAGTTGAATGGGATCCGGGCGACGCGCGATTGTATAATCGCAGCGGCCCTGCGACTCTAAACGGCGAGTCTAGAGTAGTGAATGGATGGCCCCGCGGTTTCTCTTTTTTTGGAGGGGAAGCGCGGGGCCTTTTTGTCTGAACTATGATTTGTCGGGTTTTGTTATTATGTATGAAACGGCGGGGTCGCACGCTTCGAGAGGTTGGATGCTAAACGGCTAACTTGGCGGAACGGAATCACAGTCTGTCATCTAATCCTACAAATCATGGTTCAGACGAGATAGCCAGTCCGGTGACTGGCGCCGATGGACCTTTTTGCCGCGCGCAGTGTTTCAGCGTGGGTTAGGGCCGGCGAAGCAGGCAGTCCGGTCGATTGCAGGAAGTCTATTCTCCAGGGAGAATAGGTTGCGCAGGCCAATCCCGCAGGGCCATCGCTCATTCAACGATGGAGTTATGGTCCATGCGTACATTTGAATTCACAGCAAAACGTCTCATTCTCGTGCTTGCCGCAGCATGTCTCGCAGGCTGCGGCGGAGCGCTGTTTCCAGGCGGACCCGGCGGAGGGGGTAATCCGGGAGGAGGGAATCCGGGCGGGGGGAATCCAGGAGGCGGAAATCTCGGAGGTGGTGGAATCGCGGACAGCCGGGCAGCGCTCCTGGACTCCATACAAGCCAAATTTGCGACATTCGACGGGTCTAACCAAAACAGCGAAAACCAGCAGATGCTGGCGTTTATGCAGACGAAACCGGAGTTTACAGGGGTGGACCTTGATGACAGCGGAGCCGTGTCGGGGAACTTCGCGGACGGCACGTCGCTGGTTATTTGCAATAACCTGGTCATTCCCGCGGCGTCACGCCGCGTACGGGTCACGCCAAAGCCGGCGCCGACCAGATCGCGATCTATCCCCGCATCGAATTCGGTCATTCTTGCCAACAGCGTGGGTCCGCGATACAAAGATGCGAACGACCAGATATTCCAAATGTTCGCGCCCATGTTCTACCAGAGGATCGAACCCGATTCAACCGTGGACGCGCTGAAGGGTCTCAGCGACATCGCGGTGCTCTACTTGAACGCGCACGGCGCAATCCGCCGGGATTCGAACAGGGGTTCCCACTACTGCGTATGGACGACAACGGTGCGCGCACGCGACGGCACCACGGACGCAAAATACAGCGCGGATCTCAACGACGGTTCACTCATCCTTTTTATGGCGCATTCGTTGAGCGATAACCCGGTGGATCCGACTAAGGTCGTCAAGAAGGTCGAAACGCATTACGCAATCACAGCCAAGTTCGTTAAGAAGTATTGGACCGGAAAATTTACCAAGAACAGTCTCGTCTTCATCAACGCACGCGTGAGCGGCTCTCTCACGGCGAACGATTTCAGACTGGCGTGTTTACAGGCGGGCGCATCGGCCTATCTGGGATGGTCGAACAAGGTTCAGGCGGACGACGCGCCGCTAACCGCCGCATACTTGTTCGATCGCCTGCTCGGCACGAACCAGATTGAGTTCGACCGCGAGAGTCCGCCGCAACGCGCGTTCAGCTATCTGCCCGTGATTGCCGAAATGAAAACGCATAAGCGACCCAATCCGGGAGCCACGACGAACTACGGCGAATCGTTCAATCCGAATACCGGCGAGACGGCTACTCTGGAGTTCTTATCGCTCAACTTTGCGTTTCAGCAGCTCGCTCCTTCCATCGAGAACCTCAGTGTGGACGAACAGAAGGAGGAGCTCGTAGTGAACGGCACCTTTGGTTCCGACAAGGGGATCGTAAAGCTGGGCTCGGTAGAACTGGACATCAAATCGTGGACGCCGAATCAAATTACATGCGCCCTTCCACAAACAGCTTCCGGCGACGTACAGGTACAGGTATATGGGGCGCAGTCCAGCAATGTCGTTCGGTTGACTGAGTGGAATGGCACGGTAAAATGCACCTTCGAGACCAAGGGCACGCTCATGATGGTGATGAACTTCAAGCTGCACTTCCGCGCGGACATGCATGAGGAGCGAATACAGCCCCATGAAACGCCGTTCAGACTCGGATCGAACTACCTCAATGCGCTGGATACTTCCGGGACATTCGCGGTGTCGGGCAGTTACACGAGCCCGGACGGCCTGACCCATGAGGATTGGTCCGGCTCCGGCGAGATACCAGCCTTTATTAGGCCGCCCGACGGCACCTCGCCTCCGGAAGTCACCAGCGTTGTCATCCAGGGCAGTTTTGACAAGGATCGGAAGTGGAGCATGGCAATCCGCGCGGTTGCTAAGAAGGGTAATCGTATCCACACGGTCATACGTGATACGCAGGGCAAAGTTGTATCCGACAAGACGGAAGACACGGCCGTCCCGTGGCTCAGCCTGGACGATCTGAACGGCAATCTGACCCTTGCAACCGCGAGTACGGGCTTCGATATTCCGGGGGGCGCGAAGACGCACGTGATCAACGCGGATGAATCTCTGACCCTGGAGTGGAGCGCCATGGCCGCTAAGAACCCTCCGGCGGCAGACGCGGCCCGAAGCGCCAAGATCAGAAGCGTTCGCTAGCGTCGTAATCGGGCGTGCGGCAGGATGAAGCCAACCGCTATCACGATCGTATATTCATATCCGGATAATCGTGAACATAATCGACCAACTTAACTGGGCGGGCAATTACAGGTATAGCGCGGCCAGGCTGCACTATCCTGAGACAATGGAGCAGGTACAGGAAACAGTTGTTAAGTGCCGCAAGCTGAGGGCGCTCGGCACGCGGCACTCCTTCAATGGGATCGCCGATTCTACGGAAGACATTCTCTCACTCGCGCATTTCGATCGGGGGATGGCAATCGACCCTGAACGCCGTACCGTAACGGTAAGCGGAGGCGTTCGCTATGGCGAGCTGTGCAAACATCTTTACCTGAACGGTTATGCCCTGCCAAACCTGGCCTCTCTGCCGCATATCTCTGTTGCGGGCGCCTGTGCGACGGCGACGCACGGCTCCGGGGACCGAAACGGGAATCTCGCTACCGCTGTATCCGCTTTGGAAGTGGTGACAGCTGACGGCAGTGTGGTCACTCTATCCCGGGAGCAGGATGGCGAACAGTTCGAGGGGGCGGTCGTGGGGCTGGGCGGGCTCGGGGTGGTCACAATGCTCGCGCTGGACATCGTTCCGACATTTGCCGTGCGACAGGATGTCTATGAGAAACTCCCCTTCGCGCAACTGGAGAGCCATTTTGACCCGATCACATCGAGCGGTTACAGCGTCAGCCTATTCACGGACTGGCGAGAGGCGAGATTTAATCAGGTCTGGCTGAAGCGGAAAGTGATGGACGACCCTTCTGGCGCGGCGGAGGCCGAATGGTTTGGAGCGACGCCCGCGGCGCGCTCTCTTCACCCGATTGCAAGCATCTCCGCGGAATGCTGTACCGGGCAGATGGGCGTTCCCGGCCCCTGGCACGAGCGGCTGCCGCATTTTCGCATGGACTTCACGCCGAGCTGTGGCGAAGAGTTACAGACCGAGTATCTCCTGCCTCGACAGCATGCGGTCGCCGCATTGCGCGCCATTGCCAAGTTGCGGGAGTATATCGTTCCGCTGCTTCAGATTTCAGAAATCCGCACCGTTGCCGCCGACGCCCTGTGGATGAGCCCCTGTTACAGGCAGGACTGTGTTGCGGTGCATTTTACCTGGATAAATGAATGGCCGGCTGTGGAAGCGCTGCTTCCGAGAATCGAAGAACATCTCGTGCCTCTCCACGCTCGTCCCCATTGGGGCAAGCTGTTTACTATGTGGCCGGCGCAGCTTCAATTTCTCTATCCAAAGCTGCCGAACTTTCGGCAGCTGCTTCAATCATATGATCCTGAGGGAAAGTTCCGTAACGCGTTTATGGACACGTACATTTTTGGAGCCCCGTAATCGATTCACGCGGAATGCGCGTCTGGTCCGGTTAGAAGTTATTGCGCGTCCAGGCGGCGCAGCTTTATGTTGCGGAAGGCAGCGGACGTCTGGTAGGTCGTTATGCCGAGCGGGACGGACCGCATGATGTCGCCGGGCCGCAGGCTGATCTTCTTGCCGGTGATGTCCTGATTCACGATCTTCTCGTCCTCGAGCCACGCTTCGAGTTTCTCCGGCGTGACTCTCAGGCGGATTTTGAACCACTGGCCCTTGGGGAAATGCCTGTATTTCGTCGTATCGTTCTCCGACGCGTCGCGATTGTCTATGCTAGATATTCCTACCACCCCGCCGCCCCACCCGCCGAGAATAAGGCTTGCGTACGAGTTGCCGACGGGAAATGTGAGTCCGCAGATGAAGTCGCTTCCATCGATCTTCATCGCCTCTAGCGAAATCTCGTAGCGAGTCCTGGGCACATCGCCCACCCAGTTGAAGCCGCTAAGCGATGCGCCCATTTCCACCACGATCGCGGGCGGCCCGCCTCGGAATATCTTCTCCACGCGCACGTCGCCGTCGCCGCCAAATACTGTCTGCTTCCAGCCCGCGAGAGATTGCCCGTCAAACAGGCTTTTCCAGCCATCGCCCGTTGGCTGCGCGAGTCCTCCGTTATTGGCGGCTGCTGTTCCCCTCTGCCGGGCCAGAATCCCGTCTATGAGGCGGTCGATAGCGTCGAGTGTCTTTTGCGCCCTTGAAATGGCCGCACCCGCGTCCTGGGCGCTTGCCGCAGATGCGAGAAGGAAAGACGCGCAGAGACCTGCGCAGGTCAGGGCGGCGAGAATCTTGCGTGTCGGATTCATCTGGTTGACTCCTTCGTTTTCCGGGGCGTTTGGGCAGGGCGAGTTCGACAGGATTGGCAACAGGCCAATAGGGCCTCGGTAGATATTATGACGACGGCGGGGATAATCGTCAACGCAGGTCTTCGCTGGCGGATGGCCCCGCGTTCATGTGCTCATGCTTCAGGATAGTCGAGCGCCGCGAGGACATGCACAACACCTCGCCGGTCGCGACGCAGCGAGAGCCGGTTCGGGGAGCCGCACCATGGGCACACGACGTTAATTGCGCGGATCGAGCCAGGAGATTCAAGTTCCGGCGCGGCCGTCGAAATCTCGTCGCCGCAGCCGGCGCACGGAGCGCTGATGAGTGTGAGAGCGGACGCAGCCTTCGGCTTGCCCTCCGAATCCGACCGGTCATGCCGGAAGTGAACGAATAGCCGCCCCCAATTGTCACCGTCCTTCTCCATCCGATGATAACGCGATTTGACGTCGGGCCGCTCAAGAAACCGGACTACCGACTTTTTCAGCGCCCCCGATCCCTTTCCAGGAATTATCTCGACCTCTGTCGCCCGCTTCTCGACAGCTTCGTCGATGACCCCGTAGAGCGCCTCTTCGATCTTGCGCGAATCGTTGAATATCGGATGCAGGTCCAGCTTCAGTTTCATGCGAATGTGTTACCCCCAATACGGCTCGCTCGCGGCTCCGAAATGATTCTACCCAGCCTGAGTGGTCAGCGAAAGGGTACAGCGGGGTCAATACTCTTTGGAATCGCGCTGCACGTTCGGATCGGGGCCGCCGTGCTGCTCATACTGGTGGCGCCGCTCCGCGTGGAAGGGTTCCGTGTGCAGGGTGATCTGCGCGTTGGGCAGCCGGTCTCGAATCTGGTCCTCCAACTCTTCCGTTATATTGTGCGCTTCCAGAAGCGAAAGACCGTCGTCCAACTGCACGTGGGCGTCCACGTGGCGAGACGAGCCGGATTTGCGCGTGCGCAGCTTGTGGTATCCCAGCACGCGCGGCTCGGCATCCAGGATTCCGCGCACGATGCCGGTGTCCTGCGCGGGAAGCTGCGCATCCATCAGCGGGTTCAGCGCTTCGCGAGTCAGCCTCCAGGCGGCGTGCACAATCAGCAGCGCCACAATCAAGCCTGCTATGGGGTCGATCAGGCTGTTCCCGGTTACGCGCACCAGAACCAGGCCAATGATTACGCCCAGTGACGTGAAGACATCCGTCCGCAGGTGCTCCGCATCGGCCTTCAGCGCGAGGGAATCGGTCTTGTTCGCCACGCGGAACAGGTGGCGGGCCACGATGGAGTTTACGACCAGCGAGATTCCCATCGCCACGAGGCCGAGGTCTACATGCTCTGTGCCCTGTTTGTGGACAATCTTGTCGATGGCCTGATAGAGGATGAAAGCGGCCGCGCCGAAGATAAGCAGCGCCTCCGCCATTCCGGACAGGCTTTCCACCTTGCCGTGGCCGTAGGGGTGGTCCTCGTCGGCGGGCGTCTCCGCGATTCGGATCGAAAAGAAAGCTATCCAGGAAGCGATGAGATCGGTGGCGGAGTGGGCGGCCTCGCTCATTACGCTTACCGAGCCGGAAATAATCCCCACGACCAGCTTCAGGATTGTGAGAAGCGTGTTGGAAATGATGGAGAGTCGCGCGGCAGCGGCCTTTTCGCTTCGACGCGCGGGATTTATGTCAGGATTTATGTCAGGATTTATTTGTAGTTGTGCCATGAACGTAGAGGAACGACTTCGATATTTTCCAGGAGATCCAAGAACCCGGGAAGCCGGCGCGAGCGCGCCGGACATGCGCCGTTTCTAATGCTAGCACAGCCCGTTGTATTTCGCAATGCTAAAGATGATGCGAATCGCAAGGGCATGTCGCCGGCTGTGTCGAATGAATAGGAACGCGTATAACGCCTCGTGCCGGACAGAATATCTGCCGGCTCCGGGCTGCAACGAACAATACTCATTGGAGAGCCTTATTGGAGCGCCTTATATGAACACGCAGTTTACCTACTCTGCCGGGGTTTGGAATCTGAACACAGGCAGCGATCCCTTTGGACCTGCCGTTCGACAGGAGAGGGAGTTCGCCGATAAAGCCCGGATCTTCAAGAAGCTGGGTTTCGATTACGTGCAGCTTCACGATGACGACGCGGTGCCGATGGACGTGCCCGCATCGGAGCTGGAGAGCAGCGCCAGGCGGCTCAAATCGCTCTGCGACGATGCCGGGCTGAAGGTGGAGTTCATTGCCCCACGGCTCTGGGAGGACCCGGACTTCGCGGACGGCGGCTTCACTTCCAACAACCCCAAATCGCGCGCCAAGGCGTTGGACCGCGCGAAGCGCTCCATCGAGGTGATGCGAATCCTGGAGACGGATAGGCTCGTGCTGTGGCCCGCCCGCGAAGGGACTTACATACGGGAGGCCAAGGACCCGATTCGCTCCTTCGACTACTTCTTGGACTACCTGAATCAAATTCTGTCCCTCAGTCCCACCGCGCGGATCCTGGCGGAGATGAAGCCGAACGAGCCGATGGACCTGATGTACGTGCCCAGCACCGGCCACATGCTTGCCATGTGCTACAAGACGACGGATCCCAACCGCACGGGCGTACTGATAGAATCGGCGCACTGCATCCTGCTGGGTCTCGATCCCGCCGACGAGATGGCCTACGCGCTGTGGCACAAGAAGCTCTGGGGCGTCCACCTCAACGACCAGAACGGCCTGAAATACGATCAAGACAAGTCGTTCGGTTCGGTCGATCTGCGCCGCGCTTTCAATACAACCGACGTGCTCGTGCGCAACGATTACGGCAAGAACGGCGAGGTGGTGGGCCTGGACGTGAAGGCGATGCGCACCCAGCCCTTCGAGAGCGCGCACAAGCATCTGTCGAACAGCAAAGAGATATTCGAGCGACTGGTGGCGCTCTCGGCCCGCATCGACCGGCAGGAGTGGCAGAGCTACCGGGACAAGCAGGATTACGACGGCCTGGAGATGTTCATCCTGCGGAACCTGCTGCGGGATTAGGCGCATGGGTCCACGCGTGTCGTACCACGGGTGTAAAACGCGTGTCGTACCACGGGTGTAAAACGCGTGTCGTACCACGCGTGTAAAACGCGTGTCGTACCACGCGTGTAAAACGCGTGTCTGGGGGGCCTTCGGCCAAACGTCCTCCGGACGGCAGACACGTTCCAGAAACGATGGGAAAGGTCGACTACATAATGCCGGAGCGGAGTCTATTTATTCCCGTAATTCTAGGCACGCCGCGCAAGGGCCGCAACAGCGAGAAGGTGGCGAACTTTGTTCTGGAGCAGGCGCGGAAACTGAAGAACGTAGAAACCACGCTAATCGACATTAGGGAGCTGGGGCTACCAACGGACGATGCGGGCGAAGCCATCAAGCAGGCGGAGTTTTCTAATGCCATGCATCGGGCGGACGCCCTCATTCTCGTCGTGCCGGAATACAACCACGGCTATCCTGGCCTTCTGAAGCACGCGCTGGACACGAATCTGAAGGAGTACATCCACAAGGCTGTCGGTGTATGCGGCGTCTCGGCCGGCGGCTTCGGCGGCGCGAGGGTCATCGAGAATCTACTCCCCGTGCTCCGCGAGCTTGGGTTGGTCACCATCTTCTGGGACGGGAACTTTTCCAACGCCGGGAACCTTTTCGATGCGGAAGGCCGCATCACGGACCCCGCCCAGGAAGTGCAAATCGGCAAGTTCCTCAAGGAGTTGATCTGGATGGCGCGCACTCTGCGCCAAGGCCGCGAGAATATTTCGCTGGAGTAGGCGAGAGTATTGAATATGACGATAGAATCCGGGTTGAACCGTGATGGGATGCGCTGCCCGCGCTGCGGCAGTCCCATGAATCACCATGCGGACAAGCCGTTCGACGCAGGCGAGGGCGAGCCGGCATGGGACGATTCCGGCGAGGCTGTCTACAGGGTCTACACCTGTCCGGCGTGCGGCGAGTCTGTGACCGTGCCGGCAGCGGAATCTGAAAAGGCGGAATCGGCAAAACGCGGGAGCGAAAAGCTTTGGTGATGCAGAGCATGTTGACAGCCGAAGAGAGACGCCTGGAGGAGTCGCGCACGCGCCACGCCCATTGGAAACGTTGGGGGCCCTATCTCAGCGAGCGGGCGTGGGGCACGGTGCGCGAGGACTACAGCGCAGACGGGAGCGCGTGGGCCTATTTCACGCACGATCACGCCCGATCTCGCGCCTACCGGTGGAGCGAGGATGGAATCGCGGGCATAAGCGACCGCCATCAGCGCATCTGCTTTTCGGTTGCCCTCTGGAACGGGAGGGATGCCATCCTCAAGGAGCGGCTGTTCGGCCTGACCGGGAACGAGGGCAACCATGGCGAGGACGTGAAGGAGTGCTACTACTACCTCGACAGCACGCCCACTCACTCCTACATGAAGTATCTCTACAAATATCCGCAGGGGGAGTTTCCCTATGCGAGGCTCGTGGACGAGAATCGGAGGCGCGGCAAGGAGGAGCCGGAGTTCGAGCTGCTCGACACGGGCATCTTCGACGACAACCGCTACTTCGATGTCTTCGTGGAGTACGCAAAGGCGGGTGTCGAGGACATCCTCATCCGGATTGAGGTGGCGAACCGTGGACCGGAAGCGGCGGAAATAGACCTTCTGCCCACCCTCTGGTTCCGCAATACGTGGTCATGGGGACAGGAGGCGGCGCGGCCCGTTCTCGGACTCGTCAAGGGACACAGGCCTACAGTAGTGGAGATGAGCGAGCCGCGTTACGGCTCTCGCTGGCTCTACTGCGACGATTCGGCGATCCAGCCCGAAATGCTCTTTGCCGAGAACGAAACGAACTCTGAGCGGCTTTTCGGTAAGATGAACGGCTCATCTTATGTGAAGGACAGCATCAACGACTATGTGGTGCACGGCGCGCATGGGAGTGTGAATCCCGAGCAGACCGGAACCAAAGCGGCGGCGCGCTATAGGCTGACCGTTCCGGCGGGCGAAAGCGTGACCCTCCGCTTCCGTCTGAGCGACAAAGAGTTCAACGGCGGGCGGGAGAAGCCGTTCGGCGCTTTGTTCGACAAGACTTTCCGGCAGCGAATCGAGGAAGCCGACGCGTTCTATGCGAAGGTTAGTCCGCCGGACCTCTCGGACGACGCGAAAAAGGTGATGCGGCAGGCATTCGCGGGTCTCCTCTGGTCCAAGCAGTATTACCATTACGTGGTCAATACCTGGCTGGACGGCGATCCTTCGCAGCCGCCGCCTCCTGAATCCAGGAAACGGGGCCGCAACCATCAGTGGAGGCACCTCTTCAACGCGGACGTCATCTCGATGCCCGACAAATGGGAGTATCCCTGGTACGCCGCGTGGGACCTCGCTTTCCACTGCATCCCGCTCGCGCTCGTCGATTCCGAGTTCGCAAAAGATCAGCTCGTCCTCATGCTGCGCGAGTGGTATATGCACCCCAACGGCCAGCTTCCCGCGTACGAGTGGGCGTTCGGCGACGTGAATCCGCCGGTCCACGCGTGGGCGGCCATGCGGGTCTACCAGATCGAGCAGAAGCGGCGCGGCGTGGGCGACCGGAAGTTTCTGGAACGCGTCTTCCACAAGCTGCTGCTGAACTTTACGTGGTGGGTCAACCGCAAGGACTCGGAGGGCCGAAACGTCTTCCAGGGCGGGTTCCTGGGGATGGACAACATCGGGGTTTTCGACCGCAGCGCGCCGCTGCCTACCGGCGGCTACATCGAGCAGTCGGACGGCACGAGCTGGATGGCGATGTACTGTCTGAACATGCTTGCGATAGCCATGGAGCTGGCGCACGAGGAGAGCTCCTACGAGGACGTGGCGAGCAAGTTCTGGGAGCACTTCTGCTATATCGCGCACGCCATGAACCACCGCGGGCAGGACGATATTTCGCTGTGGGACGAGGAGGACGGCTTCTTCTACGACGTACTGCACCTGCCTGACGGCACGCATTTTCCCATGAAGCTCCGCTCGATGGTCGGGCTCGTTCCACTTTTCGCGGTCGAAACGCTGGAGGCCGACAGCGTCAATAAGTTGATGGGGTTCCGGCGGCGGTTGGACTGGTTTATCGGAAACCGGCCCGATCTTACCGAGAACGTGGCCTGCATGCGCACGCTGGGCGACGGCGAGCGCCGCCTTCTGTCCGTAATCAGCAAGGAGCAGCTTCAGCGCATTCTCAAAGTGATGCTGGATGAGACGGAGTTTCTTTCGCAGTACGGCGTCCGGGCGCTCTCCCGGCTGCACAAAGAGCATCCGTATTGCCTGACAGTGGGAGGAGCCGAGTACCGCGTCGCCTACGAGCCCGCGGAATCGACTACCAGCCTCTTCGGCGGCAACTCCAACTGGCGCGGGCCAATCTGGTTCCCGGACAACTACCTGCTCATCGAATCTTTGCAGAAGTTCCACCACTACTACGGCGACGATCTGAAGGTGGAGTGCCCGACCGGGTCCGGCAAGATGCTGAACCTGTGGGAGGTCTCGCAGGAGCTTTCGCGCCGCCTCTCTCACATCTTCCTGAAGGATGAAGCGGGCAGGCGTCCCGTGCACGGCAGCCAGGAGCGTTATCGAGACGATCCGCACTGGCGCGACCTGCTTCTTTTCAACGAGTATTTCCATGGTGACAACGGTTCCGGCGTGGGAGCGACCCATCAAACCGGCTGGACCGGCCTGGTCGCCAAGCTGTTGCAGCAGAGCGGGGAATAGACGCGTTTGACCATGACCACGGCACCCCTCACCCCCGACACCCTCCCGAAACGGGAAGGGGAGCTTGGGCGAGAGGTTTAACCTTCGTCCAAGTAGGCGTTAGCCCCTCCCTCGTTAATAAGAGAGGATGCATAGGCGGAGGTCTCACCTTTCGCCCCGGGTAGGTGTTAGCCCCCTCCTTACGAAGGAGGGGGTTGGGGGGAGGTTACTACGTGAAAGGTAAAGATAATGAAAGGTAAAGTTAATGACGGCGACAGTCCAAGAGGATAGCGGTCTGCAAGCCACCCTGAAGGCTCGCTACCCGCACCAGCCGCTGCGCGGGCAAAAGGCGCTGGTGACGGGCGCGAACTCGGGCATCGGCGAGAGTGTCGCGCGGCATCTGGCAGCGGCCGGAGCATCAGTGGTGATCAACTACGTGGCGAACCAGCCAGCCGCCGATGCAATTGTCAATGAGATTGCAGGAGCGGGCGGCGAGGCGGTTGCGATTCAAGCCGACGTGAGCAAGGAAGATCAGGTTCAGGCGATGTTTCGCAGGATGTACGAGCAGTTCGGCACTATCGATATCCTTGTCAACAACGCGGGCCTCCAGAAGGATTCAGCTTTCGCGGACATGACGCTGGACCAGTGGAACTTCGTCATCGGGGTCAACCTAACCGGTCAGTTTCTCTGCGCGAGGGAAGCGATTCGCGAGTTCCAGCGGCGCGGCATCAAGCCGGAGGTATCGCGGGCGGCGGGCAAAATCATCTGCATGAGCTCGGTGCACGAGGTGATTCCCTGGGGCGGCCATGCCAACTACGCAGCCTCCAAAGGCGGCGTCATGCTGCTCATGAAATCGCTTGCTCAGGAGGTCGCTCCGCATAAGATTCGGGTCAACAGCATCGGGCCGGGAGCCATCAAAACCCCTATCAACCGATCGGCATGGGACACACCGGCGGCCGAGGCGAAGCTGCTCGAGTTAATTCCTTACTTTCGGGTCGGTGAACCCGAGGACATCGGGCGCGCAGCCATCTGGCTGGCCTCCGACGAATCAGACTATGTGACAGGTGTCACACTGTTTGTGGACGGCGGCATGACCCTCTATCCCGGTTTCGCGACAGGGGGTTAGGCTGGCGGTCGGCGTTTAACACTATGAACCTGACAATTGGTCCCGACATTCTGCGCGAATACGAGGGGGCGTCCCGTCGTGAATGGCTGGTTACGAATGGGTTGGGCGGCTATGCGTCGGGCAGCCTGAGCGGAGCCAACACGCGCCGCTATCACGGCCTGCTCATCGCGGCGCTGATTCCCCCGACAGGCCGAATGGCACTGCTTTCGAAGCTCGAAGAAATTGTGGTAGCTGGCGGCCAATTGTACGAGCTTTCCGCCAACCAGTATCCCGGCGCACTGCACCCTCAGGGATGGCAGTATCTGGAGCGGTTCGACAACTATCCCGCGCCCACGTTCCTGTATCGTCCGATTCCGGGACTTCTGCTGGAGAAGCGGATATGGATGGCGCATGGCGAGCATACGACCTTCGTCCGATACAAGTTGATTGAATCGACTGGAGCCGTCGATCTGCGTCTTGCGCCGCTCGTCTGCTGGAAGGATTTCCATGCCGAGATGCACCCATGGGAAGGCCTTCCCTCCAGTTTGGATACGACGGCGGGGGAAACACGGATTCGATTCACGCCCGATTCTCCCATACTGCGGCTGCTGGCGAAAGGCTCTCATTGGGAGGCCGGGGGCTATTGGCACTATAATGTGGAGCATCAGCGGGAGTTGGAGCGTGGGCTCGATTTCCGCGAAGACCTCTACTGTCCGGGACACTTTCAACTATCGTTGAAGCCCGGCGCGGAGGTGACGTTCGTGGCGACCATAGAGACGAAAGCCGCGACCTCGGAGCGAGCCTGGGCCGTTCTTCTGGAGCGGCAGGCGGAGTTGATTGCAGGTGCGAAGGCGGAGGACGATTTTGCCCGATGCCTCGCGCTCGCTGCAGATCAGTTCTCTATTGAAGGAAACCACGAACCATCGCGCCCGTCTAAAGTCGTTGCCGCAAAGCGAATTGCCCGCCGAAGCACGATAATCGCGGGCTATCACTGGTTTAGCGACTGGGGGCGCGACACGATGATCGCGCTGCCCGGCCTCTGCCTGGAGACGGGGCGCTTCCAGTTGGCGCGAGATATTTTGACCTCCTTCGCGGGCTTCGTAAGCGAGGGAATGCTGCCGAACAGATTCCCCGATCAGGGCGAGTTTCCGGAGTACAACACGGTCGACGCGACCCTTTGGTACTTCGAGGCTATCCGTCGATACGTAGCGATCGCGCCGGACGGCCTGGAGTTGGCGCGTGAATTCTGGCCCGTGCTGGCGGATATTTTTCAGTGGCACATTCGCGGCACGCGCTATGGAATTCAGGCCGACCGGTCGGATGGTTTATTGCGCGCCGGGCAACTCGGTGTGCAGTTGACATGGATGGATGCGCGCGTGGGTGATTGGGTCGTAACGCCGCGAATGGGCAAGCCGGTCGAGATCAACGCGCTCTGGTTCAATGCGCTTCGCACGATGGAGCAGCTCGCCGAGGCGCTTGGCGAGCCTTCCCATGAATACGCGGAGTGGGCGGACCTCGCCGCGACCGGTTTTCGCCGCGCGTTCGTCCGGCCCGACGGGCAGGGGCTGTACGACGTCATCACGAAGAGCGGACCGGACGCATCGATTCGCCCGAATCAGATCTTCGCCGCGAGCCTCCACTATTCGTCCCTTACTCCTGCCGACCGCGAATCGGTTGTACGGGTGGTCGCGGAAAATCTGTTGACTCCGCGCGGCATTCGCACGCTTTCGCCGGCTGATTCGGCATACCGGGCACGATACGAAGGTGGAATCGGTGAGCGGGACAGCGCATATCATCAGGGAACGGTCTGGCCGTGGCTCCTTGGATCGTTCGTGGAGGCGCACCTGAAGGTCCATAACGACCCGGAGAAGGCGCGCGCATTTCTCCGTCCTCTTCAGGAGCATCTGTTAGAGGCCGGAGTCGGCTCAATATCGGAGGTGTTCGACGGAGACGCGCCGCACCTGCCGGACGGCTGCATCGCCCAGGCATGGAGCGTCGCCGAAGTCTTGCGCGCATGGAATCTGGCGGGCAAAGCAAACGACGACGCCTCGATTTAGCAACCACCACTGGCCAATGCTCGCCTGGCAAGATGCGCGAAAGAGAACGAGAACGTCCGATGAGCCATGAGGATCAATAACCGTGCGAACAGGTCTTCCGGCGGCTCGACGACTATCTCGACCGCGAGCTGATAGGGAGTTAAGCTACTACTTATGGTGGACCGGTTATGGTGAACCGGTTGGATTATATCTGTTTGCGGCTCATGGTTCTGTTCGAGCCGAACATGCAGAAGTATGGTTGGTTGGTTTCAATCGTGCTTCTACCTGCTCCGGGAATCCACAGCCTGAGCGTGAATCGACATTGACAATCCCCCCGCACCGGACTATAATAGCATGCTGTCTCCCGGACTGTTTATTATGAACCGGGCCCCATTCTTACGCGTATTCGCGCCGCACAGCGTACAATCTAACCGGGACGAACATTCAGGATGAAGGCGGGGTGCAGGATGGGCCTCCGGCGACATCCCTCACCCTTGATACACTCCCCACTGCATACACTCCCGACGGAGGAATATTCCAGTATTGAAAAACACAAACACGCGGCTTCTTCTGCTGATCCTCGTGCTCGCGGTAGGCGCCGGATTCGTGGTCTACAAATATCCGACGCGCAGGGGCCTCGACATTCAGGGCGGCATGAGAGTAGTTCTGCGCGCCCAAAAAGAGAAGCTCAAGCCGGGCGTTAGCTGGGACACCAACAAGCTCGACATGGTGACCGGAATCATTCGGAATCGCGTCGACTCACTTGGCGTTGCCGAGCCGGTGGTCTATCCCATGCCCACGGAAGACCGAATCATCGTCGAGCTCCCCGGCGTGAAGGACAAGCAGGGCGCGCTCGATATGATTCAGTCGACGGCCAGCCTCAAGTTTCGCAACGTGCCTCAGCTCGACAGCGGCACATGGACCACGCGCCAGCAAACCCGGCCCAACGGTGAGCGCGGCGAGTACGAAGAGGTCATCAACGCCTCGACGGGCAAACCGATTCCCCTGGAGCAGCTTGATGCGCAGACCACCGTCATTCTCGAGGGCGACAAGCTTAAGCCGAACTCAAGCGTAGACGTTCAGCAGACCGGCAAGCCGGTTATCCATTTCGAGTTTCAGGACGACGCCAAGCAGACCTTTGAAGACTTTACGCGCGGCCATATCGGCAAAAAGCTCGCCGTATTTCTCGATAACAAGCTCATTACCGCGCCAAATATCAACGACGTGATTCCCGGTATCGGCATCATCGAGGGCAACTTCACCGCCGAATCCGCCAAGACACTCTCCAATCAGCTCAACGCCGGCGCGCTGCCCGTACCGCTGGAACAGCTTCAGCTCGATAACATCGAGGCGACGCTCGGCGCCCAGGCGGTGCACCAGACCATCATCGCGGGAATCGTCGGCCTCGGTCTCGTGCTGCTGTTCATGCTGATTCTCTACAAGGTGCCCGGCCTGCTTGCGGATTTCGCGCTTCTGCTTTACGCTCTCTTCACGTTCGCCCTGTTCAAGCTGATCCCCGTAACGCTTACCGTTCCTGGAATCGCGGGTTTCATCCTCTCCATCGGCATGGCCGTGGACGCAAACATCCTCATTTTCGAGCGCATGAAGGAGGAGCGGGCAAGCGGCAAGACTCTCCGCGCTTCCATCGAGGCCGGATTCAAGCGGGCCATAACCGCGATCTTCGATTCAAATGTCTGTACGCTCATCACCTGCGGAGTATTGTATGGATTCGGATCCGGCCAGGTTCGCGGCTTTGCCCTCACCCTTGCCGTCGGCGTTGCGGTATCATTCTTCACGGCGGTTACTGTAACGCGAACGCTGCTCCTCTGGTTTGCAAGCACCCCGGCGGGCCAGAACGACAAGCTATACGGACTGCACGGCGGCGTCCATCCCCGCCTCAACGTAACAAAGCGAATGGGCATGTGGTTCGGCATCTCCGGACTCGTTATCGTCCCCGGCCTTATTTTCTGGGCGATGGGCGGCATCAAGCAGAGCATAGAGTTCACGGGCGGCACCGAAATGAGCGCCCAGTTCTCGCAGCCTGTAACCTCTTCGCAGTTAAACGGGGCTCTGGCTTCCATCGGCCACAAGGAGTCACGCGTCCTGCTGGCGGAAGGCAATCGGGCCTACGTTACCACGAAGAGCCTGAGCGAACCCGAGAAGGAACAGGTCAAGACGACGCTTAAGAACCTCGGTGGCACGGTCCTGAGCGATTCGAGCGTAAGCGGCTCCATAGGCAAGGAGCTGACCTGGAACGCAATCAAAGCGGTGCTGGCCGCGTCGGCGCTAATTATCCTCTACCTTGCCCTGCGCTTCTCGCTGCCGAACTTTGTCGAGGGCCTCAAGTTCGGAATCTGCGCAGTTGCGGCGCTGCTTCACGATATCCTGGTGCTGTGGGGCCTGTTTGCCATCATGGGCTACCTGTTGAACTGGCAGGTGGACAGCCTCTTCGTCACCGCGATGCTGACGGTCATCGGATTCTCGGTCCATGATACGATTATCATCTTCGACCGTATGCGCGAGAATCTGCGGCTTCGGCAGCGAGGCGAGAGCTTTGCCGACGTTGCAGACCGCAGTATAGAACAGACCTTTACGCGGTCCATCTACACTTCGCTGTCCGTCGTGCTCACACTGCTCGCTCTGCTCATCCTCGGCGGCCCGACCATCAAGCAGTTCGCGACCGCGCTTCTCATCGGTATCATCAGCGGAACCTATTCGTCCATCTTCAACGCGACGCCGCTCCTCGTGCTCTGGCGCAAGCTGACCGGAGGCGATGTACTTGCTCCGGTGGCGGCGACCGGAGCAGCCGCCTCTTCCCGCGTTGCGCCGAGACCCGTGGCGCGCAAGCTGGACCCGTCCTCGCGGCCCCGGCCCGTCGCGCCTGCACCGCAGATACGCCAATCGGTGAACGGCGCCGGAGAAGAGGGCAGCGAAGACGACCTTGAATCCGCGGACGCGCGCAGCGGCATAAACCGCGTGCAGCCACGAAAACGCAAGCGCCGCATGTAAAGGGATTTAGAACTTGGGATTTGAGATTAGGGATTAGCAAGCATTCGCAGCTCTCACTGGATTGCGACTCAAGAGGAGCTATGCCATGACCGCACAGGTTCCACACGCCGAAGAGCAGCAGGCCGCCAAGAAGAAGCTCTCCGTCCGCACGATCATCCTCGTTGTTCTCGCCGTACTGGTTACACTGTTCGCCGTGCAGAACTGGCAGCCGGTCTCGGTCTGGCCGCTCGGCACAGGAAAGCCGCTTACCCTAGTCATAGGAATAAGTTTCGTGCTGGGAGCGCTCATCGGCTGGCTGCTGCACAGCGTTCTTGGCGGTCGCCGCTCCCTCCGCGATATGTGAGAAGCGGGCGGTTATTAATAGGAACTAATGTGGCGCGCATAGGCAAGCGAAAGAAGTGGAAGGTCACGCGGTGCGACGACATGGAGGCCGCCGGACGAATCCAGATTGAGCTGGGCGTATCGGAACTGGCCTCGCGCCTGCTGGTAAACCGCAATATCCGCACCCCCGAAGAGGCAGATCGATTCCTGGGCCCCTCCTACGATCATTTGTCCGACCCGCTTCTGCTTCCCGATGCCGGGAACGCGGTCGAGCGGCTCAAGCAGGCCCTCCACCAAAAAGAGCTTATCTATATCCATGGCGACTACGATGTTGACGGCGTGACCAGCGCGGCCCTCTGGACGCGGCTGCTCACCAAGCTTGGCGGGAACGTAATGGTACGCGTGCCGCACCGCAAGCGCGACGGCTACGATTTGCAGTCCAAGTTCGTGACGGAAGCCAAAGCCGCCGGCGCCGGCCTCATCCTGACGACCGATTGCGGCATCCAGCAGTGCGAAGAGGTCGAGGAGGCGCGAGCGGTCGGCGTAGACGTCATCATCACGGACCACCACAAGCCAGGCGATCAAATTCCCCGCGCAGTCGCGGTTGTAAATCCTCATCTCGCCGACTCCCTCTATCCTTTCTCCGACCTGTCCGGCGTTGGCGTGGCATTCCGGCTTGGCGAGGCGCTTTGCCGCAGCCTGGATGTTTCGGTGTCGGGCTATCGCGATGCTTATGCAGACCTTGCCGCGATTGGGACGGTTGCCGACATGGTTCCACTCATTGGCGACAACCGAGTGATTGTGAAATATGGATTGGAGGCGCTTGCGAAAACTAAGAAGCCTGGATTGCAGGCGTTGATGCGAAGCTCTGGAATCGTCAACAGGAACATTGACGCAGATTCGATAGGCTACCGGATGGCCCCGCGGCTCAACGCCATTGGGCGCATGGACGAATCTAAGATTGCGCTGGATCTGCTGCTGACGAAAGACGCAAACGAAGCTGATGCGCTTGCCGAGCGAATGGAGTGCGCAAACAACGAGCGGAGGCTAGAAGTCGATCGAATCTTTGGCGAGGCGATGGAGATGCTCGCGAAAGGCGACTTCAGCGATTCGCACTGCCTGGTACTCGACGGCGAGAATTGGACGCCAGGCGTCATCGGGATTGTTGCGGGGCGGGTGTGCGAGCGGACTGGGCGGCCTACTATTATTCTGTGCAGGGATGCCGAGACCGGGAGAATCGGTGGATCGGCGCGCTCGATTCGTTCGTTCAACATCAAGGAGGCGCTCGACTCGTGCGCCCAGCACCTGATCGAGTACGGGGGCCATGCACAGGCGGCGGGGATGCAAGTCGTGCCGGACAAACTGGAAGCATTTGCACAAGCGATGAACGAGATTGCGCGAGAGCAGCTAACGGAGAGCGACCTGGAGCCATGCTACGAGGTGGAGGTTGAAATGGACCCCACGCAGGTTACGAACAAATTTATGGATGAGCTTCGGAGGTTTGAGCCATGGGGAATGGGGAACAAGCGCCCGCTCTTCGTGAGCCGCAATATCCGCATTGCCGACGTGCGCCGCATGGGCAAAGAATCGCAGCACCTCAAGCTGCGGTGCGAGTTTGATGGAAGCTTCGTGCCGGACGCCGTCTATTGGAATGTGGGAGACCTGGCCGACCATCTCCACGTCGGCGACCCGGTCGATATCTGTTACAAGCCTCAGCTCAACACCTGGAACGACAGAACCACGGTTCAGTTCCTTCTGGAAGATCTCCACCTTTCAGATGCCGACGATTGGTAAAGCCGCAGCGCTTGCGGAAGGCACGCAGCGCGGGAACAGATAGTTAATTTTTCAGCGATAAGAAGCGAAGCCTACAGGTCCCGCTCCACGATATATCGTGCAATCACGCGCAGCGGTTCTGCCGGAGCGCCGAACTCATCCAGGGAATCCACCGCTTTCCCGACCTCTTCACGCGCCATTCGCCTCGACTCCTCCAGACCGAACAGCTTGGGATAGGTGGCTTTGTCGTTCCCTTCGTCGCTGCCGACAGGCTTCCCGATCTTTTCCTGGTCTCCAACTATATCCAGAATGTCGTCCGCAATCTGAAAGGCGAGGCCGATGCTCTTGCCATAACTGGTTAGGCGCTCCTGCTGGCGCTCATCCGCGCCGCACAAAAGCGCACCGGCCAGGGAAGAAGCCGTCAGCAGCGCGCCGGTCTTATGAGAGTGAATGTATTCGAGAGTGTCGAGCCCAATCTGCCTGCCCTCGGATTCGATGTCCACCACCTGGCCGCCTACCATGCCCCACGTCCCGGTGGCGTTCGAAATGAGCTTGAGAGCGGCTACGATTCGGTCGGGAGAAACGTGCTCGATGTTGTCGGCGACTAGCTCGAAAGCCAGGGTTAGCAGCGCGTCCCCCGCCAGCATCGCCATCGCCTCGCCGTATACTTTATGATTCGTCAGGCGGCCTCGGCGATAATCGTCGTTATCCATGCAGGGCAGGTCATCGTGAATCAGCGAGAAGACGTGGATGCATTCCAGGGCGCACGCGGTCTGGAGCACAGATTCGGGCTCTCCGCCAACCGCCTCCGCCCCGGCAAGCACCAGGATAGGCCGCAGCCTCTTTCCGGGCGCGAGAACGCTATACCGAATCGCTTCATGCAGCCGCTCGGGCGTGGAGCTGACAGGCGGAAGGTAACGCTCCAGAGCGGCGTCTACCATGGAGCGCCGGTCGGAGAGATAGTCGGAAAGATTCATGCACGTTCCTGAAAGCGGTATCGCAGCGGTCTGCGCCAGAGATATTATAGACTGTTACAACCGTCTATTCGCGCTAATCGAGCGCCGTCACGCCCTTTCAACCGCAGTTACGATCTATGAATGCTCCATTGAGGAAATTGGGCCGCCTCTCGATACCCGCCGCCTCGGAATCGCCTATTCCCCAAGTTGCCGCACTTCAGTGTACGCGATATCGAGTATGCTGCCGCTTTTCAGGACCCGCCCTCTAGCGACGCCCTGCCAAAAAGACTCAGCCCGCGCCCGCGTCTCCGCGCAACCGGGACGGCTTCGGTTTGCACGGGATATGTGCGATACGCCAGCCCCGCCAGCGCCCACCACCAGTCTCCGATCCGGGGTACATACATGGAAGCGCAGCTCACGCCGGAAATCAGCATTATGGCGAGCCAAATTAACAGCACGCGCCTGTAAGGACCGCTGCCGCCGGCAAGGAACGCGAGATGGAACAGGAAGTAGGCGAACACGCAAACTCCCGCCAGACCGCCCGCATAATAGATCGCAACGTACAGCGAATCGTTTACAACCACATCCGATTTGGTAACGAACCCCCACCCGATCAATGGCCGTTCATTCGTTGCCTGTATGGCGTCGGCAGTCTGGCCGGAGCTCGAATCGTACCGATCCGCGATCCCGCTAAACGACGTGACTTTGGTCACTTGGTACGAGACGAGCGCCAAAATGTCGTTATCGGCAGGGACAACGGTGAGCGCCACGGCAAGGAGTACGAAGAGACCGGCAGTTATCGCCAGGATTCGTTTCTTGTACGCGCGGCCTAGCCCGAAAAAGAGCAGAATCAGTACGATAAAAGCGCCTCCGATAAAGGTCGCGCTCAGGGTGAAGAGGCCCCCGAGGACGGCCATACAGACCGCGACGATAACAGCGGGACGCTTCGATCGGTCGCTTAGGAGAGCTGGCTCGTTCAGGACGAGTATTCCCGTGAAAATGACCAGCAGAAAATAGGTGCCCGCAAAGGACACATTCTCAAAGACGCTCAGCGCTCGGAAGGCAAACCCCATCGCTTCGAGCGCAACCTGGTTCCCCATGACCGGGCGTCCCGGCGATGTAAAGAACTGGTCGGTGAGCTCGCGCAAGAAACCGACGCCCAGCGCCTGGCCTATGGCTAACGCGGCAAGCGGAATCGCGGAAATAATGAACACAAGGAGAAGCCGCCGGAAATATCGGTTCGCGTCGGGGAAGACATTGGCAAAGACAAGGATGATGAGGGCAGGACGCAAGTAACCGTAAGCTCCGAGCCACTCGACGGTTACTTCGCCTCCAGCGGCGCTGCATAACGTGGAGACAAGACTTATCAGCCACCACAATGCATAGAGAGCGGCAAGCCGGGGGCAGGCAAGCGGACGCCCCGTGCGGTAGCTGCGTATACAGAGCGCCAGCAGAATCAGGGGAAGAAGGAGATGCTCGATGCGAAACGACAGGCCGCTGGAAACCTGGATGTAGGGAGCAAAGAGAATCGCGATAAGCGAAGCGTATGCGCCCGCGCTCGCATTTGCCAGAAACAGGATGAACACTGCCGCGAGTATGAGAACACCCAGAATTGAAGCCAGCATGATAAGTTGCTCACGCGATTTCGCGGGTCACATACGAGCGAAGCGATCCGTGGGAATAACCTGGTCGAGATTGTTATTGCGAACGATGCGCGTATTATTGAGAAGCTTGAAGACAATCTTAATCATGGGTATGCCTACGCCGGGAAACCGAACCATCCATCGATAGAAGAATATCCTCAGCCGTCGGCTAACGCTTCGATCGAAGTAGTAGAGCCGGGAGCATATCTGGTCATAGAGATACAGGGCTTCCCCTGCTGTTTGGTGTTTGGCTGCCGTCAGGGCCAAAACGATTACTATATACTCCAGCGCGGGTTTTTCGCTCAGCTTCCGGGCTAGCTCGCGACGCGTTTCGGCGCTCATGGGAATGTCGAGCAGGGCCGCGCGCCCCATGAGAGCGCTTATCTGCGACCACTGCTGATCGACAGGAACCTGGCATTCGTCATCAACGACCCGTTCTGTCGAAAAAAAACATCTACCGTCGCTACCGTCGCTACCGTCGCTACCGTCGCTACCACTATTACCGTCGCTGTTCAGCGAAGCGAGCAGCGTGGCGAAATTAGGAGCCCAGGAATAGGCATACATGAAGCCGAATCGCAGGTTAGGCAGTATCCGGCGAAGATTGAAAACGCCCACGGACATAAAGAGAACGTTGGAATAGGAGTCCATCCGGCGAATAAAATCGTCCATCCCCTGCGTGGTAAACGATTCGGCGCGGCTGAAATGCGGTGAGCAGTAGTTAAGGTAGACGCAGTCGCCATGAGCGCCTATATCTCTGAGAACCAGCGCGACCGAATCGGAAGTGACAGCGTCGTCATCTCCCACCATCCAGAGCCAGTCGGCGATGCAAAGCTCCATGCAGCGGAGAATGTTCGCTCCGCTTCCAATGTTGGTTAGGTTCCTGACGATTCTGATATTCGCCTGGGGATACCTGGACAGCAGATCCCGCAGGGCGTCAGCGACCGGCTCATCGGAGTGATTATCGATAATGAGAAGCGAGCACTCCGGGCTCAATTGCTCCAGCACCACGGGCAGATTGCGCAGCAGGTACTCGTTCCGATTATAGGTGGGAATAGCCACCGTCAGGCGCACTGTGCTTCCGCCTCATTCATCAACACGCGCTGCCAGATGCGCTTCTTGCGTAAAAAAATCGACGTACCGCCAAGACAACCCACGATCAGCGTGACCGCAGCGTAAACGCTCATCATACCCAGCGGTCCATAGATTCTCCCCAACAGATAGCTGAAAACGCCAATCAGAAGTCCGTTGATGATGGCAACGATTAGAAACGGCTCCTGCTTGTATGCGCGCAAATAGGTCGCTTCGGCGGCTACAAGATGGTTGCAGACGGTGGCGATAACCAGCAACCCAAACGGCAGAGGCGGAAGAATGCGGTGCGCGAACGGGCTATGGCTGGCATAAAGGCAGTAGACCGCCGCCCAGAGCAGCAGCTCGCCGAGGCCCGCAACCACCAGTGACTGGCGCAGGCACCGGCCAAACTGTTCGTCGAGCGAGCGAAACTCTCTTCTCGCGACCAACACGCCGAAGGGCGCTGCCTTGGTCGTCACCCATGCCAGTGCAATCGCGGCAGGAGTCGTGGCGATAGAGATGCTCATGCCCATCTGCCCTGCCGCGGCCGGCCCAAATGATGCAAAGAGAATCGGTGTGAACAGGTTGAAAATGAAATAGCCTGACAGCCAGCTCAATGCGATCTTCCACTGGAAGGGCCAGATCTCAGTACGCCAGCTTATGGGTCCGCCGTCGGCGGGAGTGGAAAGCAGGTCGCGAAAAAAGGGAAGCTTATTGTGCAGCAGCCAGGCGGCCCCACAGGCAAAAACAGCCGTGCTGTAGATCGGGGCGGCATACAATCCGCCTCGAAGCGCCAGGGCAACCCATAGCATTAAATTCGACGAGAGCGACTGGAGCATGCGCATTGCCGCGACTTCCGCGACCAATCCGCAGCCCTCCAGTATGGAGAAGAGCGGGCTCAGGTAGAGCGCTCCCGCCGAAGAAAACGCCAGCCAAATCCACGGTATGAGCCACGCCGCCTGGGATACGGCCCCTTGATTTCGAGCGAAGAACAGGCAGCCCGCCGGCAGGACCATCAGAAGCATCAGGGCGGCGACAACGCCGTACCACCGCAGGGCGAGGCGAAGCAGCGAAGCCAGGCGGCCCTTTGCAATCGCGTCCCCGGCGAGCGTACCCTGTTCCGTCCATTCGAGGCGGGCCCTCTCATGGCTGGCGACCTGCATCATTACATACGTCAGCCCCAGCTCGAAGAAGACCTGCAAGCCCAGAATGCTGGCGAAGGTGTAGTAGAAGCCCTGCTCTACCGGCGAGAGGAGACGCGCGACAAAGATAAGGGAGACCGCCCCGGCAATTGTCGTCCAGCCACGTCCAATGACCACGTAGGCGACCGCGCGGTCAATACCCAGTCTCCAGAGCATTTTTCGCAAAGTTGAACGGCTTATGTAGGGCACGCTATCGATTGCCATTGCTGCCGCTTGTCGTTCCTGCGAGAATTATCCCATGCTCTCGACTAGCTGCGTGACAACCTTGTCCAGGAGAGGATAGTGCTCGTATTCCCGGAAGCAGCTTGCGGGCGTATGTTGTCTCTCCTGGCCGCTGCTGATCATTCGACTCCGCAGCGGCCCGGCCCCGGATTCGCAAACGATCCGCGCAACCTCCGACGAAAGGCCAAAACCTGTCCAGCCGATGTCAAACACCGCTACCCGGCGGGTCTTCGCGACCGATTCGATTATCAATTCACTGTCTATTGGCTGCACGCATTGCAGGTCGAGCACTTCGGCCTGAATTCCCTTCTTCGCTAGATCGTCCGCAACCTGTCCGGCGAAGTGCACCTGCTCCGATACGGCAATCATTGTCAGATCGGTTCCTTCGCGCACAATCTCCCCCTTGCCGATGGGAAGGGGCTGTATCGGGAGGGAGAGGTCGTCGTTCAGGGTGTAGAGGAGCTTCGATTCGAACATGATCGAGGGACGTTCCGACTGGAAAGCCGAGATCAAGAGACCGGCCGCGTTCTTTACGGTAGAGGGAACCAGCACGTCGATTCCCGGCACATGCGCGAACAACGCGTGATATGCCCCGGAGTGCTGGGCAGCCTGCCCCCACTCTCGCCCGACGATTGCGCGGATGACGATAGGAACGTTGCACTGGCCGCCGCTCATCGTGGGCCATTTGGCCGCGTGATTCACGATTTGATTCATTGCCAGCAGCAGGAAGTCGGCGCGAAGGTTTACAAAAAGCGGGTGAGCTCCCAGCAGGGAGGCTCCCACCGCGAACCCCGTCAAACACTCTTCGGAATTCGGGACGTCGAAGCAGCGATCCTCGCCAAACTGGTCGATTAGGCCGACGGTGGTACCGAAGAATCCGCCCGGATCGTTAATCCCCTCGCCGTATACGAACGCGCCGGAATCCGCCTCCATGACCTGTACGGTAGCCAGGCGAATCGCCTCGCCAAAAGATACTTGCATCATAAGACCTCTCTGTGATTTCAGGCACGACCCGGAAGCGCGGCCACGGAATAGGGCGGCCACGGAATAAGGCGGCCACGGAATAAGGCGGCGCGGCCACAATGCAATTCCTCTCACTCAAACTCGCGAAGGCTCCGGAGGAGGAGGAGCGGGAAGATTCGTTTGCGCGAGCTGCGCGGCAAACCGCTCCTTAGCTCCGGCGAACGCCGAATCCACCGCCGCCAGAATCTCGCATTTGCGCCGATCCATCGCGTCCAGCAGGCCGGGGCAGTTATCGCGCACGTACGTAACGAACGTGTTCAGCGGTTCCCGGCCAAGCTTCATTTCGAGCTCATCGTCGCCCCCGATACCGCCCAACTGGTAGATAACCGGGCCGACGTGCGCGCATAATCGATGAGTGTTCGCTACCAGAACACGCGGGGCGGAATCACGCCGGACGGAGGCGATAAGCCGGGCGGCGCGGGAATAGACTTCTATTACGTCATTGCCGTCGACGTCTACGGATTCGATGCCGAATCCGCGCACCTTCGCGGCGATGTCGGGCTGTGCTTGCCGTTTCGACAACGGGGTAAGCGTCGAAAGCTGGTTGTTCTCGACAACAAACAAGACGGGGAGACCCAGAGTGGCTGTAAGATTCAGGGCTTCGTAAAAAACTCCCTCATCCGTTCCGCCATCACCTATGAATGCGACGCATATGTCGTCGCCTTTCCGCTTGAGGCTGTGCGCGAGGCCGCATGCTAGCGGAATCGAACCGCCCAAAACCGCGCTGGCTCCCCACATGTTGACCTTCCGATCGAACAGGTGCATGGAACCGCCATTCCCCCTGCAGCAACCGGTAGGCAGGCCGTAGAGCTCGTCCACCATTTCCGGCATGTCCCCGCCTTTGGCGAGGTAGTGCGCATGGCAGCGATGAGTGCTGACAACACAATCCGTTACGCGGCAGCTCGTCAGCACGCCGGAGGCGATACCCTCTTGCCCGATGCTGAGGTGCACGGGGCCCCGTATGTTTCGATTGTTATATTCATCGACAATCCGCTCATCCACGAAGCGTGCCGTCAGCATGGACGAGTAGAGGTCAAGAAGCAATTCCCGGTTTAGTTCCAACGCATTAACCTTCCTGTATCGTCTCCAACCTATCTCCCTGGAGCAGCAGCAGTTTTCCTGTAAACTTTATTTCCTCCCGGATCTGCCCTATAATCTCATCTTGGTATCTCGGAGCCGTCACGACGAGAACATCGACCGGGTCCGTGCGGAGCTTATCCGGCGCGACGATAGGATAGTGGGAAACAGGCATGAACCGACCCTGCTTGTAAGGAGTTGAATCAACCACGTACTCAATTCCCTGAACGCCCGTTGTTGCCAGCAGTGTAATGGCATGGTGGCTTGCGCCCCAGAATGCGACGCGCTTGCCCTGGTCTATCTGGCAGCTGACAAGATTGTTCAACACTGCGGTAATCTGCTCCATCGATTGCCGCAGCGTCTCCAGGCCCGTGCGTGTGCGCTTGCGGACGATGGCAATGTCATGCTCTCCATTCCAATCCCGCCGCACTTCCAGCACGTCAAACCCGTTCAGCTCCAGCACCATTCGCAGCGCTCGGGTGGAAAAGTATGACAGGTGATCAACCAGAACGTCATAGAACCGGCCCCCCTCGACGAGCTGCTCGAGGCTCGGCACCTCAATCATGCCCACGGCATTTTCCGACAGGTTTGCGTGGATGCCTCGGAAGAAATCGTTGGGGTCCGGCACATGTTCCAAAACATGGAACGTTACGAACGCGTCGTAGGGTCCGCCGGAAATTTGAGATTCGCCGGTCACATACCCACGCTGAATTGACAGCCCTTTCTGATGGCCGATTCCAATCGCTCTCGGCGCTGGGTCTATGCCCGTTGGAATTGCGCCCAGGTCGGAGAGCAGCGCGAGGAAATGACCGTCTCCGCAGCCTACTTCCAGGACCTTTTTGCCCTGAAGATGGAATCGAGACACGAACTCTTCAGCCTGCTCGCGCCTGTGGTTGAGCATTGCTTCCGAATATGCGGTAGCGGAGGTGGCTTCGTCGTGATATACAAGCGGTTCGCCCTGCAACTGGACATGCCCGCAAGCGCGGCAGGCAACCACGCGAATGCTCGTGCCCTTGTCGCTCCCCAACTGTTCGCGAGTCGGCAGAAACTGGGCTCCCTGCGGAATGTTGTATAGTGCAAAATCCGGCTCACTATGTATTGTGTTTATTGCGTTTCCACACAGGCGGCAATTCTGTTCAGCCAGCGACATATACTATCGTTTCCTTCCTAACACGCATTATTCGCAAATTCTCGGTGGGGAGAAACCTCCGCAATATACCGCAGCGCCGCTGCTATAAGAGCGCTGCTTCTAAGAAGTCGTTGCGCAGCTTACCAGGCGCTCGGTATACCACGCAACCGTCTGCCGTATTCCGTCCTCCAGGGAGGTTTCAGGCTGCCAGCCCGTATCCCGCCTTAACCTGCTTATGTCAGCCTGGAGGTGCATCACCTGATCGGTCCTGTACGGCACTTCCCCGAATCCAAGGGGAAGCATGGGGTCTATTATATCGCGAATCTGCTCTACTACCGCACGGAGGCGATAGGCGCTGCCGGACCCCAGGTTATAGATTCCATGAGCGCGAGGCGACTCTGCCGTCCGGGCAATCGCTTCGGCGGCGTCCGCCGCGTAGATATAGTCCCACTTCTGTTCGCCGGCTGTAAGCGCGGGGCGTTCACTACGCAGCAGGGCGCCAATGAGGCTGGGAAGCATCCAATCCGGGCCGTCTTTGGGGCCATAGGAAGAGAACAGGCGCAGCCATGCAAACCGGGTGTCGGAATCAGACAGGATCTGCCGGGTGAGAAAACAGGCGCTCAGCTTTACCGCACCATACATTGTTGTAGGGTGTGGAAGCCTCTTTTCGTCGATTATGTCGGCCTGGGGACCATACTCCGCTTGAGAACCCAATCCTATCCACGCGCGGCACCCGAGCTCGCGAGCCATTCGGGCCAGTTCCAACGTGGGGTGAAGGTTGAGGGTAAGCTGACACTCGTCATTGCGGTGCCGATTGCTTACTCCGCGCCAAGCCAGGTGAAAGATGATCTCCGGCCCGAACGCTTCAATTTGCGCGCGAGCATCGGAAAGCGAGGCCATGTCGCCAACGATTGAGACTATGCGCGGCAGGTGCGGCCGGATGCGCCAAAGATCGCTTTCCGGTCGGTGAAGGACAGCGACCGTATCTCCGTTGTTAAGCAGTCTTTCGGTGAGATAGGATCCGATGAAGCCGCTTGCGCCTGTGACGAGCGCGCGCATCAGGTCCGCTGCCGCGCGGCGGCGCCCTTCGCAAAATAGTTCGAGTACCACTGCACGGTCGCGCACAACGCATCGTCGAGCGTATACAACGGCGACCAGCTCAGCAGTTTTCGTGCCTTCTCCGCGCTCAAATACTGATGCCGGATCTCGTTACTGGCTTCGTTGAGGATGATCGGTTTCAAGTCGGAATCCATGATCTTCAGAATTCGTCCCACCAGATCCAAAACCGTCACCTGTAATTCATTGGAGAAGTTGAAGGCCGCGCCTTCTAGAGAAGGATCGATCGCCAGCTTTTCGGCGAGCAGCATATAGGCGGCCGCGCCGTCCTCCACATAAAAATAGTCTCTCACGAAATGTCCGTCGGAGCGGATGACGGGCTGCTGCCCACGGATAATGGAGCGGATTGTACCCGGAACGATTCTGTTCCAGTTCAAATCGCCGCCACCGTAGAAATTGCCGCAGCGCGTAATCGCGACCGGCAGCCCAAAGGAGACCGCATAGCTTTGCGCTATCAAATCCGCGCATGACTTGCTCACGTCGTATGGGTGCCGGCCCTGAAGCGGAGTCTCCTCGCTATAAGGCAGAATCTCCTGATCGCCATACGCTTTGTCCGAAGAGGCGACAACAACCTGCTTCACTTTCGGGCTTCGGCGACAGGCCTCGAGCAGCGCCCACGTCCCCTGGACGTTCGACTCGAAGGTGGAGACGGGGTTGCGATTCGCTATCCCTACGATGGTCTGAGCGGCCAGGTGAATAACCGTATCGATCTCGTACTCGCCCAGGGCGCGTTCCAGCAGCGTCTGGTCGCAGACATCTCCTCGAACAACCTTCACGCTGTCCCAGGACTGCGATTGAACCAGCTCCGACTGCGGAACCCAATCACGAACGAGGCACACGACATCGGCCCCCTGCGCGACCAGACGCCTCACCAGCCGGCTTCCTACCAATCCCGCCGCGCCCGTGACAAACGTTGGCCGATCTGACCAAAAGCTGGGAGATTCAGGCATTGCTGTTTCTCCACATGGCCCAGGGAGCCTGGCCGGAATTCCATATCTCATTCAGATGGAGATATTCGCGATAGGTATCCATAGCAAAAAAGAAACCTTCGTGGCTGTACGACATCAATTCGCCCGCCGCGGAGAGACGCTCCAGCGGGTCACCCTCCAGAACGCAGTCGGGCGACACGGATAGGAAATCGAATACTTTACGATTAAAAACAAAATAGCCGGCGCTCGCCCAGCCGGCCGTCAGCGGCTTTTCGACAAACTTCTTCACCTGAGATTCCGGTGAGACGTCCAGAATCCCGAACCGCGAAGGCGGTCGCACAGCCGTAACGGTCGCGAGGCGACCATGAGAATGGTGGAACTCCAGCAGGCTGCCGATGTTGATGTCGCTCAGCCCATCGCCGTAGGTAACCATAAATGTATCGGAGTCAATATACCCTTCGATACGCTTCACACGCGCGCCGGTCATTGTATCGAGGCCCGTATCGGCAAGGGTTACGCGAAAATCCTGCTCTTCGTGCGCCCCGTGATATTTGATGCCGTAGTCGGTTCCGCTGTTTCCGAGACAGATCGTGAAGTCGTTGCTCATCGCCTCGTAATTAAGGAAATACTCCTTGATCATGTAACCGCGATAGCCGAGACACATAACAAAGTCACGCAGGCCGTAGTGGGCGTAGAGCTTCATTATATGCCAAAGTATCGGGTGGCCTCCCACATCCACGAGCGGCTTGGGACGATACTCCGTCTCCTCGCGGAGCCTCGTGCCCTGTCCGCCGCATAAAATGACGACCTGCATTGTACGCCTTTCCTACCTTTCCGGCTTGCCGCACGGCTGCTACACGACTGCCGTATGACAGAGAGCAGAAACCGTTATGTTGGACGCCGGTCAGGAATATGCACGGCTGTTTGCCGTCGGCCCTGGTTCCGACCTCAAAGCAATGAGTATGAGGAGAACGCAAAGCGCCATCCCCGTGCCACAAATGCTGATGATCAAGAACATGGTAAGATTGGGCGAACCGGATTTGGCGAGCTTCGCGGTATCCACGGCCGCCATTCTGTTTTTCAGGGAGATTGTTTGAAGCGATAAGATAGCCGCCTGAGAGGCTGTCGTTTTCAATACCTCCAAGCGCAGCAGGACATCGTTGCGCCTGCGCTCGAACTGCTGCGAGAATGCCAAGCCCCTCTGCGCTTTCTTTTCTGCGGCGGCAATCAAGCGATTTACGGCGTCTGAGCGGGCGAGCAGGCCGCGCAGGGTCACCTGGGCGTTTACGTCTTCAGTGGTATCGCGCTGTGCAATGGCCCTGGTCTGTTTGCGCAGGTTGGCTTCGGCCAGCTTAAGCCTCTCCTGAGCTCTGATAATGTCCGGGTTGTCGGGCCCCAGCTGGATGCTCGCAGTGTCTCTCGCCATGCGCGCCGCGTTGACGGCGGCGCGTGCGTTCGCCAGGAGCGGGTCCTCTTCTGGGAGGGAGTTGAGGCGGCTCAACTGCCCACGGCGCAGTTGATCTCCGGTCTGCCGCGCGGCCCCCGCGGACTGAATGTCCGCCACCAGTTTTCCGCGTTCGATATAGAGCGATTCGAGCTCCTTGGCGGCCGTCGAAGAGAGCGGAGCGCCGGATGAATCGCCGCCTCGACTGGTTGCCGCCGTGCGCTCGGAACCCGTTTCAGGCGCCGATCCATCCGCTTCCGGCTGCGGGGTCGTCATCGTCATCGTCTGCCGGCGGGGCCTGACTACAAATTCACCAAGCCGCGAGACCGCCTGCTCGTATGCTTTCTGGGCGCGGCTCAACTGCTCGTTCGCGGCCCTCAAAAGCACTGAATCTCTGTCCGTATCCGATGTCGCCATGTATTCATGAAGCACGTCCGCGTACGCATTGGCCGCTTTGGCCGCTGCCTCCTTTACGCTGGCGCGACGCGGGGCAGATCCCGGAGCGAAGCGCGGGGGTCCGGGCAGCGTTACGCTAACATATACAAGGCTGTCGCGAATGTTGTCGTTAATGTTGAGGCCCTTGACAATCGCATCGACCGCATCTTCGTCGGAGGTGAATCCGCAAAGCTTCGTCACACCTGCCCGCCGCTCAACCTCCTCGGCAAATCGACGGCTGCGCAGTACGCCTATATAGCGCGATCCGGTCCCGCCCGACCCGGTCAAAAGATTCAGGGCGGTAGGCTGAGCCGCCTGGGGAAAAGAGAGTGAGATTTGCGAGGTGAACGATTGCGGGATCAGCGTAGCGCAAAGAATCATCCCAAGAAGGAAACTGAATAGGCCGACGGTGACGAATTTCCCGCGATGCCTGCGGATCAGCGTTAGCAGCCGGGTGAAATCGATGCTAATTTCATGGTCGCTATTGGCGGGCCGACGTTCGGATTCGGTCGGATTTTCTGGCATGATGATTAACTATCCTACGCTGAATCTAATGCCACGAATCAAATACCGCGCAAAAACGGGCTGACGGCCATGTCGGGCGCGAAGCCGCGCTGACGTTCGAGCCGGAACCGGGGTGATGCTGTGGGGTGTGCTCGTCTTTCAATCGCCCGTTGAGCGCTGAACCTGCTGGATTCTCAAAGAAATAAGTAAAGCACCAAAAGTACGCGCGGCGAAATTCGAACCTTACTATTTTAGCACTGTTCTTCAAATCCACCGTACTCTGCTGCGTGAATAACGCGAATAAGCTGTAGACGAGTGTAAAAATTGCATTCAGGCTGCCAGATCTTTGCCGCGCCCGCCTCCACATTTTCAGGAGAGACGCCGGCAAGGGGATCAGTTGCCGGCGATGTCTGTCGCCGGGGTCTGCGGTGGTGTGATGGCGCTCACCATGCCGCGAGTACGCGAGGGCTGGCGACCGGTTATTCCTCGCCCCTCCGTCACGATGTACATGGCGTCGGCTTGCACGCCGCGCAGCGTGTCCAGCTTTCCGCTCGGCCACCGGATATCGACGGAATCGATGATGGTCGAGGCGCCAAGCCCGAAATAAATGCGCCGGTCGCTTGACGATGAGAAACTGGAGCCGCCGCGCACTGTAGCCGTCTGCGTCATCCCGCCCGAGCGAACCGTGAATTTCGCGAGAACAGCGTCCCGGTTGCTCTTCGTTCCGACGGCTTTGAAAGAGACCCAGTGGTTTGGAGTCCGGTCAAGATTGTGGAACAGCTCGGCGGGTCCGTTCTGGTTGTTATACAACGCATCAATTCGCCCGTCGTTGTCGAAATCACCGCACGCCAGCCCGCGCGCCACCGTAGGGTTTGAGAGGCCGCCGAGCTCCGCAGGGTCGCTGATCTCGCGGAATGTGCCGTTGCCTTGGTTATGCAGAAGCTGTTTGCGCTCGGCATACGTCATGCCTGCCATATGCTTGCTCGCCGTAACCTGCACGTGACCGTTCGCGATCAACAGATCGGCCCATCCGTCCGCATCATAATCGATGAACTCGCACCCGAAAGAGAGAAAATTCATGTGCGGCTGCGCCACGCCGGCCTGCAAGCTGACGTCCTGGAACAGTCGCCCGCCGAGATTCTTGAACAGCGTGTTCGGCTTACCGCTGAAGTTCGTGACGAAGAGGCTGTCTCGGCCCGTATGATCGAAGTCGGCCACGCCAATCCCCATGGCCGCCATGACGCTGCCGCCTTCGCTCTGCGCGCACCCAGCTTCGAGAGCCGCGTTCGTGAAGGTTCCATTGTGATTGTTGTGCCAGAGCATATTCGGGGTGAGGTCGTTCGCCACGAAGATATCCGCCCATCCGTCGCCGTCATAATCCACGAACGCCACCGCAAGACCGCGCCCCTTCACCTTACCAATCCCGCTTCGAGCGCTGACATCCGTGAACCGTGCGCCATCGTTGTGATAGAGTAGGTGGGAAGCGGGAGCATAGACCAGAGGAGAACAGTAATCGGGATCGCCTGCGCTGTCTTCGCAGGGCCGGTCCATCTGCCACGACCAGGGGCAATAGTAACAGACATAGAGATCGAGCCTGCCATCGTTGTCGAAATCGCCCCACGCGGCGCTGGTGGCGTACCCTCCATTATGCGAACCATCCAGGCCCATCTGGCGCGTTACATCGGTGAACCGGCCAGTCCCATGCTCATTGTGAAAAAGATGATTCCCCGCGTATCCGGTAATGAAAAGGTCCTCGTAGCCGTCATTATCGTAATCTCCTACTGCAACCCCATGCGCATAGCCAAGGTCGCAATCCAGTCCGGATCCCGCCGTCACGTCGCGAAATGTCCCGTCGCCGGCGTTGTGGTAAAGCGCGCAGTGCGGTCGAACCAGCCCGGGCCCAGGCCGTTCGGACGGCCCCGTCTGAATCATAAATACATCAAGAAAGCCGTCATTGTCGAAGTCGACGAATGCGCAGCCCGCAGGTGTCGATTCAATGAAGCGAAAGAGACTCGAAGCGCCGTTTGTGTGGCGGAATCGTATTCCGGAGCGTTCCGTAACATTCTCGAACAGCGCCTTCGAATTGGCCGCGAGCGGAGGACTGCCGGGCGTGGCCGGGCCGTGCGGAACCGCCCGCCCGCAACCATTTGGAATCAGGGTAGTCAGCGCAACAAATCCGAATAGCGTAGCCTGTCGGACCAAACGTATTATTGCTCTCGCGTGGGGTTGTCCGGTCTTGCGGTGAGAACCGAATCCTCGCAATCAAACCACCCCTCTGCTCATAACGCGACTGTGCGGCCGGTCGCCGCAGATTCATACGCAGCTTCGAGGACTTCCGTGACGTGTACGCCATGGTTCGCATCCGAGAACAGCGCGCCACGTCCCCGGACAGCGTCAATCAGATTGGCAATTGGGCCGGCAACGGGAGGGAGGCAGCCTTCGTGGAACGTCACGGGCTCGCCGCCATCCTCCGAAATGGTCGTCTGAAAGTCGAAGCCTTCAATCGTTATCGTTCCGCTCGAACCGCCTATTGTGTTGCGCACCCTGCGATTGCCTGAGCGGCTGTTTCCGATACTGTCAATCGTTGCAATGGCTCCGTTCTCGAAGGTGAGCGCCAGCGCGGCCCTGCGGTCGGAGGGTGTGCTGTCCATCAGACAGGCGGCCTTTACAGCCCGCAGGCCGGTCACCCAGAGAATCTCGCTGACAAGGTGTGCGCCGCCATCCATGAAATGGCCGCCGCCGCACGCTTCCGCGTCGGCGCGGAAGAGCGTGGGATGAACGGGCCCAGGAGTGTCTACGGGCATCGGAACGTCGCCGAACACGACTCCCGAATTGCCCGTCCAGTAGAAGCTCACGGATTCAATCTCGCCGATCCGCCCGGCTCGGATGGCGCGCCGAATCGCATGACAGTGCGCCCAGTAGGGTGGATTCAGGGCCACCGCCAGCGTCAGTCGCTTCGTGTTCGCGAGGTTCCTCAGCGCCCGCGCCTCCTCCGCTCTGACCGTCATCGGCTTTTCGAGAAGAACGTGCAGGCCCCGTTCCAGCGCCGCTCGCGCAGGCTCATAATGCAGGTTATGTGGAGTAGCGATGACGACGGCGTCGAGAGCACATTCATCGAGCATCGCACGCCAGTCGGCATATGCTCGCCCGGCCTGAAAGTGGACCGCCAGCCGCGCGAGAGCTTCCGGGTCGCGGCGGCAGACCGCGGCAAGGCTGGCATCCTCATTCTGTAGAATATCCGGGATATGGCGTCGCGACGCGAATGCCCCCGCTCCGATCACGCCAAATTTCAATGGACTATCCATCGGCTCTGCTATCCTAATGTCATTCTTCGGAATATATTCGCGAAAATCGGGGTGGCGCGGCGGGAGGAGCATTGCAATCGAAAAGAACGAAGCTGTTGGCTTTAGAAGTCATATCGCCTTTGCTCACTCTGCACGCAGTACTTTCGAAGTACGCTGTAATTTCGTAACTTAATTCACCTACCGTACGATTTAATCCTCTTGAATGCCGCCTCAACACGGCGAACAGCCGGCAGACTGCGTGGACAAGGACGTTATCAGGGACGAGGCGAAAACGCCATAATAGAGGGTAGGAGGCGCTCCGTTAAGATGAACGAGGTAACCATCGAAGAATCCACCCCGTTTAAGGCAGAAGCCTCCGCGCCGGGAGGAATCACCACAGGTGAGCGAATCGGGCTGGCGGTCGGAGTCGGCGCGCTGCTTTTTCTTGCATTCCGCGTGTTTGCGTTCGTGCATGATGACGCCTTTATTACTTACCGCTACGCCTGGAACCTGCAGCATGGATTCGGTCCCGTTTTCAATCCCGGCGAGCATACGGAAGGCTACTCGTGCCCTCTTTACATGCTCCTCACGAGCCTGCTAATGTGGGCGCCGGGAGACGTGCTGTTCAAAGCAAAAGTGTTGGGGCTTCTATTTGCAATTAGCGCGCTGCTTGCCGCGTGGCGGCTCGCCGTAGAACTGGATCTGCCGACGTGGGCGCGCGCGGCTGTGCCGGTTCTGCTGGGGGCGAATCCGAGTCTGGCGCTCAGCGCCATCGACGGGATGGAGACCTCCTTCCAGATGCTGATTGTTACGCTTGCCGCTCTGCTGTTCGTGCGCGAGCGGCGGATGGGGAGGGGCTGGCTGTCCGCCCTCTGCCTGCTCGGAGTGGCATTGAATCGCGCCGAGGGACTGCTCTTTCTTTTTGCCGCTCTCGTTCCGTTCGCGCTCGATATCCGGCGGCGCGGATTCGAGCGGCGCGACGGGCTGTGGCTGGCTGTCACTTTCGTTCCCGCCGCGCTCTTCTTCGTGTGGAGGCATGCCTATTATGGATGGTGGATGCCCAATACTTACTTTGCGAAGAATATGCCGCTGGAGGCGGCGCTTGACTTCGGTATGGGCCCGGCATACGCGCTACGTACAGTGTTCCTCAACCTGAATGGGCGGATTCCGCTCGTTGCCGTTTCGGTTCTGCTCTGGCTTGGCGCGGTAGCGGGGGCCGCCTCCGAGCGTATCCGCCAACGGAGCGCGCTTATCATCCCGTTATTCGTGGCGGTGCAATTGCTAGTGGCCACACGGGCGGGCGGCGATTGGATGCAGGGCTGGCGGTACATGATGGCGGTTGTCCCGCTATGGACGCTGCTTATAGTCACGGGACTTGCGGAGCCTGCGGAGGCACTGGCGAAGACAGGAAAGGGCAAGATTGGACGCGCGATAGGGGCTTTTGGGGCGGCTGGTTTCATTGCTGCCTGTCTGTGGGCTGCAACCGAATATCATAATCCCTCGGAGGGGTTAGCCTCGTGGGCGGAGAAGGGATGGGCGGTCGATTCGCGCGGGTTGGTGCGCGGCTACCGAATGGAAAATACCCTCATAACCGCCGACATACTGAACTGGAGGCTGACGCCCGGCTCCCTGATCGCGTTCAGCGAGGTGGGAGCGGTCCCCTATTTCACTCCCGGCCTCCGCTGGCTGGATACCTACGGCCTCACGGATAGCGGAATCGCGCACCTCCCCGGCTTGAATCGATTCCGCACAGGCGTAACCGGTGACTACACCTCCACAAGCTCAGCCATCGGTCGAGAGATTCTGCTCCGCAGACCGGACTATATTATCCGATGGTATGGCGCGGAAACGCTGGAGACTCCGATACTTGATGGCGCATACGTCCCCTACTTCCAAGCCCCTGTCAAGCCGCTTTTTGGCACGCCGGGAAACACGGTACTACAGGTATGGAAACGGTTTAACTGAGCGAGCCGTTACCCGAACATAAATGTCCGGGCTGCGAAACGAAGGCCGCCTTCGCGGCCTGTGGCTGCCATTACGCTTGAAAACCGCCGCTTCAGAACGTCCAGCCCGCCCGATATGGTTCCGCGATCATTCTATTCGCCTCTTCATCACCTATAAACCGCTCGGTCGCCATATCGTAACGAAGCGTGCGCCCCAGCAGGTAGGCCGTGTTGCCCAGGATGCAGAGCGTGCACGAGCGGTAGCCGAGCTCCACGTCGGTGGCGGGGCGCTTGCCGGTCCGAATGCAGTCCATCCAGTTTTCGCGATGACGCTCGGTAGCGCTCAACGCCGGATCGGTCGGGTGCAGATAGACCTCTTTGCCCGCTAGCGGCACATACTCCTTGGCCTTCGCCTCGGTCTCGCAGGCGTTGTCCCCCTGAATCACGATTAGGCTGTCGCGGTCGCCATGATAAGTCGCTCCCCACAGGCCGTGCGTTTTCGGCACGTCGCCCTGCCGCCAGGTGAGCTTCCAGTCCGGATTCTGGAATCTGTAGGTCACCTTGAGCTTGAGCGGCGTATCAAACATTCCCTCTGTTTGCGGCATTCCTGTCGCATCCACGGTGACGATTCCGCGATAGTCGTCGTTATTCATAAGCCAATTGGCGATGCTCATGGCGTGGTTGCCGCGGTCGCGTATCTGCCCGCCGCCCAGGTCCATGAACCAGCGAAACCGGGCGGGATGGTAGAGCGGATGGTAGGGCCGCCAACGCGCCGGGCCGACCCAGAGGTCCCAATCGAGCGTGGATGGCACGGTAGCCGGCTTGTAAGTCTCGGCGGTCGTGGGATTGTCGGGGTGGAATATCTCCACGTGCGACACGCGTCCCAGCATGCCGCCGCGGATGTACTGGCAGGCGGCGCGCGCGTTGGCATGGGACCGGCCCTGCGCCCCAATCTGGACGACGCGGTTGTAGCGCCGCGCCGCGTTGACCATTGCGCGGCCCTCTTCCAGCGTACGGCAGGTCGGCTTCTCGCTGTAGACGTGCTTGCCCGCCTGGCAGGCGTGGACCGTCATCATGGCGTGCCAGTGGTCCGGCGTCCCGATAGTCACCGCGTCGATGTCCTTGCGGTCCAGGATTCGGCGGTAGTCGTTTACGAGGTCGGGCGGCTGTGAAACTGTTCGCTTGCCGCTTTTCAGGACGCTGTTGACAACGTCTGCGGCGCGCGTCTCGTCCACGTCGCAGAGGGCGGCCGTGTCCGCAGGGACGTGAGTGCGTCCCATGCCGCCCACGCCGATATTGGCGATGACGATTCGGTCGTTCGCGCCCTTCCGCCCCTTCCGGGGGTTTGCAAGCGCGCTGCTCGGCACGATGGCCGGAATTGCAAACGCCGCTGTTGCCGCGAGCGCTTCTCGTCGTGTCATTCCTGAATCAGCTTCTGCCATAACTATCACCTATCTCCCCGGCTGCATAATTGACTTCGATAACCCCGCATGTGATAGGCTTTCGACGGTCCCAGCGTCTCTCCTCCTTTTCTGGCTTTCCAGTTTTACCATATTCGAATCGTGGCGGGCATACTCCGGTATGCGTGTCTATGGGAACACCGCGCAAGCAATGGGGTAATAAAATGCGTAACAACAGGTACTACAGACACTACGCGCACAGAAGGAGACAGAGAGATGAAGACTATGCGGGCAAACGTGTTTTGCGGGGTGAACGACTTCCAGGTTCGCGAGGTGGCGAAGCCGCGCGCGGGAGTGGGCGAGGCGGTCATTCGAATCACCCTGACGACGATATGCGGGACGGACCTGCATATCGTGCGTGGCGAGTATCCGGTAACGCCTGGGCTGGTCATAGGGCATGAGCCGGTCGGAGTCATCGAAGAGCTTGGTCTTGGAATCGTTGGTTACGAGGTAGGGGATCGCGTGCTTGTGGGCGCAATTACGCCATGCGGTCAGTGCCGCGCCTGTCTCTCGGGCAGCTTGTCGCAGTGCGGCCACGGCGGCGGTTACGAAGCGTTGGGCGGATGGCGGTTCGGCAACACCATCAACGGAGCGCAGGCGGAGTATCTGCTCGTGCCCAATGCGCAGGCCAACCTTGCCAAAATCCCCGGCGGCGTAACAGACGAGCAGGTAGTCCTGCTTGCCGACATTGCATCCACGGGCTTTAGCGGAGCGGAATCGGGCAAGGTTAAGATTGGCGATGCGGTGGTTGTTTTTGCGCAGGGGCCGATTGGACTGTGTGCAACGGCGGGCGCGAAGCTGATGGGCGCCTCGCTTATCATCGGTATCGACAGCGACGAGAACCGGCTGAAGATGGCGAAGCGGATGGGCGCGGATGTCGTGCTCAACTTCAGGGAGCAGGACGTGGTTGCGGAGGTGCAGCGACTTACTGGGGGAGGCGCGGATGTCGCGATTGAGGCGCTCGGCACGCAGGAAACCTTCGAGAGCTGCCTGCGCTGCCTGCGGCCCGGCGGAACGGTCTCCAGCCTCGGCGTCTATTCCGGCAAGCTGCAGGTGCCGTACGAGGCTTTTGCCGCTGGGCTGGGCGACTACAAGATTGTGACCACGCTGTGTCCAGGCGGGAAGGAGCGGATGCGGCGGCTGATCGAGACGGTTCGACACGGGCGTGTCGATCTGACGCCATTGCTCACCCATACCTACCGGCTGGACGACATTGTTGAGGCGTATCACATATTCGGTGACCGCAAAGACAATGTCGTCAAGATCGCGATTCGGCCTTAGTTTAACCTCTTGATCTGCCGACTTAAAGCCGGAGAAGTTGTTCATACTGGTAATGTCTTCTCTTGTTCCGATTTGACATGCTTTAGCAGCCGCGATATAATCTTTGACCGATGAAGACAATCTCCCTCAAGCTCGTTCCGCGCTGGCTATGACCAGCCTCTCGTATGCTTACACCCACATAAATAATGAGTTTAGCAATTAATCCGCGCGCGTTTGCAGGGATACTGTCCCTTCTTACGGTGGGAACGGCGCTCGTTGCGGGTTGCCACCGCCCAGGACGGGAAGCGAGCATAAAGACGCAGCCTGACTCCAGTCTGTCAGTTAGCGCCGGACCCCCGCAATTCGTTGGGAATGCGGCATGTCAATCCTGTCACGCCGATATTTTCAAGGCGCACCAGGCGAGCCGGCACATGGCGACCCTGAGGCCGGTTACGCCGGCCGGATTGAAGGAAGATTTTCCGCCGGCGTCTTCCATTGATGGCGTGTACGGCTTCAAGCAATCGGGCGGAAAATCCATCCTGACTTCCCAAAAACCTTCCTACGCGGAAACTCCATTGCAGTATGCTCTCGGGGCGGGCAAATCCGGGTTGACATTCGTGACGGCGATGGAGGACGGCACGCTTCTTGAGGCGCACTTGAGCTATTTCCCCTCGCTGCGCCGCTGGTATCCGAATCCCGGCCAGCCGGCGGACATTCATGGCGAACTCGGCATGACCAAGTATGCTTCTCAGGGCAACCGGTGCATCGGTTGCCACAGTACGACGCTTCCCGAAATGAGTCTTACCCCGGAACCGAAATTCTATGGAGTAGGCTGCGAATCGTGTCACGGACCGGGCAGCGTTCACATCGCAGCGGCCAGAGCGGGAGAAAAGGGCAGTCTGCACATGGAAAGGCTCAGCGAAATTGAGCCGGGAAAGCTCAACGAGATGTGCGGCCGGTGTCATCGCACGGGGAAGGATATCACGAACCAAAAAGAAACGACGTATACTTACCGCTTCCAGGCGTACGCCATCATGAAAAGCGCCTGTTTTACAAAGAGCGGGGGAGCGCTCTCGTGCCTCTCTTGCCACGACCCGCACACAGATGCGTCCAAAGATGTTAAATTTTATGAAGCGGCATGCCTTAGCTGCCACTCCACTAATGCAGCACCCCCGCCCGCGAATCAAGCCTCCGGAAAACACGTAGTGAAAGCGCATGCTTGTCCAGTCAATCCCGCGTCCGGGTGCGTCAGTTGTCACATGCCCCCACGGAAGGCCTTCAAAAATACGAATATTCCTACTCGCATGGCGGACCACTATATCGCGATCTATCGGGATGTGAAACAGCCTGCGCTGTGATTCCCGGCTTCCAATACGCAGAAAGGAGGGGCGGCGCGCGCCGTCCCTCTATTTCGGTCATTTTCGTTCGCCTGTTGATCGGTCTGAGGCTATCTCCTCAGTCCAACCTCTCTCGGCTTCATCTTGCGATGCCGGAGGGACTGATCGATGGCCGCCCGGTAGTCGGAAGGAACCGTGCGGGCGGAGTTCTTGAGCGCTGTTTCCGCAGAAGGATCTGGGATTCGCTCCAGGGCCATCCGGGCGTCCTCGCGAATGGCGGGAACGTTCAGCAGCTCGGCTATGGCATTGACCTCGCCCGGCCCGCCCACGAAACCCAGCAGCTTGAGCGCATCCGCGCGCACCTGGCGCGGCTGCTCGCCGCCGATGAGCCTGACAAGCTGCTGCGCCGCCGCACCCCTCTCTTTAACGGCTTCCGGACGCGCGGCATTGTGGACGATACGATTGATCGCTTCGCCTGCGGCTTTGGCGGCGCCGGGATCGCTCCCTCCATAGACCCTGCCGAGAGGGCCGATAGCGCCGGTTCCGGCGAGGGCCGCCTGCCGGATGGCCGTGGACCGCGCCGCCGCATCGCCGTGCTCGATATTGCTCAGGAGGCCGCTTACGGCCGCGTCCTGCGGAATGACCTGAATTGCTGGGTTATTCATCCAAGGTTCTCCTTCAAAGTCACAATCACTGTCACAGTTACAGTCCAATCACACTTTCCAGGGGGCTCGGTACGGCAGGCTGAGGAAGCGGTTTGCCTCTTCATCGTTCACGAAGCGTTCCGACGCATAGTCGTAGGTGACCGGGCGGCCGAGCCTATAGGCGATGTTGCCGACGATGGGTAGGGTGATGACCGTGAATCCGATCTCGATATCCGCAGCCGGCCGCTTGCCTGTGCGAATGCAGTCGAACCAGTTGAGTCGGTGGCGCTCGGTGTTGTCGCCCGTTTCCGCCGGGAACAGATAGGGATCGAAGCCGCTGGAAGGCGCCTTATACTGATAGGCCTTCTCCTCGGTCTTCGCGCCGCCGTCGCCGCCGTGCAGGATGAGGTCGTCGCGGTCGCCGTAGTAGGTCGCGCCCCAGTCGCCGGGCATGCGCGGATTCGGCTTGCCGGGCTGGTCCCACACGAGGGTCCACTGCGGATCGCTGAAGGTCCATTCGACGCGCATGGTTTGCGGCACGTCGTACATGCCTTCGGTTTTGGGGGTTCCGGTGGCGCGGCAGGCGACCTGTCCCTTGTAGCTGTCCATGCCGGTCATCCAGGACACGCAGTTGATGGCGTGGTTGCCGCGGTCCCGGATGAACCCCTCGCCCGAATCCCAGAACCAGCGGAAGTTGAAGTGGGCCTTCAGGGGGTGATAGGAAGTCCAGCGGGCCGGACCGAGCCACATGTCCCAATCCAGATTCGCGGGAACTTCGGTGGGCTTGTAGTATTCCGTCGTGCTGAAGTTGATCGGATGCCAGATCTCGACACGCTTGATCTTGCCAAGCATCCCGTTACGCGCATAGCGCACCGCCGCCGCGACGTCGGGATTGGAGCGGCCCTGCATGCCCACCTGCACGACGCGATTGTATCTGCGCGCCGCGTTGACCATCGCCCGGCCTTCTTCGATGGTCTTGCAGACCGGCTTTTCGGTGTAGACGTGCTTGCCCGCCTGACACGCCATGACGCACATAATTGCATGCCAGTGGTCCGGCGTGCCGATGCTGACTGCGTCGATGTCCTTGCGCTCCAGCAGCTTGCGGAAGTCCCGCGTGGTATCCGGGCGGCCGCCGACCGTGCGCTTGGGATTCTTCTCTACGGCATTGGCGACTTCGTTTGCGTGGTTGTCGTCGACGTCGCAGATCATCGCGGCGTCGGGGCGAACGTGGCTGCGGCCCATGCCGCCTACCCCGATGTGGCCGGTGATAATCTTGTCGTTCGCGCCGATACGTCCCTTCCTGGGATTGGCGAGGGCCGACGCCGGCACGAACATCGGAATGCCGAACGCTCCTGCGGCTCCTGCCGCGGCAGATTTGGCCGCCCCGCCGAGAAGCTCGCGCCTGCCAACTTTTGAGGCTGTCTGCCGGGAAATGGTATCAGTATTCACGGATGATTCCGGTCTGGAATTGGTGCGGTCGGTCTCCATTGTGTCCGCTCCCCCCTTTCGTGATGCTGTAGGCTGCGAGAAATCTGAATTGAAGGTACCTGAAAAATGATTGCGCTAATCAGTGTTTCGACGCGCCAAAAGAGGTTCCCTTCCAGGCTCGCGAAAAAGAGACATTGCCGGCATTGCCCTCTCCGCGACGCCGTTACACAATCCCTTTGCGAAGCTCTTCCAACGGATAGAACGTGCCGCGCCAGCGAATGCCGCCCTGCCGATAGGTAACGAACATAGACCTGAAAGTAATGTAGATCACCACCAGCCCGGCGAGCGGGAACGCAAAGCCGTAAAGTGGAGACTTGCCGTCGGACGCGGGGGCCATCTTTGCCGTGAGGACCATGAGCAGCAGGGTGCAGAGGCACAACGTTCTCGCGCCCCACGGTCCCACCCAGAGGCCGATGGCCGGCCAAACGGCGAATATGAACAAAGCGGCTGATGTTGCCACCGCGGTAAAAGGATTGAATCCGAATCCCGCGAACATGTTCTTCGTGAGGCCCCCTACGATTCCCCCCAGGCCCACCACCCATCGCACGCGCACCATCCCATCGCTAACTGCGGTATCCGCGCGGCCTCCGCACTGCTTCAGCATTTTCCCGAGCTTCATATCGTCCGCAACTTCCATCGGCAGCGCCGCGTGCCCGCCCATCCGCCGGTATGCCTCCGCACGTACCATGTTGAAGGCCCCGATGCCAAGATAGGCCGATTTCGCTTTCGGGTCCGGGACCTTCCAGGGCCGGTACTTCATGGTCAGCATGATGCCGAAAAACCAGACCGATACCGTTTCCCAGAATCCGTGCAGCTCGACTTCGGGAAAGAGAACGAGATGGTCGAGATTCTGCCGCGACGCGAGTGTGACCGCGCGCCGCAGAGTCGTCCGGTCGAAATGAACGTCGGCATCGGTAAACAGCAAATACTCGCCGTCCGCCCGACCAGCGGCGCAATGAAGCGCATGATTCTTTCCGAGCCAGCCCGGCGGCAACTCGGTTACGTGGACGACGCGCAGGCGCGAATCCTCCGCGGCAAGGGAGTCCAGGAGATATCCCGTCCTGTCCGCCGAACGGTCGTCCACCGCAATTATCTCGAGATTCGGATAGTCCAGCGCAAGCAGTGTCCGCATCGCCGATTCAATAGCCGCCTCCTCGTTCAGCGCCGGAACGATGACGGAAAGGCGGGGCCAGGATGCGAGAGAATCAGTCGGCACGTCCCTCAAGTGGACAGGCCGCCACCCACTCAGCCGGCCTTCAATCTGCGGGAGGAGCCAGACGGTGAGTCCGAATGCGGCCAAGATCCAGAAGAGGATATTCATGTGGATTCACAAATCGGTCCTGGCCGAAAGGCATTCGGTGAACGCACATTGAAATATAGCGGCGAGCGGGTCGTAAACCAAATTCAGCGACACGCCGTCCAGGAGCGCAGGCATGAATCTACCTCTTTTCGTTCTCTCAACGATAGCTGTCCTCTCAACTCTTGCCCGTGTAGAATCTCCGGCCTCTTCCCGAATCAAATCGCCGCCCACAGAGCCGATCTTGCTCTGGCCCGGCGCTGCGCCAGGTGATATGGTTAACATGGGCGAAATTGGCGAAGAGAAGGATATGACTAAGCCGAGCGAGGACCCGACGGGCAAATACATCATTCGACTCGGCAACGTCTCGAAGCCGGCTATTCAGGTCTTCAAGCCGCCGAAGGAGAAGGACACGGGCGCGGCAGTAGTAGTATGTCCGGGGGGCGGCTACACCATTCTGGCGATGGACCTGGAGGGCACGGAGGTCTGCAAGTGGCTGAACTCCATCGGCGTCACCAGCGTGCTGCTGAAGTATCGCGTACCGGCTCGCAAGGACCGCCCGCGGTACGCCGCGCCGCTTCAGGATGCGCAGCGCGCGCTGGGCATGGTGCGGCACAACGCGAAGGATTGGGGCATAGACCCAAATCGAATCGGAATCCTGGGCTTCTCGGCCGGCGGACACCTTTCGGCGGCAGTCTCGACCAACTATGAGGCGCGCGCCTATCCCGCCGTGGACGAAGCGGACAAGGAGAGCTGCCGCCCTGACTTCACGATTCTCATCTATCCCGCCTACCTAACGGAGCCGAATGGCTCGTTACAGCTTTCGCCGGAGTTGAAGGTCAACGCGAAGACGCCGCCCGCCTTCATCGCTATGACTCAGGACGACCCGGTGCACGTCGAAAACGCGTACGTCTACGCGCTGGCTTTGAAGAACGCGAAAGTGCCGAGCGAGGTGCACACTTACCCGAAGGGCGGCCATGGCTACGGCCTGCGCCCGTCCGAAAACGAGGCGACTCACTGGCCCGAGCGAGCCGCCGAATGGCTGTCCAAGCAGGGCTGGCTGAAGGCGAAGTGACACGCTGGAAGTCGGAAGTCGGAAGCCGGAAGTCGGACGAACGCAGACCATAGTCGAGGGCAGGTGGTTATGCGGGCGAATAAATCGCGGCAAAGCGTTGGGTGGAGCAGCCAAGCGTACTGCTGCGGTTTATTCGCCCTTTCGCGACAGTCGTAACAGGGGTGCATACAATCGCGCGCATCGGCGATTATGAATTCCCCCTTACGGCCAGCTTCGTCAATGCGCCGAGGCGCATTTATCCAACAATTCGAGGACAGGAATCACTATGACAGACAAGCGCAAACTGGGATGCAGCGGACCCGAGATAACGACGGTCGGATTTGGAGCGTGGGCGGCGGGCGGACCGTGGAAGGTTGGCTGGGGGCCTCAGTCGGATGAGGACAGCATCGCGGCGATTCGCCGCTCCCTCGATTTGGGAATGAATTGGATTGACACGGCGGCGATCTATGGGCTGGGCCACAGCGAAGAGGTCGTGGGCCGAGCCATACTGGGGCTGAAGCGGAACGAGATTCTGATCTTCACCAAGTGTGGCCGCGTTCCGGATGAATCGGGAACACCGCATAGTGACCTGACGCCCGCTTCGATTCGTCGCGAGATGGAGGCGAGTCTGCGCAGACTCGGCACGGACTACGTTGATCTCTATCAGTTCCACTGGGCTGACCAGGAGACGGGTACGCCACTTGTCGAATCCTGGGCGACGATGGTCGCGCTGCAAAATGAAGGGAAGACCCGCTGGATCGGGGTGAGCAACTTCGACGCGGCGCTGCTTCTGGAGTGCGAGGCGATTCGGCACGTCGATTCGCTTCAGCCGCCCTACAGCCTTTTGCGGCGCGACATCGAGGCGGACGTGCTGCCCTGGTGCCTGAAGAATGGGACCGGAGTCATCTGCTACAGCCCCATGCAGTCCGGACTGCTCAGCGGCTCGTTCGACATGGCGAGGGTCGCGGAGGACGACTGGCGGCGGCGCAACGCCTACTTCCAGGAGCCTCAGCTATCGAAGAATCTGGCGTTCGTGGAGCGTCTGCGTCCCATTGCCGGGCGGTATGGAAAGACGGTCGGCCAACTCGCCATCGCCTGGACCCTGATGCACCCCGCCATGACCGCGGCCATTGTCGGCGCGCGACGCCCCCGGCAGGTGGACGAGAATGCGCAAGCGATGGGCTGGCGTCTGACGGAGGATGAGTTGGCGGAGATTGAGGGGGCGGTTGATCAATTAAGCTCAGCGTCTTCTTAGGAACTCAACGCAGCCAGCGCGGGTGATCGGCGCCGGCGTCATGTAACCCGCGTGATATCTGCTTCGGGTTGCGGCCGTCCGAATCCATGACCCAAATCGCGGGTGCTGCGCCCGTTGCCGCGCGGCAGAACACTATCCTCCTGCCGTCTGGTGATGGGCTCGCGCGGAAGTCCCAGACCGGCGGGTCACTGGAAGTCAATCTCGTAACGGAGCCGCTGCCGGGGTCCAGCAAACATATCTCCGTGCCGAATTTGGAAAGGTCCGGAAGGAATTCGCGGTTGAAGTGGTCTGTATCGGCGCGGCCTGCCTGATACTTCCAAGGCACGGCGGCTCCGGGCGTGCGGCGTGGAAAGAGGATGCTGCCGTCCTTCGTCCAGGCAGGCAGATTCGATCCACCCCCTTTTGTTGCCGGACTTCCATAGGTTGCCGCGAACCACATGGCCTGGCCGGTTGTCAATACGCGATGCTCGCTGCCATCCGATCGGCCGATGCAGACATCCGACCAATCGTGGCCGGGGTCTTGTTTGTAACGGCAGTCCTGGTACAGGATCCACTTACCGTCCGGCGACCAGGCTGTGCCGAAAAACAGATGGTCAGGGTGGCCCGCAATACGGACCCGGCTGTTTCCATATACATCGCTGGTCCATACTTCGTAACCACGGGGGCTTGCCAAATGATATGCGACCCGCTTCCCGTCAGGGCTGCGGCTCAACCCGTAGGGAAGGCCCTCTCCGGCGCGGGTGAACTCCCTTGCATCGCTGCCATCCAGATTCATGCTGAATATCTGTCCGACTTTGTTGCGTACAACTTGCACCATAATGCGCTCGTCATCGACCAAAAGTGCAGGCGTATAGAACACTGCCAGCCGGTCGCGAGTGGCGATCTCCGTGAGCGCTTTTTTCTCGAGATTATATACCCAGAGGTGGGTCGGTGTCTGCGAGTAATATTGGTCGAAGGGCCGCCCCGGACCGTCGCGGCGCTGCTCCATGCTCAGGAAAACGACACGCTTTCCGTCTGAGAGAAACGGTCCTGGCTGCCAGGTGACCTGGTCGCGGACTTTGAAATCGAAGTAATGAAGCCCCGAGCCGTCTGCATTGATGACGGCCGTCTTGCCCTGGGAGGTGAAAAACAGACGCAACTTGGATTTGTGGTTCGGGCCGACAGCTTTGGACGATACCGGATCCGTAGCGGTTTCGACATCACGTATTGCAAACGGTGCGCACGGCAGAAGCGCCAGTAATGATCTTCGGGATGTTATTGCCATGTTACCCTCATTGAAGCCGCTCGGTCATGGTGACCGAGCGGCTGCTTTTCGTTCCTGACATAAGTATATCGCGAATCGACTATCGCCCTATAGCCACCTGCTTCTGCTCGAGAACGGAACTTGTCAATATAAATGAGACAGTTTGTTGTAGGTATTTTCCGGCTTGCCGGTCGTAGCGCGCGGCTGTCGCCGTCGCGCCGTCGCCCGACCGGTCTGCGCCTGGGTTATGCAAACCAGCACGTCTAACGTCGCG
>JBBROJ010000019.1:0-51785 GCA_038229495.1 Chthonomonadales bacterium
ATTCGCAGCAGCTCTTCTTCGGCTTCTTTGGTCCAGAATTGACCGTCCTTCAGTTTAGCGTGGACCGAAGGATAGAGGTTCTTCAACTCGGCCAGCGGCGTCAGCGGCAGGTCGGGGATATGCGGGAAGATTAGCGTCTTGCCGGGGAATCGGCCCTCCTTGACGGCGGCGATTCCCTCGCGGGCGGCGCGCATGCCGCCGATGGCCGCCAAGGACGCATTCGTGGAGAGCTCCCGCGATTCGACCTGTTCAAGCGTCTGGCGCATGTCCGCGATGCTCGATCCGCTGCTGCCGAGATGCCGCACGCGACGCCGGACGATGGAGTTTACGTCGAGATTCGCCATCGTTCCACGCGCAACGCCTGCGAAGATGTTGAACCAGCCGCCATCCGCCAGAAAGTCCGCCGCGTGCTCGATGAGCGCCGCGACCGGCACGAGCGACACGATGTCATCGAACCCGCGGTTATCGGAGAGGCGGCTCAGCTCCGCGTCAAAGTTGGCAGGCTCCATCGTCTTCGGATTTAGGATTACCAGATCGACCCCACGCGTAGCAGCGTCGGTTCCGAATCGGTCCGCGACGCTCTGAAGCCGCTCGGCATCGATGTCGGTTGCGACGATGCGCTTCGGCGGATTCGGGCTCTGCACTGCGCGCTGAACGTGCATCTGGCCCATGGGACCGCCCGCGCCGATGAACCATGTGAAGCCGCCCGCCTTCAGCCCGGCATTCCGCTCTTCATCATACGAATCGGCCGGGCGATTGGTACGCGTGCCGAGGTAGTGGTGCCAGTTGTAGTGAATCCGCCCGATGTCCAGCGACAGCTTGCGCGGAAGAGGGTGGCTGCCCACGAGGTTGAGAATGCCATGGTTGGCGAGGGTGGTGGCCGAGGATTCGATGATCTCCGGCTTGACTGCACCGAGAATCAGGATGTCGTCGAACCCATCTCCCCCGGTCTGCTCGGCCTTCAGCTCGGACCAGTCCTTCACCTCTCCGAGAGCCGTAAGACTCCCTGATTCGCTCATGACATCGGCGAGGTCACGGACCAGCGCATCGCTGCCGCCTAAGATTACAATCGAGCCGGGGCGTTCGCCGGGCCGGAACGCGCCGGACCAATCCACTTCGTCCGCGCTCTCGCCCGCTATGATCAACAGCCTGCCTCCCGGCTTGATGCCGTCACGATGGTCCTGATTGTAGGCGGCGGTGACGCAGGCCCACGGCTCCACCAGCGCCGTCTCCACATATCCCGCCTCCGGCTGAATCGGCAGCAGGTAGCAACCCTCGTCTCCTTCGATCATGCTCTTCGGGATGATGCTGTACTCCGCCAGGCCGCCCGATATCGCGTATCCGTAGGCCATGGAGACGCCCTGATAGAAAACGTCGGCCTGCACGATGAACCGGCCGCCGATCTCGAATCGGCCTTTGAGGTCCGCGCCTACGCCCACCACCGTGCACGACACCTCATGCCCCAGTGTGACCGGACTCTTTTGCAGGTCACGGCCTGCCATGCGTGGGTGGTTCGCGCCTAGCGCTATGACCTTGGTATCCGAAAAACAGAGGCCGCATGCGTCCTGCCGCACCAGCAACTCATCCGGCCCGAATGTGGGAACCGCGACTTCCTCCACGTGCAGGCTGTCCAATCCGTCGCCGTAAAAATGCCACTTCAGCATCTTGTCCGGTATCGCTTTTTGTGCAGATTTATACTCTTCCAACTTGCTCATCGACACTCTCCGATATCGCTGTCCGGCGGGCGGACGGCTTAATTGTTTCCGATCTGCCGCTGGCGGTAGTGCTCGTCCGGGCGGGTATGGATTCGGGCCACATTTTCCGGCGTCAGGAAACGTGGCCCGCCCAGCGCATAAGCCCCGATCAGAATCCTCGCTGTCTTAACGTACATCGACGTGATCGTTTCGATGTCGCGCACCGTCCGTCCGGTCGCGATGAACCCGTGGTTCTCCATCAGGATTACTTTGGGGACCATGCCGTACTCGTCGATGAACTCTTCGACGCGCGTTCGCAAGTGGCGCGCCAGCGGTATCCCGGGGTCGGTATACTCGACATAGCAGACCGCAGGGCCGCAGCAGACAATCTCATCGGGGAATAAGCGTCCGCTGACCGCCTCGCGCGAGTTGACCGAGCAGAGCAGGGAGTTCACAGCCGTCGGGTGGGTGTGACCGACGAAATTCACGTCCGAAAGCGACAAAAGATAGCCGTGGAGGAAGGTCTCGACCGAAGGCATGGTCGGATTATCCTGGTCGGTCTTGCAGCGGAGCAGTGCCAGCCGCACCTCGGCGTCGGAGAGGTCCGGACCGTTGAGTACGTCGAGGGCGCGAGCGAGCGACACGGATACGAAGCTGTTCTCATCCGCGGTTCGCATCTCCTTACCGCTCGCCTTTACGAGAAAGGTCTCCAGATCGACCTGAGCGGAGGTATTTCCCTCGCCGAGAATCGCGAGGTCGCGCCCCGGATCGGCCAGGCTCCTTGTAAGGGCTATTAGGTCACACAGGACTTCCGTCGGCTCCGACATCAAACGCACTCCTCAATATTCTCAGTGCTCATTGCTTACGGTCCGGCGCAACCGGGTTTTTAGAAACGGCGCAACGCGGTTTGAAGATACGGCGCAACTTCTAAAGACACGGCGCAACGCGTTCTAAAGACACGGCGCAACGCGGAGGTTGCTCCCTACTCAGCACTCAGCACACAGCACACAGCACTCGGCACTTCCCTACCATTCTACCCGCCGCGCAATACCACGTCGAGTTCGGCCTGGGTTTCGGCAGTTGCGTCGTCGAGAGCCTCCCTGGGAGTTTTTCTGCCGTAGACCGCCGCGTCTACCGCCCGCTTGAGCGCGCCCATGTAGTAGGCCTGTACCGGCATGACTGGGCGCTGGTGGCGCGTCTCCAGCAGAATTTTGTAGAACTGGTCGAATCCGGGACGGCTGCGCAACTCGACAAAGGCGGGAGAGCGGCGGTATCCGGGCATCAATCCCATCTCGCGGCCCACTACTCCCGAGCCCTCCATGTCCGCGCACATCCAGCGCATCATCTCGAAACCCTCCTTTGGGTGGCGAGAGCCCGTTGGTACGCCCATGCACCATCCTCCTACCCAGGAGGAGTGCTGCTCGCCGTCCGGTGGCGCGGGTATGAAGGTGAGGCCGTATTGCAAGTCCGGGACATATCGCCGAATGTCCTCGACGCCGCTCAGATGCAGGCAGCGCATGGACAGTTCGCCAACGTAGAACGGGTCGAGCTGAGCGGTTCCGAATCCCTGCTGGAGGCTCGCGATTCGCGTCACGTCGTGCTTTTTGGCGTAGCTTACCATCCATTCGAGCGCGCGCACGACGCGCGGGTCGTTCGCGGTCACCTTCTGGTTCTTCTCGTCGTAGAACGAGCCGCCGAACGCCCATCCCCAGGTGAATATCGAGTTCGCGCTTTCATACTGCGCCCAGGGGATAAGCCCGACTCGCTCCATCTTCCCGCCCTCAATCTTCGTCAGCGCTTCCGCCATCCGGTCCGTCTCTTCTAGATTTGTGGGAGGCTTCTCCGGGTCGAGACCCGCCTTGCGGAAGTCGTCCTTGTTCCATGCGAACGCGAAGTTGGGGTCGGCGCAGAACGTCAGCGCGAATGTCTTGTCGCGGTAGCGGCACTGCTTCCAGCAGGGCGGGAAGTAGTCAAATTCTTTTATGCCCGCGGCTGGGAAGAACGAATCGAGCGGTTGGAGCGCCCCCTGCTCGGCCCATTCGGCAACCTGCGGGCCGTCCACAAAGATGACGTCCGGCGGCTTGTTGGCGGCGACGCTGGTAAAGAATTTCTGGTTGTTGGCGAGGTTATTGGGCGTAAAGACGACGCGCAGCTTGATTCCGGGATGCGCTATCTGATAGGCGGCCAGAACCCTTTCTATGCGGGAGGTCATCGCGCCGCCCCAGGGATGCCAGACGGACACGACGAGGTTTCCAGCGGCGTCCCGGTCGCTCTCGGTGTTGTTGGCGCAGCCGAAAACGAAGAGGGGCAGCAACGCCAGAATTCGGATGCCTGTCCACCTGACCACCGGTTTTATTGCCGCCTTTTGCTTTACCATAGAAAATAGGTGTTCCCCGCATAGACGAGGGCGAGGCGCATCACCCACACGCTTAGCATCGCCGCCGTCGAGTACCAAATGACTACTGGCGAAACAGGTTTCCCATCGGATTTACGGACAAGTCCGGTCAACCGGAAGAGGGCGAGCAGGCATACGCCGAACGCGCAGAGGAAGAGTGGAAGTCCCAGAGGATGGTACCGGAACGAGAGCGGCAGATTTCCGTGCCAAAGCGCGATCCAGCTGCGCGTCATTCCGCAGCCGGGGCACGGCAGGTGGAACATAAGCTTGAAGAAACAGGGTGGCATTGGCAGCGTGACACGCGAAATGACTGCAGAGGCGGCGAGCGCGGCGCCGGCAAGCAAAGACGCGGCATTGACGATTCTTGCGCTATTGGACGCAGGATTATTCGTTGTCGGCGCTGCACAAACCATGCCGACTCATTAACCGTCCAGCGGCTCTATTCCTGTCTATTCCTGCGAACCGTCTGCATAGTTAATTTCCTTGAGGCGGCTGGTCGTGCAATGAGAGCCTCATCCCTGTGAAGAGCAGTACGGGCATCACGACAAGCACGGGAAACCAGACCGGCCCGTACCAATCGATGGGAATGAGAAAGTAGATGTCCGTGTCGAGGAGGGAGCGCGGAAATCCGGCGAGCAGAAAGAGAGAGGCATAATAGCTCAGGTCCCACGCCGCGAACGACCATGCGAACAGTCCCAAGCGCTGCTTTCCGCTCCGCCCGGCCGCCCAGCCAGCCGCGAACAGGACCACGATAGTTGCGATTTCTCGCGCTCTCTCCATGCCAATCAGTCCCTGCGCGGCAAGCATGTCGGACATCGAATAGTTAGTAAGCGCTACTCCCTTCGACGCCGCGAAAACGCGGTAGTCCATTCCGTACGGGATATGCAGCAGCCGGCGCAAATAGACCACGCATGCCGCCTCGACAAATCCGAACGCGCATGCAAAGAGGGTCAATTGAGCAAGCTTACAAAGAGACAAGTAACAAAGAACTTTGCGTATCAAAGTATTTTTCCAAAAAACAGCGCAGTCTGAATCATCATGTAGACTGCGTCGTTTAGGCGTCGAACAGGCGTCTCAGGCGCTGCTCGATGGTGTCCACGCTCGAAACATCCGAAACGTCCGAAATAATCAGAGCGGTGTCGCCGCTGAGCAGATCGTCGAAAGCAGTATGAATACGCTCGACCAGCCGCTCGCTGAGAATCGACTTCGCGAGCGTCTCCATCGCGATGCCATGCGACTGCGCCATCTCGCTCAACGCTGCCTGCTGCCAGTCTTCCAGTTGTATATGTAGTTGCTGCATCCCTTGCTCCCTCGATTCTATACTTCGCCCAACGACCCAACGACCTATGTCGTCTCCCCCAGGATTGGGGGCCGGGGGGCCAACGACCCGTTTACTAACGCTGCGCTGCTTTGATAATCCGTTCGAGAGCCGCCAGATACTCCGCGAACGCGACCCGCCCCTTCGCGGTCGGCGCGGCGGTCGTGTGCGGCTTCCGGCCCCGAAACTCTTTCCGAACCTCGACATATCCCCGCTCCTCGAGAAGAGCCAGGTGAGTGGAGAGGTTGCCGTCCGAGAGCCCGAGCGACTCCTTCAACAGCTTAAAGTCCGCCTCTCCCAGCGCCAGCAGCGTGGACATGATTCCCAGCCGCGCTTTCTGATGAATCACCTCGTCCAGCGCCTCCATGACCCCCGCGAACTCGGGGCTTGGAATAGAGACGTCGCCATACTCTTTTATTTGGACTGCCACCTACCAGCCTCCCCGCCGCTTAACCGTCAAGCCGTAGAGAATATGAAACCCGCCGAATGAGAGCGCCGTCATCATGAGACCCACGGTCCCCGCGTTCAAGCCCGCCGGCAGATTTTCCAGGCAGAACGTGGCGGCTCCAGCCGTAAGAAACGCTATAGCCAGCCGGCGGACCTCGCGCTGGGAAAACAGCCCGACCGCCCCCACGGCGGTCCCGTAGGCCAGCATCCAGAACGGATAGATGTAGTTCATCATCCCATTCTGCAACAGGAAGACGCTTAGAAGCGCTCCGATGAAGAGGCCCGGAAACGCGGCGAGGAACATCTGGCGGCCGAGGCGGGAGTTGATGGTCTTGCCTACGAGCGGAGCGCTACGTTTGGTGAGCATGAAGTCGATGCCGACCACCAGAAGAACGACGACCGCCCAATTTGCAACGAATGCAGCGGACTGCGAAGCGGCGGGGAGTTGCAGGACCCAGAACTGCTGCACAAGACAGCCCACGATGGAGACGAGTCCGGCGCATATTCCGGAAAGCCCGGAGAAGGTTGAGTAGCGCGTGGAGCGTTCCATTAACTCACGAATGACGCGCAGGTTCTCTTCGGCCTCTCTCAACGGCATGGGTTCCGGCTCATACTCTTTCAAGATCATTAAACTCTCCTGATGTGCCACCGCGCTGGCTTTGTAATGCAAAGTGCTTTGATAGTATTATAGGCATCTTGGGCGCGGTTGTCAAGGCCCATTTCACGGTCAATCAAAAATGAAGTTATCGCCTGCCGGGCGAGGCGCGGTTGTTCCATGCCCTGAGCAGCTCTGGAAGAGTGACGAATCGCCATCCAGTTCGGCCCAGCTCATCTAGAATTATTGGTACTGCGTCTGCTGTCTTCATGTGGCCGGAGCCGTCGTGGAGCAGAGCGATGTCGCCGGGGTCGGGAGTATGAACGATATTATCGGCTATTGCGCGCGAGGTAATGGGGCGCGTGTCGGCGGAGCTGATAGTCCAGAGGACGACTGTGTAGCCTTTATGCTGTGCGGCATACGCGAGGCCGTTCTTTATGATGCCGTATGGCGGACGGAAGAGGACAGGAACGTGGCCGGTCGCCTGGCGAAGAACGCGTTCCGTCGATTCAATCTCCGCGCGCGCCTGCGCTGGAGTGACGCGGGCGGGGTGGGACCAGCTGTGGCTGCCGAGCGCATGTCCCTCCGCAAGAATGCGCCGCAGTATCTCCGGGTGACGCTGTGCCTGCGCGCCCAACACGAAGAAAGTGGCATGCGCGTGGCGCGATTTTAGAGCGTCCAGTATGCGCCGCGTGTTTGTGGGATCCGGTCCGTCGTCGAAGGTGAGGGCGAGCAGCCTGTCGCGGAGACCGCGCAAGCGTGAACGGACAATGGTCCCCCGGAAGCGGAGGGGTATTGTTTCAACGGTCGGAGAAGGTTTCCCGCTGGATGTCGCCAAAAGAACGAGGACGAACGCGGCCAGCGCCGTAATTCGTCCCCTTCTCTTCGTTACTATATATAAGCCTATTTTCGCACCTCGGAGGCGCGGGGCTGGCGCTTGTGCTCCAGGAACCAGGTGTAGAGGTCGGGGTTGTTGTAGGTCTCGGTCCACGAATCGTGGCCGGCTTCGGGATAGATTGTCAGCTTCACGTCCGCGCCGGCCGCCTTCATCGCGTCGTACATCTCCTGCCCGTTGCGCACCGGGACCGTCGGGTCCTTCGCGCCGTGGAATATCCAGGTGGGGATGTGCTTGATTCGCCGCGATTTCCAGGTCGTGCCTCCTCCGCAGATGGGCGCGATGGCGGCGAACCTGTCGGGATAAGCCATCGCCAGATCCCACGTGCCATAGCCACCCATGCTGAGGCCGGTGAGATAGACTCGGTCTTCGTCTACACTGTACCTCTTGATCAGATCGTCCAGCAACGCGCCGAGCGTCTCCGTATTCCAGCCTCCGCCGGGCGATTGGGGCGACACGAGAATGAACGGGAACTCCTTGCCTGCCGCGACCAGCTTTGGCGGGCCATGGAACTTCACCTTATCGAGGTTGTCGCCGCTCTCGCCTGAGCCGTGCAGGAACATCATTAGCGGCCACTTTTTGCCCGCCTCCTTGCCGTACTCTTTCGGCATGTAGAGCAGGTACTTCATGCTGAGGGTCTTGGTAATCTGCTTTTCGAAAGCCTGGTTGGACTGACTTCCGGCGTCCTGTGCGAAGACCGGACTTGCGGCGAGCAGCAGAGCGGGCAGCGTAAGCTTAAGAATCAATTTGGTTGGCGCGTACATGAATGACCTCCCCTGGTCGAGTTCAGATTACTCTTTTGTTTCAACCTGGCTCTATCCGATTCCTTTTCAGCAGTTTCAGGACAGGATGCGCCGCACCGGCCGCCGAATCCATTAGCAAAGAGACCGAGGAGAGTTCGAGCAGCGAGTTCGAAAGGAAACGATATGCAATGCAAGCAGATGGGGCGGACCGGGCTGAGGGTGTCTGAGATATGCCTCGGAACCATGACCTTTGGGAATCAGGCGGACGAACCGACCTCCTTCGAAATCATGGATATTGCGGACCGCGCGGGCGTCACCTTTTTCGATACCGCGGACGTCTATCCGCTGGGCGGCGGCCTTGAGATGGTTGGGCGGACCGAAGAGATCGTGGGGAAGTGGATTCGCGAACGGAGCGCCCGCCAACGTATCGTTCTCGCTACCAAGTGCCGCGGCGCAATGGGAGCCGGTCCGAACGAGGAGGGATTGAGCCGCCACCATATCATTCGGGCATGTGAAGAGAGCCTGCGCCGCCTGCGGACCGACTACATCGATCTCTATCAGGCACACTCTCCCGACATCTCAACGCCGATCGAGGAGAGCCTGTCCGCTTTCGACGACCTCATTCGCGAGGGCAAAGTGCGATACATCGGCTGCTCCAACTACCCTGCTTGGCGGCTCGCGGAGGCGCTTTGGGCCAGCGACAAGCACGGATTCGCGCGTTACGATTGCGATCAGCCCCGCTATAACATCCTGTTCCGCATGATTGAAGACGAGATTCTGCCGCTTTGTCACGCCCAGGGAGTGGGGGTTATCGCCTACAACCCATTGGCCGGCGGCATGCTGACGGGGCGGTATGTCGAAAAGGCGGCACGGCAGCCGGCCGAGCAGGGGACCAGGTTCGCGCTCGACCATGCCGGCGAGCTCTATCGCAAGCGATATTGGAAGGATGCGGTATTCGAGGAGGTGTCCGAACTTCAGCGTTTCTTTGGTAATCGTGGCAAAAGCCTGACGCACGCCGCGCTCTCCTGGGTTTTGGCACAGCCAGGAATCACGAGCGCAATCATGGGCGCAAGCCGTCCGGAGCAGTTGGAAGACAGCCTCAGCGGCGTGGACGTGGCGCTCGACGCGGACGAGCTGGCCGCTTGCGACGAGGTTTGGTACCGCCTGCCCCGCGAACGAGATCCTCAGATTGCGGGCCGCTAGAATGCGGATTCTCGTTTGATCCAGCCGCTTGCTTCTAGCTGTGCTTCGAATTCACCTCCGCGCAAAACGTTCTGAAAAAAACTTTTCCAAACCTATTGACAGCCGTCCTGCGATGCCCTATAATGGCATTACGCTGAATGGGGTCAAACCCAAACGGCTGAAAGCCTGAGCGAGAGAGTTCAGCGCTGACAGCTCATTGATGCTCTGCGTTGAGATCGGGAACGTTGTGGCTGGGTTGTGACGTGCCGCAAGGTAGGTTGCGCGATGGTTGTAACACCCGATTGACGAGCGGAGTGGAGAGCTTCCCGCAAGGGAGCGCATTGCCGGAAGCGGCTTGCCGGCTTCGATTTCAAACTGTTCACATGGGTCGTAAGATCTGTGAGGACATGTTCGAAAGAGAACAGCATGACGTGGGAAGCGATGAAGTCAGCGAGTTCTCAATTGCTCAGGCCTTTCATTTGTCTTCCCCGCCATTCCCGCTTCAATTTCATTCATACAACTCCGGCTTGAGCGTCGCGATATAAGTCAGATTGCGGTATTTCCCACGCCAATCCAGCCCGTATCCCACGACGAACGCATCCGGAATTTCAAACCCCCGGTAATCCACCTTGATGTCCATGATTCGCCTGTAAGGCCGGTCCAGCAGCGTGCAGATTTTCAGCGACGCCGGTTCCCGCACCAGTAGGTTTCGGCGGATATAGGCGAGCGTCAGTCCCGTGTCGATGATGTCCTCAACCACCAGAACATGCCGCCCGCGGATGCTGTCATCCAGGTCCTTTGTGATTCTAACGCCGGGCCGATTCTGCCCCGCGGAGCTGCCATAGCTTGTAATCGCGAGGCAGTCGAGCGAGAGAGGGAGATCGATGGCGCGCGCGAGGTCGGTCAGGAAGAAGAGGCCGCCCCGCAGCACAGTGATGAGGTGTAACTCCTTGCCCGCATAGTCGCGCGAGATGCGGCGGCCGAGGGCGCGAATGCGCGCTTTCAACCGGCCAGGATCGACCACCACCTGCGCGACATCCTCATGCACCTTCATTCCCAAAGATCCCTCCAGAAAAGCCCCACCGGTTACCACCAAAAGCCTGTTGACAGCACGTCCGCTCCGTAATATAATAGTCTTACGCTGATTGGGGTAACACCCGATTGGCGAATAGCCTGAGCGATGAGATAGTTCTGCACCGATAGCTCGTTGAGGCCTTTGAGATCGGACTGCGCAGCCTCCGCTTGTACTCAATATGCCGCAAGGTAAGTTGAGGACGGACGGAGCAGCCGGAATGATTGATAGGGCGGAGGGTTGCCCGAAAGGGTTTGCGCCAGTCCAGGCGCTTCGATTATCGTCTTGCGTTGGCGTTCTGATAGGTCGAAAGGTCTGCCGGGATAGACGATGTAAGACATAACCGGAGCAAATGGCGGCGAAGTCGGCGAGGCTTCTCCATTGCTCAGGCTTTTATGTGCTTGCCGCTGGCGGACTTCCGCAATTTCGCGCTTTCTACGTCCCGATTTCTCAGGCCGCTTCTTCGGAAACCTCACGTTCCATGAGTGCCTTGCGCCTACCGTATTTCATCATCAATGCCTCCACGTCTCTCAACGCCAGCAGTTTAATCATAACGTCGGGATAAAGCTCGCGGAGCATGCGAATCTTTCGGTTCTTGCGATTCGCGAGGGAAGGCTTGATGGTGGTGACTTCGAGGTAGAGGTCGTAATCGGGTAGGTAGAAATCGGGGGTAAAAGACTGTATGGGACGCCCGTCGTCCGCCCATTCGAGAGGAAACGACCGTGGCTCATACTCCCAATGAACTCCGTAGAAGTCCAGAAGGCGGGCTATCTCAGACTCACTGGGGTGCGCGAAAGCGACTGGCGGCTTCTGTGTCGGTGAACCGATCATGAACGCTCCTTCGCTTCGATGCGCTGGGCCGGGACCTCCCCGGGCAACGCACAGACATAAATAAGTATAACAGAACATGCAATTCTCTGTCAACTATTGGCAAACTCCCGGGTAACAGTTCAGTTTCTGTGAGAGTGAATCGCTCCGCAGCGACTTCGCCACCGACTAAAACCCCGCGGCTACCCATTGGAACCCCGCTAAAGCGGGCTGCCTCCACGTCAACGCACGATCCGCAGTCTGCTTTTGCAGGGTTTCTGGCGTAGCCCTCCAGCTTTCGATGCCGGGGGGAGCCTGCCCGTGGAGTTTGCACGGCGATTCTCATCAAGACTGAACAGATACCAAACTCACACTCCAGGATTAATGTTCACTTAAAGATGGCCGAGGGCGCTTTGAATCTCTTGCCCCAGTCGACCCAGGGTACGTCGGTAGCTCCGATAGCGTACTGCACGACACGCCATTTGCGGCCCTTCCGATGCAGCAGGGCCACGATTCCATCGTCGAACGCGCCCGCCCTTATCGTCTCGGCAAACGGCGTCTTCCTGTAATCTATGGGCCTGTCGTTGAGCCCGCGAGGAGCGCCGCGCAGGAACGCCCAGTCGCCCTGTACCTTCAAGCGATCTACGACGAACACAACCTTTTGCTTCAGGTCTTTCTGGACGGGAACGCGCAGCGCATCCAGAATCGCGCGCCGCTCCGCGCCTCCCTGCCGGGGCGTCGATGAAGCCTGAGCGCCTGCACCCTCGAATGCTCCGGCGGCGGCAAAGCAGAGGACCGTCATGGCGAGGGCAGTGAAAGAAGCGGAAGGGCGGAGCATGCCGCGTGTCTCCTGATCGGGTATTGCGGCCGGGCTGTTACGCGCCGCTCTCTTTGCGCATTGGGTCTACGATTACTCCGTCGAAGATGGCGGCGTTCGTCTTTACGTGACACCCCTTGCCCACGACACAGCGTTCAAGCCACGTATCGCGCATCACAACCGCGCCGTCCCACAGGATGGATTGCTTCACGACCGCCCCGCGCTCGACGGCGCAGTCGTTGCCGAGGACCGTGTTCTCCAGTACCTTCGCGCCCGCCTCGATCCGGCAGTTATTACCGATGGCGACGGGGTAACCGATCTCCGCCGACGGATCGATCTCCACGTTATCGCCGATCCAGACATACTTGCGGACCTCCGGCATGGGGAATTTCATGGCGCACCGGCCCGCAAGCGCATCGACGTGGGTCTGTTGGTATATCTCCAGATTACCGACGTCCTTCCAATAGCTCGCGGTGAGATGGCCGTAGAGAGGCCGCTTTTGGTCGAGCATCTGGGGAAAGAACTGCTTGCCGAAAAGATAGAAGGTGTTGCGGGGAATCAGCTCGAAGACCTCCGGCTCGAACACATAGACGCCGGTATTCGCATTGTTGGAAAAGATCACTTCGCCTTTTGGCTTTTCGAGGAAGCGGGTGATTCGGCCCTCGTCGTTCATCAGCACGATTCCGTATTCGGAAGGATCGTCGACGAGCGAAAGGGCAATCGTCGAGAGAGCGTTTTTCTCGCGATGGGTGTTCACAAGGCGCGTAAGGTCTATGTCCGCGAGGTCGTCGCCGCCCACGACGATAAAGGTCTCGTCCTTGAAAAACTCTTCACAGCGCTTGACGCTGCCGGCATCTCCCCACAACTGCTCCTCGTGCGACCAGTGAATCTCAACTCCAAGCTGGCTTCCGTCGCCGAAATGGGCCTCAATCTGGTCGCCCAGATAATGGAGGTTGACCATGATCTCGGTGAATCCGTGCTTGCGAAGCAGCTCGATAATGTGCTCCATCACGGGCCGGTTGACGATGGGTACGAGAGGCTTGGGAAGATTACGGGTGAGGGGGTCGAGCCGGGAACCGACACCTGCGGCGAGTATCATCGCTCTCATGCGGAATAGTTCTCCAGAAGCGTTATTTTTTAATGTTCCGAACGTGATGTACGCGGGCTATGAATCGAAACTGCGAATGAGCTTGGCAGTATATACGATCTGCTCGTCCGTCAGTTCCGGGTGGACCGGAATGGATAGGACTTCCTGCGTCGCGCGCTCCGATACGGGGAAGTCACCGGGCTTTCCGCCCAGCGACGTATAGGCTTTCTGCAAATGGAGCGTGAGAGGATAGTACACGCCGGAGGCGACGCCATTCTCTTTCAGATACGCTTGCAAGGCGTCGCGCCGGGGACAGCGAAGCGTGAACTGATGGTAGATGTGATGCGCGCGCGAATCCAGGTGAGGCAGCGTGACGCACGCGCCTTCCAGCAGGCTCCGATACCGTTCCGCGTTGCTCCTGCGCGTCTCGTTCCAAGCAGGCAGGTGGCGCAGCTTGACCCGAAGAATGGCGGCCTGGAGGGCGTCAAGGCGGGAGCAGTAGCCAACGCGCTCGTAGATATAGCCGCCGCCGCTGCCGTGGAATCGGTACTGAAGCAGTCGATCCCGAATACCCTCGTCGTTCGTCAGGACCATGCCGCCGTCGCCGCACGCGCCGAGATTCTTGGTGGGGTAGAACGAGAGCGTCGACGTGCCGGGAAAATCTCCGAGCGGCCTGCCTCCAAAAGCGCATCCGATGGCCTGCGCCGCATCCCAGATAAGCGCCAATCCGTGCTTTTCAGCAAGGGAGCAGAATGCCGTGCGGTCGGCCATTTGGCCATAGAGGTCCACGGGCATGATGGCGCGGGTTCGGGGCGTAATCGCGTCCGCGGCCTTCTCCGGGCTTAGATTATACGAGCGGGAGTCGATGTCGGCAAACACGGGGATCGCGCCCGCGAGCACAATCGCCTCGACGGTCGCGACAAAGGTGAACGGGGAGGTAATAACTTCGTCGCCGGGGCCAATCCCCTGCGCAGCGAGAGAGAGAAGAAGGGCGTCCGTGCCGGAATTGACGCCGACCCCGAACTTTGCGCCGGAGAAGGAGGCGACCTCCTGTTCGAGGCGCTCCACCTGCGGCCCAAGAATGAACCCGCCGGATTCCATCACGGCGCGGATTGCGGCATCCACTTCGGACTGTATATGATAATACTGCTTTACAGGGTCCGCAAGCGTGACTTTCACCGCCTCAGCCTCCCATTTGCGACCAGAGCCTGGCCACCGGTCAACTTCCACTCACCGTTTACAACTTACAATCGTGAACCGCGCCGAATTATCGTACCGCGCGCGAGGACTGTGCCGCGCCCGGCAGTCACCTCGTCTTCTATAATTACGTCCTCTTCGGCGATTACCCCGTCCAACTGCACATTGCCGCCGACCCGTACGCCATCCATTATTATACACTCTGAAATCCGGCTTCCGCTCCCAATCGAGACGTTTCGCCCGAGGGTGGTAGCGTCGTCAATAGCAGCATCCTGCGCTGTCGAGCTGCCGGCTTCGGCGGCAGAGTAGGGGACCTGCGTTGCAACCTTGCGCCTCAATACGGCGGCATTCGCCAGCAGGTATTGCTCAGGATGGCCCATATCCATCCAGAATCCCTCCGGGGCAATCCCATAGACCGGCGCGCCGCTCTTCAGGAGGGCCGGGTAAGTCTCGCGCTCGATGGAGACCGACCGGTCGGTCGGAATTCGCGCGATAACCTCCGGTTCAAGAACATAGATCCCCGCGTTGATGTAGTCAGTTTCGCCGGTCTTCGCGATACTGCTCTCCAGCAGCGCGGCTACACGCTTCTTCTCTTCCTCGCTCGGCTCGCGCCACGCTCGCACGCGGCCATCCGCGTCGGCATCCAGCGCCCCAAACGCATGGGGACGCTGCACCGGCCGCAGCGCAATAGTGGCTTGCGCGCCGCGCTCTCGGTGAAAATCAACGATACCGCGTACGTCGAAGTCTGTCAGGATGTCGCCGTTAAATACCAGCAAGGTGTCCGGTTCGAGCAGGCCTGCGGCGTTGTGGATCGCGCCGGCAGTGCCGAGAGGTTCGTTTTCGAGAGCATAGCGCATCTTCACTCCAAATCCCGATCCATCCCCAAAATGGGCCTCGATCTTGTCCGCGAAGTAGTTCGTGGCAAATACGATCTCGCTAACGCCGTGCTCTCGAAGCAGCGCCACCTGATACTCAAGAAACGGTCGGTTGCCGACCGGGAGCAAGTGCTTAGGACGAGAATAGGTGAGTGGGCGGAGACGCGTTCCAAAGCCGCCCGCGATGATAATGCCTTTCATGCCTTTTCCCCATTTCCACTTCCACTTCCACATATCATAGCGCGAATCGCTGGCCCAAAATCCATATCGTTGGCAGCAGCCGACGCAACCGCTCGAAGATAGGTCTCCCAGCCGCCTATGTCCTGTCGCGCTTCGCCCGGCATCAACGGAACCGCCCAGGCCGGAGCGCCCGCCGCCATCATCGCGCGTACTGGGTCCGTCAGATTAAATTCTTCGTCGGGTCCGGGCGGCGACTCTCGCAGGAACTGAAAGATGCCGGGATTCAGCGCCCATCGGGCCGCGACGGCATGGCAGCTCGGAGCGGAATCGGGGTCCGGCTTCTCCACGATGCTGCGCAAGATGAAGGGCTCATTCCTACCCGCATCATTCTCGTTTTTCGGCGCTACGATTCCGTATCTCTTCGTTCGATCTTTGGGTATGCGTTCGGTGAGTACGGTGGCGGACGAATCTAGAATGATATGCGTGGAGAGCATTCTGCCCAGCGGTGATACCGCTGACTCCGTGCCCGCGCTGCCGTCGGCGCGTATGGTTATCAAGCAGTCGCCGAACGCTACCAGGAAAGGCGCGCTTCCTACCCACGATTCTGCGCGAAGAACCGCGTCCCCCAGCCCCTTCATCTCCGGCTGCAGGACATAATCGCAATGCAGACCGAATTCGGAGCCGTCGCCAAAATACTGGCGAATCATCTCCTTGCGTGGCGAAACTACGAAGAGAATGTCGGTTATGCCTGCCGCGCGCAGCTCGTCTACGACGTGCTCTAAAACCGGTTTACGGCCAACGGGCAGCATCTCCTTCGGCAGCGCGTTCGTAAGGGGACGGAGGCGAGTGCCGAAACCTGCCGCGGGGACTACAGCGCGGCGTATGCCGCCCGCAACGCAGGGGGGAAAGTTTCCAGGGCCGGGCGTGGGGGATAGGGACATAACGCTGCTGTAAACCGTTGTAAACCATTCGCTGGAGTAAATAAGAATTCGCGCCAAGCGTGCATTCTAACTGTACCAAAGCGCGTGGGATGGTAGCAGATTCGTCCGCCGGATGTCAATTTGTGCGCAGCCGTCCTTTGTCCTAATCGAACAGGCCCGCAGCTGTCTTCCAGTATGTTTGTCAAACTCGACGCCAACCGGATATACTGTTTCGAAAGCGGCGTGTCAGGATCGGAATCCAATCATAAAATGGCGCTGTTCGAAAAACACTTTACTCTCGATGAGGCGCGCGGGTGGCTGCCTGAGCTGCGGCGCAGGTTCGAAGAAGCTCACGCCCTCTACTCTGAGCTCAGTGAGATGCAGGGCGAGTTCGAAAAGGTCCAGGCCCTCGTTCGCATGAACGGGCATGCCCCCAAGCCGACAGGCTTCGAGGATCGGGCGCTCAATCTCAAGCAGCTAATCCAGGATATCCTCGACGCTGGAATCGAGATTAAGGACGTGCAGCGAGGGCTGGTCGACTTCCCACATTGGCGGCACGGCGAAGAGGTTTTTCTCTGCTGGCAATTGGGAGAAGACGATCTTCTCTTCTGGCACCGAATCGAGGATGGCTTCCCAGGCCGCCAATCCATCTGAGTGCTGAGCGCTGAGTAGGGAGCAACCTCCGGGTTGCGCCGCGTTTTGTTTCCGCATTGCGCCGTGTTTTTGACGTTCTCATTGCCCGACGGCCCGACGACCCAGCGACCCAGCGACCCAACGACCCAACGACCCAGCGACCCAACGGCCCAACGACCCAACGACCCATGAAACTCCTTATCGGTATTGACGGCGGGCAGACGAGCACGAAGGCGGTTGTTATGGACGATTCCGGTCGCCTGCTTGGAGCGGGGCGCGGCGGCCCCGCCAATCACATCCGCGAACCGGGTGGGATCGAGCGCATCCGCCAGTCTCTGCGCGATGCAATCAGCGAAGCGCGCAATTCGGCGGGAATCGGCGATTCGTCTGTCGTGTGCGCCTATCTCGGCATGACCGGCGGCAGCGCGCAAATGGAAGAGCTCTGCCGGCCGGTCGTGCTCGGCATGGGCGTGGAGCGTATGGAGTTGGGCCATGACAGTCTTATCGCCCTCTACAGCGTAACCTTCGGCAAGCCGGGGGTGGTTGTTATCGGCGGCACGGGCTCGGTCGGGTTTGGCAGAGACGCGCGCGGCCATTCGGCGCGCACGGGCGGATGGGGCTACATATTTGGCGATGAGGGGAGCGGCTACTGGATTGCGGTGCGCGCGCTGAATGCGAGCGCTCGTGCGTCGGACGGCATAGACCCGCAGACGAATCTCCTCGACTATCTCTGCCGCGCGCTCAAAGTCTCGACCCTCGCCGAAATCCACGCGCTTGTCTACTCCGCCGCGCATTCCCGCCCCGATGTCGCTGCCTTCGCCTCCGCTGTCTGCGAAGCCGCGGTAGGGGGCGACAGCGTGGCCCAAAGAATCCTAGAGGATGCGGGCGAAGAGCTGGGCCGGCTGGCAGTTGGCGTGCTGAAATCCCTCGGTTTCGATAATGAACCAGTCACCGTCGGAATGGCGGGCGGAGTATTCACAGCCGGACAACTCGTAATCGATTCATTCACCCGTACCGTGAGAGCCGAGGCTCCGTTGGCTGATGTCACCTTGCCGCTGACGCCGCCGGCAGTCGGAGCCGCGCTGCTTGCTCTCGAATCGGTTGGCGGCGTCGTGGACAGCGCTGTCATCGACAACATACAGGCGACTCTGGGCAATGTGGGAAAGATGATGTTCGTAGAGATGAAGTCATGAATCCGATACTCAACCAACTGGCAGGCGGCATCGTCGTTTCATGCCAGGCCGCTCCGGGCAGTCCCATGGATCGGCCGGACATTCTTACCGCCTTCGCGCAGTGCGCGCGGCAGGCAGGAGCGGTGGGAATCCGGGCAAATCACGGGCCGAACATTGCGGCGATTTCACGGGCGGTCGACCTGCCAGTCATCGGAATCAAGAAGCGGGATGTAGAGGGGTTCGAGGTCTACATAACGCCGGAATGGCAGGACGTGATGGAGGCCCACAATGCGGGGGCGGGCATCATCGCGATGGACGCCACGAACCGGCCACGGCCAGGGAGAGAAGACTTCGCCACCCTCGCGCGGCGCGTCCACGACGAACTGGGCGGACTCGTCATGGCTGACGTTTCCACCTTTGAGGAGGGCGTTGCGGCGGCGGAGGCGGGCGCGGACATCGTTGCGACAACTATGAGCGGCTACACCGCGTATACTGAGCTTACCGAAGGGCGCAAGGCTGTCCCCGGACCCGACCTGGAGCTTGTGGCTCGCCTGGCCGCGGCGCTCGCCCAGGCCGGGAGAAACGTGCCCATTATTTGCGAAGGCCGCGTCCACGCACCTGCGCATGCGAGGGCCGCCTTTGAATCGGGCGCTTTTGCAGTGGTCGTAGGTACGGCGATCACCGCTCCGGCGTGGATAGCCGCCCAGTTTGTACAGGCGGCAAAGCCTCGCTAGTAGCGGCAAAGCCTCGCTAGTAGCGGCAAAGCCGCGCTCGCAATCGTCATTGCCGCCATAATCGCCGTCAGCTTGCAGCCGCTATCTATTCCGTGATTCGCCTGGCTGCTTCCACTGGATCCGCCGCGCTCGTAATTGCGCGTCCAACGACAAGATAGTCCGCGCCTCTCTTCACCGCCTCGCCCGGCGTCATGACGCGGCGCTGGTCGCCCGCGTCCACGCCCGCGGGCCGCACTCCCGGCGTCACAATCAGGAAGTCCGGGCCGCATGCCTCCCGCACGACCTCTATCTCGCGCGGGGAAGCGACCACCCCGTTCCCGCCCGCTGCCCGCACCAGTCGCGCCATTGCCACGACATAATCTGAGGGTGACAGGGGCACGTGCAGCTCGCTCGCCAGCTCCTCCTCGCTCAGGCTTGTCAGAAGCGTCACGCCCAGAAGAAGCGGTGGGGCCAGGCCCGCTGCGGCAGATTCTTCTATAAGCGCCTTCGCGGCCGCAGCAACCATCCGGCTGCCTCCGCACGCGTGCAGATTTGTTATCCACAATCCATGCCTCGCCACCGCGCGCATTGCGCCGGCCACGGTATTCGGGATATCGTGCAGCTTGCAGTCATAAAAGATTCGCTGCGCTCCGGCGCTTGTCAGGGACTCGAATATGCCCGTTCCGGCCGCGCTTATCAGTTCCAGGCCCACCTTGAACGCGCCTACATGATCCTTCAATTGTTCTACCAGACGGACGGCCTGCTCGGCGCTGTCCACGTCGAGCGCCAGAATAATACGGTCCTTCGGCTCCATTGTCCGCCTCCATGTGAGTTTCGCCGCGCGATGGAAGCAGGGAGGCGATCTCCCGGCTTGCTGGTCCATTATACCTTGACCGGCTCGTGACAGGAATCGGGCCCGGGGAGAGAGAAACATTTGAATTGTCGCAGCTAACAGACCGCGCAGGTTCGAGTCCGTCGACAGGAGTTATTTGTATGATCTCGCGTGCTCGTTTAATTCTGATTTCAACCACAATCGCGTTTCTGGCGCTCGTGCCGTTAACCGCGCTCGCCCAGAGGTCGTTATCTGCTCCCACCGGAGCGCAGCCTGCCGCGCCGCAGCAAGTTACGCAGCAAGTTACGTCCGTTGCATTCGATCCGTCCGGGACCATGCTCGCGGCGGGCGGATACCGCGTGGTGACAATCTTCGATGCCGGGACAGGACGCGAGCTTGCGAGATTGACGGGTCATGCCGGGGCGGTTACCTCCGTCCAGTACAGCTCGGATGGACGGTGGCTTGCGGCCGCTGGAGGGCTGCCCGGCCGCAGCGGCGAGGTGAAGCTGTGGGACGTGTCGGGGTTTGGCGGGGTTAAGAATCGGCAGATTCGACCGGCTAAGACAACTTCAATTACTCTTCAAGGGCCGAGCGACGTCGTCTGCTCGGTCGCTTTCAGCCCGGACGGCGGACAGCTTGCCGCGGCCAGCTACGACCACGACGTAACGCTCTGGAACCTGGGCGCCCCCTCTGACCCCTCCTTAGCAAGGGGGGGAAGGGGCGGTGCTCAGCACTCAGCACTCAGCGCTCAGCGCTCAAGAATTCTTAAAGACCATACCGATGCCGTCTACGCGGTGGCCTTCAGCCCGGACGGAAAATATATCGCTTCCGGGGCGGGCGACCGAACGGTTAAAGTCTGGAGCGCGGCGACGGGCAAGCGCCTCTATACCCTGAGTGAATCGACCGCCGAGGTCTATTCGGTCGCATTCCGGCCGGGCGGCAAGCAGATCGCTGCGGGCGGAGCCGACAAGCAGATTCGAACGTGGAACATCACGCCCACGAGCGGCGCATTCGCGAAATCGGCCTTTGCTCACAATGGGGCCATACTCCGCGTGGCCTATTCACGAGACGGCCAGGCGCTGGTCACCAGCGGAGAAGATGATGCTGTCAAGCGGTGGGACCCGGCGAGCCTCGTTGAGCAGAGGGTCTATCCAAAGCTGCCCGACTGGCCACAGGGAATCGCGCTCAGCCCGAATGGAAAGGTGCTGGCGGTCGGCTGCCACAACGGCCTGATTGCGCTTTTTGACGCCGAGACGGGCCGCCTCCTCCGCGAGCCGGTGAAGGGAACTCCCGTCGCCAAAACGGCGGAACCCGCAGCCGTACCCCGCGTGAGCACCATTCCCGGGCGCAGGATCGGTGACAGCAAGCAGCGGGGATCGGTCAACAAGGGCGGCGTTACGCTTCAGGCCGCATCGCTGGGCGACATCGCGCCAAAGGGAGCGCCGCCGAATAGCGTGAGCGGCACGGTGCGGCTCACGCTATTCGGAAGTCTCATCAGCGATGCGATGGGAGTCTACTTCGACGATCCCGCCATGACCGGCAAGATTGTGATGCCGCCCGATTCGAACCCTGGCATTCTGCGCGTCGATGCGGCTCTCGGCGCAGGCGCGCGGATCGGCATCCATCGCGTCTTTGTGCAGACGCCCCGCGGGACGACGGGCAGCATTACATTCGCCGTGGGCGCATGGCCGGAGATCGGGCAGGTCGAGCCGAACAATACGTCGGAGACCGCCCAAGCGATCAAGACGCCCTCCACGGTGGTGGGCGCGCTGGATGTGCCGGGCGACGTGGACTGCTATCGCGTCGAGGCGAAGGCGGGCCAGGAGATGGTCTTCGAGGTGGTCGCGCAGCCGCTCCGCTCCCGCCTCCAGCCCATCCTGACGCTTTTTGATTCCGAAGGAAAACCCCTCGCCGAAAGCCAGACTCGAATCGGGAGGCCCGATACGCTGCTGGGATACCAATTTGTGAAGGACGGCAGCTATGTGGTGCAGCTTCGCGATTTCGAGAGCGCGGGCGGCGCCGACGTTCACTACCGCCTCAATGTCGGCGAATTCCCCGTCGTGACCGATGTCTTCCCGCTCGGCGCGCGGGCCGGCTCAACGGCAGAGGTGCAGGTCATCGGCTTCAATCTGGATGGCGCGAAGACCGCGAAAGTGAATGTTCCAAACGAAGTACGATGGGGGAAGGTGGTCGGCGTCTCTCTCAATACATCTAAAGGTCCGCTCTATCTCTCCCGCCCTCTCCAGATTGGCGAAGACCCGGAGATATTGCAAAGCGCCGGCAACGATTCCCTGATGAAAGCGCAGCGTGTCACCCTGCCTGTAGCCATAAACGGGCGTCTGTCCGAATCAGACACTCATCCCTCATCCCTCATCCCTCGCTCTCTCACTACTACCGTTTCACCGCGAAGAAAGGGCAGCCGCTGACTATCGAGGTGGGGGCGCGGCGGTTCGGATCGCCGCTCGATTCCGAGATCGAAGTGCTGGACGTACGAGGCAAACCAATCGAGCGCGCGGTGGTTCGGCCCGTCTACCAGACCGAAGTCACGCTGAACGACCGCGATTCCGCGACGAACACGCTGCGGATATTCGCTTGGGACGGCGTTGGAATCGGCGACTACATGATGGTGGGCCGCGAGGTTGTGAAGGTGGTCGAGATGCCGCGCGGGCCGGATAGCGACATCTTTTTCCGCACATATCGCGGCCAGAGGACCACCTACTTCGGAACGACACCCGAGTACCATAGCGTGGGCCAACCGGTCTACAAGGTCGAGATTCATCCGCCTGGAACCAGCTTCTCTCCCAACGGCTACCCGCTCACTCGCGTTACGTATCGCAACGACGACGGGGGCGTTCTGTACGGCAAGGATTCGCACCTCGATTTCATTGCGCCGGAGGACGGCGAGTACATCGTCCGAATCGGCGATACGCGCGGGCAACAGGGGCCGGACTATGCCTACCGTCTGTTGATTCATCCGCCGCGGCCGGACTATAAGCTCATCCTCAGCCCGGAGAATCCCAATCTGCCGAAGGGCGGCGCGACCGTCGTAAATGTGGAGTGCGAGCGGTACGACGGGTTTGAGAATGCTGTCGATGTACGCATGGAGGGGCTGCCGAAGGGGTTCAGCGCGACAAGCACGACGATCGAAGCCGGCGAGACCAGCGCCTCGATTCTGATTCAAGCTGCGCCTGACGCCATCACTCCTTCTCAGCCGGAATCCGGTTCGATTCGCATTGTTGGCCGCGCACGGATCGGCGGGCAAGAGGTTGTGCGAGCCGTCGAGCCGGACAACGGCGCGCGCGTGCTCACCCTGATGCCTGCTCCGGACGTGCGCGTCGCGACCGACAGGCAGGAGGTGACGATTCATCCCGGCGAGGAGATCATGCTGGAGGTTCGGGCCAATCGGCAGGGCAGCTATGGAGGCCGCATTCCCATCGAGGTCCGCAACCTGCCGTTCGGCGTCCAGGTGCAGAACATTGGGCTGAATGGTATTCTGGTTACAGAAGAGGACACCAGCCGCAAGGTCGCAATCCGCTGCGAGCCGTGGGTGAAGCCGCAGACCCGTCAGTTCTATATGGTTGCCAATGTAGAGGGCGGATTTCCAAGCGCGGGCGCTCCCATCACGCTGAAGGTGGAACCCTTGTACGGCGGCCACTCGGCGACTCGCTCCGCGCGGGCGAGGAGATAGGGTGCCCGGCGATAAATCGCCGGGTTGTGAAACGAAGTCCGCCTGCGCGGACTCTTTGAACGCACTGTTCAATGACGAATAGCCGCGACGAATAACCGCCAGAATCTTTTCGCATATGGAGACGCCGAGAGGTAAACTCTTAGCGCCTCTATCGCATTCTGGCGCGTGACAACCCGCCGAGCCATAGAACCGCAGCCCGAAAGGAACCCACCTTGGATAAGCCGCATATCGGACTCACCGGCCTCGCCGTTATGGGGCAGAATCTCGCCCGCAACATCGCGCACAAGGGATTCCCCATCGCGGTGCACAACCGCACGACCGAGAAGACCGATGCCTTTCTGAGGGAGCACGGAGGTGAAGGCGCGTTCGCCGGTTCCGGCAGCGATAAGGAGTTCGTGAAGGCGATTGCGCCGCCGCGCGCTATTATCATCTTGGTGAAGGCGGGCGAGCCGGTCGATCAGGTGATTCAGGGGTTCAAGCCGTACCTGGACAAAGGCGACCTGCTGATCGACGGCGGCAACTCACTCTTCACCGACACCGAGCGGCGGATCAAGGAGCTGGAGGCCGAGGACTTTCTTTTCCTGGGCGCGGGCGTCTCGGGCGGGGAAGAGGGCGCGCTGAACGGCCCTAGCATCATGCCGGGCGGTTCGCGGGCAGGCTACGAGCGCGTGGAGAAGATATTTACGAAGATTGCGGCGCAGGTGGACGGCGTTCCCTGCTGCACCTATATCGGCGAGGGCGGTTCCGGCCACTACGTCAAGATGGTCCACAACGGCATCGAGTATGCGGACATGCAGCTCATCGCGGAGTCGTACGACTTGCTTAAGAACGTGCTCCGCTTGAACAATGACGAGCTTGCGGGCGTGTTCGCGGAATGGAACCAGGGCGACCTCGATTCGTTCTTAATCGAGATTACGGCGCAGATTTTCCGCACGCGGGACCCTGAAACCGGCGGTTATCTCGTTGACAGCGTGCTGGACAAGGCCGCCCAGAAGGGCACCGGCAAATGGACGTCCCAGTCGGCGCTAGACCTCGGTATTCCGGTCACTGCCATAACGGAGGCGGTCTTTGCGCGCTGCCTTTCGGCGCTGAAAGACCAGCGGGTGACGGCGTCGACCATACTGCCGGGACCGAAAGAAAGGTTCGCGGGAGACAAGAAGGCATTCATCAACGACGTTAAGGATGCGCTATACGCTTCCAAGGTGGTCGCATACGCGCAGGGCTTTGACCAGATGATGGCTGCCGCGCAGGAGCACGGCTGGACGCTCCACCCGGGCGAGATTGCCACCATTTGGCGTGGCGGCTGCATCATTCGGGCGCGCTTCCTGAACCGCATCAAGGAGGCATACGACACGCAGCCGGACCTGGCAAACCTACTGCTCGCGCCCTACTTCACGGATGCGGTGGCGAAGGCGCAGGCCGGGTGGCGTCGCGTAGTTACCGAGGCGGTGCGCCTGGGCGTCCCGATTCCTGCCTTTTCATCGTCTTTAGCCTACTACGATGGCTATCGCAGCGCGCGCCTGCCCGCGAATCTCATCCAGGCGCAGCGCGATCTTTTCGGCGCGCATACCTATGAGCGAGTCGATAAGCCCGGCAGCTTCCATTCTCAGTGGGGATAACGGTGATAGGTTCTTGGAGTGGTGTTATGAAGATGCATAAGGAAGTGATTCGGCTGGAGGATGGCCGGCAGCTAATCTACTATACCTTTGAGATTGATTAGGACGCTAAACCCGAGGGCGCCGCTATTGTCTGAGCTGAGATGGAATCCGGTCCTCGAAGAGTGGGTGATAACCGCCACGCACCGGCAGGATCGGACCTTCTTTCCGCCGCCGGAATACTGCCCGCTCTGTCCTACGAAGCCGGGCGCGTTTCCGATCGAGATTCCCGCCGAAGAGTACGACATCGTCGTCTTCGAAAACAAGTTTCCGAGTCTGCGTCCACATCCACCCGAACCGGCGGTTGAAGGCTCGAACCTCTACCCAGTACGGTCCGCTGCGGGGGTATGCGAGGTTGTCGTCTACTCCAGCGACCACAACAGCGAGTTGGCGAAGATGCCGCTCGAAAAGATCCACAAGCTGGTGTACGTGTGGGCGGACCGGTTCGAGGAGCTTGGCGGCAGGCCGGAGGTCGAGTTCGTCTATATCTTTGAGAATAAAGGACGCGAGATCGGCGTGACCCTGGCCCACCCGCATGGACAGATATACGCCTATCCCTTCATCCCGCCGATCCTGGAGCGCGAGCTGCGTGGCTGCAAGAAGCATTACGATGAGCACGGCGAATGCTTGCTCTGCCGAATCGTGAAGGACGAGCTCGCGGACGGACGGCGAATCGTGGCGCAAAACGAAGGGTTCGTCGCGCTCATTCCCTTCTACGCGCGCTATCCGTACGAAGTCCACATTCTCCCCAAACAGCATCGCCCCGCCATTACAGACCTCAATACTGATGAGAAGCGACAGCTTGCGAAGATTCTCCAGACGGTCATCGTGAAGTATAACAACCTTTGGCCGGAACGCCCCTCATTTCCATATATTATGGTGGCGCACCAGCGGCCCAGCGACGCGGGCAGCGACGCCTATCCTCACTACGACTTCCACATCGAGTTCTATCCGCCCTACCGTACGCCGGACAAGCTCAAATACCTGGCCGGTTCAGAGGCGGGGGCAGGCGCTTTCATCAACGATACCCTCGCAGAAGAGAAGGCCGAAATTCTGCGAAACGCCGAGCCGCGCACAATGATCTGAACCAAGAACGCAGATTCAATGAATTTGACTTCAGTATAACCCCGCCGGTACAATAATCGCACTATGGCAATCGCACCCGCGGCCGAGCCTCCCGCCGAACCGCCGGACCACCGCACCCAATCCCGGACAATCGCGGGAGCGACGGGCATCATGATGGCGGCGATTCTCGCAAGCCGTCTCCTCGGTCTCGTTCGCAACGCCGTCATCTCCCATCAACTCGGGCAGAAGTTCGAAGCCGACGTGTACTACGGCGCGTTCCAGATTCCCGACCTGCTCTTCTTCCTCATTGCGGGGGGCGCGCTGTCCTCCTCGTTCATACCGATTTTCACCGAAAAAATCACGCAGGGCAAAGAGAAGGAGGCGTGGCACGTCTTCAGCTCTGTTGCAACGATAATGTTCGTTGTGATTACCGGTTTTGTCGTTGCGGGCGAGATATTCGCTGTCCCCTTAACGAAGCTAGTTAATCCTGGGTTCAGCGCCGAGAAGGTCGCCGCAACCGTGCCCCTGACCCGAATCGTTCTTCCTGCCCAGCTCTGTTTCTTTCTTGGCGGCCTGCTGATGGGCGCGCAGTATTCGATGCAGCGCTTTCGGATTGCCGCCCTCGGACCGGTCATCTACAACCTCGGAATCATTCTGGGCGGCCTGCTGCTTGCGCCCTGGATGGGAATGCAGGGATTGTGCTGGGGCGCGCTTATGGGCGCAATCGTTGGAAACTTCGGCTTGCAGCTTGTGGCGGTGCGCAGGATGGGGATGCGCTTCAACCTCTCTTTCGACTACCGGCATCCCGACGTAGTGAAGGTCTGGAAGCTGATGCTGCCGGTCGTGCTCGGAGTGGCGCTCCCGCAGGTGTCCATCTGGATTAATCGCGCCTTCGCGTCCAAACTCGGCGATGGGCCCATGGCGGCGCTGACGAATGCGAATCAGCTCATGCAGGTGCCGCTCGGGCTGTTCGCGCAGGCCATGGCTGTGGCGATATTCCCGACATTGTCCGCGCTGGCGGCGGAGAGGAGGTTTGACGAGCTGCGCTCGACTTCCAGCCGCGGCATCCGCAACCTTCTGTTTTTAACGATTCCCTCGTCCGTATTGATGGTCATTCTTGCCGTCCCGATTGTTCAGTTCCTGCTCCAGCATGGCAAGTTCGACGAGAAGGACACCTTGCTTGCAGCCTCCGCATTGGCGGTCTATGGCGTGGGAATTTTCGCGTGGTCGGCGCAGTCGATTCTGTCACGCAGCTTCTACGCGCTCCAGGATTCGGTAACGCCCGTGGTAATCGGCACGGTCGTGACGCTGATATTTGTGCCGCTCAACCTGCTGTTCATGAATACTTTCCATATGGGAATCCGAGGGCTCGCGCTGGCAACCACAATTGCCGCAATCCTGCATATGGTCACCATGCTCTGGGTGCTGCGCATACGGCTGCGCGGCTTCGAGATGGGGCAGATGCTGACCTCCGTCGGTAAGACTGTCTTTGCCTCCGCGCTCGCGGGCGCTGCATGCCTCGCGGCAAAGGCTGCTGTGGACCATCTCTTCTCGTCTCCAGGCTCGCATGTAAAGATTCATTCCGCGCTCTCGCTGGCCGCCGGATTCGGAATTGGCGGATTTGTCTATGTAACATGCGCAGCCATACTGAAGATGGAAGAGATGCAGCAGGCAATAGCCATGCTCCGGCGAAAGAAGAGACAGCCTGCCTAAATCAAAGCAGTTGTCCACAGATGAACACATATTGTCACAGATAACGTCGAAGGCTGTGTAGCCTTTCTTCGTGTTTCTTCGTGTTTCTTCGTGTTTCTTCGTGGATTCAAGAGGTGTATATGGAACAGCTTTGGGCGCCGTGGCGCATGCAATACATACGAAAAGCAGACGAGGTCGAGGGGTGTATATTCTGCGTTTTCCCCGCCGAGGAGCAGGACGATGAGCGTCTCATTCTGCTGCGGGGCGAGCGCGCCTTCATTATTCTCAACGCCTTCCCTTACAGTAACGGCCACCTCATGGTGACACCGTTCCGCCACACGGCAGACCTCAACGATCTGGACGATGAGGAGATGCTGGAGATGATGGCCCTGACGCGCCGCGCGGTGAATCTTCTCAAAACGGCGTTCCGGCCGGACGGGTTCAATATCGGAATCAACATGGGGCGCGTGGCGGGCGCGGGAATCGCGGACCACGTGCATATCCACATCGTCCCGCGCTGGAGCGGCGACACGAACTTCATGCCGGTGCTGGGCGATGTGCGGGTCATACCGGAGAGCCTTGAAGCCGTCTACCGGCGACTTAAAGAGGTAGCGGCGGAGTAGTCGTACCGGTGGTAATGATGTGATGACTGAACTACAGCCCGAAGAGGAATCCACCGAGGCCCGGCTGGCCCGGTTGACACGTCTGGGAGAAGCGGCGTCTGTGTGTACGCGCTGCGACCTTTCCGCCACGCGGAACAGCGTAGTCTTTGGCGAGGGGAATCCGAACGCCCCACTCGTTTTTGTAGGAGAAGGGCCCGGCCAAAACGAAGATGCTACGGGCCGCCCGTTCGTAGGCCGCGCCGGCATCCTGCTGGACGAATGCCTCCGTGACAACGGCATGACACGCAAGCACGTTTACATCTGTAACGTCATCAAGTGCCGGGCCTGTCTGGTCGAGGGCGGCCGCGTCAAGAATCGCGCTCCTCGCGCCGACGAAATCGATGCCTGTCACGACTGGCTCGACCAGCAGCTCCGAATCATCCGGCCTCTCGTCATCGTCTGCCTCGGCGGCCCCGCCGCCAGCACACTCATCCACCGCAGTTTTCGCATGATGGCCGAGCGCGGGCAGTGGTTCGACACCTCTCCGTACAGCCGCTATATCATAGCGGCGCTCCACCCGGCTTTCATCCTCCGCCAGGAGGGCGAATACTACGAATCGTCCCGCCAATCCCTTGTGGACGACATCGCAGCCGCCCGCCGAAAAGTCATCGAAGCGAGGAAAGAACCGCCCATCACCCTGTTTTGATTCCACCTCTCGTTTGAGTTCCTCAGGGATTTTCTCCTGCGCGTTTGCGGCACTGGGTGATTTCGTCCTGGATGAGCGGCTTCATGTATGCCGGAGCGAAAGGCATGGCGTTCTCGAAATCCGCGATCGCTTTCGCAAACTCCCCCGCTTCCATATAGGCACGGCCCCGGAGGTGGTAGCCGCGGTCTACGCGCGGGTTCATCTCGATCGAGCGGGTCGCGTCGTCCGCCGCGCCGGCAAAGTCATTCACGTTCATCTTCGCGAGCGCGAGGTCCGAATAGCGCTCCGCCGAGGGACGCAGCTCGGCGATCCGCTTTCGGTCCTCCAGAACGGCCCGGTAGTCCTTCTGGTCCGCGAGCAGCGCCGCACGACCCTCGTAGGGACCGACGTTGCGCCGGTCGGCCTGAATCGCCGCGGTGAAGTCCGCCAGGGCGCCCGACTTGTCGTCGAGTTTCAGGCGCGCCCGGCCTCGCAGGGAATAGACGGCGCTCTTGTAGGGCGCGGTCTTAAGCGCCGTATTGAAGTCCTCGATGGCGCCGCGCGGGTCGCCATCTATCCTGATATTGCCGCGCACGACGTAGGGATCCGACCACGCCGGGGCAAGGCGGATCACCTGGGCGAGGTCATCCAGCGCCGCGGGCACGCTTCCGTTGTCCATCTCCCCGTAGGCGCGCAAGTAGTAACCCATCGCGTCCTTTGGGGCGAGTCGGACGGCGCGATCGGCGTCCGCAATCATCGCTCCAAGGTCCTGCTGGAGATAGTGCGCGACGCTGCGCAGGTGGTACGCGTGGGGATCTGCGCCGTTCAATTGAATGGCGCGATTCAGCTCGTCCATCGCCTGCGGCAGACTGCGCTGTTTCAGGTACTGCTCCGCTACCGACAGCCTGGATGCGGCGACTTCCGTCCGATCCAGCGTCTCCGCGTCCGTAATGATCGGGTCGAACACGCCGGAGATCGAAGCCGACGAACCTCGCCATGCCACCGCCTGGATCCGGCGCAGGACGCCGTTAAGAGACTTTTCGACGCGCATCCGAGCGCCCTTGACCGCTGCTGAACCGGTGGACACACCGCCCCAAAGCTCGATCATGCCGCCGCGTCCCGCGGACTGAAAGCTCTTGTGGAACGGCACGAACTCCTCGTCCGCCGGCTCCGAAGGTACTTTTATGGCGGCCACTCCGTCCAGCAGCGCGGCGCAGGCCAGCGTCGGGCGCTGGCGCCGCAGAATAGCTGCGGCCGTCGCCAGCTCGAATACCTGCCGCAGCTCCTTCATCCGCAGCTCGGGCCGCGCGCGCTCCAGCGCCGGGTATTCGTGCGTGATCTCGGCAGCCGCCCGGCGCATGACCGCGTCCATAGGGTCACCTGATTCCGCGCTCTGCTCAAGCGCGGAACCCGGGCCGAATCCGTTCGTTGTCTTTTCGGTCAGAACCATGGGCTGGACTTCGAAGGTCGTGAGCGAACCTCCCGAAGTCTGAATGGTCCCGATGTCGCCCAGTTCCAGCGGCCTCGGGGTGAACCAGTATCGCGCGCTCCCGATGCCGCCCGTGCCGGTGTAGCGGGACAGTGCGGCAGGCAGTGAGGTTATTCCTGGCGCTGCTATGTCGCCGTAAAGGATGCGCTTCATGCGGTAGTCGGCGGAAAGCATGACGTGTACCAGCGCGCTTTCTTCCAGACCCGTCGCAAGGCCGCCGATTCTCGGTTTCAAGCTCAGCCCGCCCTCGCCCATCGCCGGGTCGAGACTCACGAAGGGTTCCCGCCCCTCCTTCCATATAGAGCGAAGCAGCGCGGAAATCATGGCGATGTGGATGGGCGGCATCCCGGGCTCGACACGGCCGATGAGGATAACGTCCGCGCTTTCGGCATCCGAGAGAACGCCGATGACCGAGGTGAGGAGAATGCTCCCTGCCGCGCTGCCGCCGTTTACTCCCTTCGAGGCGCGCAAAAGCCGCTTCAGGGAGACCACGGTTACGTCGCGGAGGCGGAGCAGATTTGGGGGCGGGGCATGCGAAAGGGCAGCGGCCATGAACTCCAGGTCGGTGCGGATCAACACCCCGCCGACCTTCTCATGCGCGGTGCGCGCTATGGGCCCGGCCATCAAGAGACATCGGTTTAGCCACTTTACGGGGTCGATTTTCACTGTTGCAGGCCCCAGCTTCAGGCCCAGGCTGAGCGGCGATTTCCCATCGCCGCCGATCTTCACGCCAATTGAATAGAAGGTCTCTTCCAGCCCGGTTTCGAGAGTAAACCCATCTGTGTTGTTATAACCGAATTCGATCGACAGGCCCGTCCCCTTGACCGTCATCATCCCCTTGCCCAAAATCGTATGTCCATCCGGCTCAAGCTTATAGGTCCCGGAGATGCCGACCGCGAGCGCCTCCTTGCGCCCCAGCTCGGCTTCGATATCCATCTTTACGGTGTCCGGCGACTCCATGCCGCCGCTAACTTTGAAAGAGGAGGGGCAGAAATCCGGCGAGGCGGCAAAAGCGGCCTGCTTCACCTCAAAGGTGATTCCCCACTTCTTGTAAGTTTCCGCGACCCCGCGGAGCCGCCCGGAAAGGCGCTCCCACGAGAGGTCCATTGGGGGTGGGGCGGCATGTGCCGCGGCAGCGGAAAGCAGCACTAGAACGGTAATAACGGTAATGAGGCGTGACGGGAGGCGACGAACGAGCGGCACGAGCGACATGATGGTCCTCTCTGAATGAAGCGGGGGTCGGGCGTTTTGTTTCCTTTCGTAGACGTCCGAAAGGAATCCCCCGGCAGATCGAGAGCGTAGACGATCTGTCCGAACAGCCGGCTCAACCCTCAGCATTCAGCGCTATCAGCGCTATTAGATTAGGAGGCTTCATCCGCTTGCGACTTTTGTAGCCCCGGATCGCAGGGTGTCTCCATCGTAGCGCCAGTCTGCTGCGCCAGCTTATCTGGTGAAGTTGCCTCCTGCATCAGATCGATCTCGGCATCCTGTGGAGAAATCTTCAGGTGTTCCATGATGGCAGACAGCATCGTCAACATCTTGCTGTTCTCCTGCTCTGCAAGAAGGTTGATTTGCAGGTCCAAATGATTCCGTCGCTCTGCTGTCAATCCCTGGTGGTTTTGACTTACTAAGACGAACGTGGTCAGGAAGATTGCCTCGAGCGATGTGACTAGCGTGAGCAACGGAAACGGGTACGGGTCCAGGTGCTTTATATGAACAACGGTGTTTATCACCATCCAGCCGCCAAACCACACAATGTGAACCCAACCTGCAAGCCGATCTCCGCAAACATCTGTCGAACGGGAAGCCGGTGGTGTCTCGGAAGCAGGCCCAGATCGCTCGTCGATACCTTCGATCCTCCAATTAAGAGGTAGGTCGTCAGTACGGCCACGGTCATCATTCCCACGATTCCGCTGAACACGCTCAGCAGGACGTTAAACGTTTCGGGGCCGAGGCTTGCCGCCTGCTGAGAAAGATCGAGGCTCGATCCATGCAGATGCACCTTTACCCCCGCATTCCTTGCAGCGGTCTCCATCTGGGTAAGGTATTGAGGCAGTTTGGTCATCAGGTTTCTCGCCTGGCGCACGAGCGGCGGAACCATGAGGGCGAACATTCCTGCGCCAAGCGTGAGAGCGGTGAATACGACCGTCGTAATGGCATAAGACCTTTTCACTCGCGCTTGCAGGCGGCGAACGAGAGGATTGAAGGTTGCAACCAGCATGAGCGAGAGGATGAGCAGAACCAGGACCGGCCAGATGAGGACGAGCAGGCGTGCCGCCAGAAGGGTAGCGGCAATCTTGAGCCACAGGACAAAGAGCGCGTTTCCGGCATGCCTAATGCTTTCGGGAGAAAGATCGAGCGGGGTGGAAGGTTTCAGAGTCGAATCGCTCGTAAGGACAACCGCTTCTGAAACAGTTGAGGGAGTCAACGATTCGATGGGAATGGTGGTCGAGATAGGTAATGGGTTACTGCTCGGATGACTGTCCAATGTCTCTCCACGATTCTACCAGTCCCAGGCAGGAATATGCGTAAATGCAGCGATTGACGCATCTCCTTATTGGGGGCAATCTAGTAAGCCGATTTGAAGAATCAACGCTGCGGAGGAATAGTTTGTTCCGCGCCATCGGAAATATGCGACTTCCGGCAGGACGACTGGCCGCTGGCCCAGAGTTATCGGGCGCGGCACAGGCCCGAGCGCCTGAGACAGCGAGTGAATTCATTCGCTCGCTCACTTCAGTGCCTCGCTTGCTCGCAGTCGATTTCCGGTCGCGAATACGGCATTGCGCCCACACGCCGAGAGAACGCCGCGAACCGTCACCGCGAGGGAGCTGAACCTTCTAGCTTGTTCTTCCTGGATTGGATGTTTTGAAAAGAGGACGACGGCGAACAGCTCTCCACCGGAGAGTACGCCGCCAAATCCAACGACCGAGCGTATGCCGTAGCGGATGACAAAATCTTCTTGAGCGGGGATGTAGGGATTCCCTCGAGCTTCCTGGACCCAGAATACGTTGTGCGTTCGACGACTGATGTCGATCAGGAGTGTTGGGTCGGGGGCCAGCACGTCGCGTACGTCATAACCAAGCTGCTGAAAGAGTTGCGCGACCATGGGCATCTGCTGAACGACCTCTTCACTGAGGAGTGGGATCGCCTGATGATTGAGTGAGCGCTGCCGCGCATTCCATTCGGGTTGGTCACCAGCGGTCGCAATCAGCGTAAGGCACGCGGTATTGTCTGAGAGCTTTTCCCCGGGACTGAGCCCTTTCGCCATGCTCCGAGCAAAACCACGAAGCATGACGTCGAGATCGGCGAATCTCATAATGCGGTAGAGCCGAACCAGCGCGCAGGCCTGCCCGGTAGCGCCTGCATGCAGGTTAGCGTGCAGGTACCGTACGACTTCACCTGCACACTCCTCCATGTTGGACGCCGACGCTTCAACGGCTTGCAGCTGCGCGCTCATCTGAAGTACGTCGGTAATAGAAAGGTTTGTCAGATCGTATTCCATGTTGTCACTATTCGTCGAGGTCATCTGTCACTCGTTTGCAGCCTCCCGATAGCCGGGAGGCTATCGATTCCAGTGTTCATTCTCCACGAGGAATGCGAATATTACGAATCTTCCTACGAATCGTCACCGCTCGCAGACCACATGATAGCAGCCTCAGCACTCAGCACTCAGCACTCAGCACTAAAATTCCACCCTCTTGTCCCGGCTCCCCTCACGCCGATAATAGGTCCATGAAACATGTGGATATGGTCGTTATCGGGAGCGGGCCGGCGGGACAGCGGGCCGCCATTCAGGCTGCCAAGCTCGGCAAGAAGGTCATTCTCGTCGAGCGCGGCCTGGCGGGCGGAGCCTGCATTCACACCGGCACGATTCCCAGCAAGGCGCTTCGCGAGGCCGTCTACCAACTTACGGGGCTAAGCCACCGGGGACTCTCGGCGGGCAGCGCCGCGATTCCCGCGAACATCACGCTGGAGGAGCTGACCTACCGCAGCCGCCAGGTAATACGCTCCGAGATAGAGGTGATTCGCGGCCACATGGCACGCAACGGCGTAGGCGTCATATGGGGGTCGGCGCGGTTCACGGATGCGCACACCGTAACGGTCGATCTTGGCGATCACGAAGAGAACGTAACCACGGAATTTGCGGTCGTCGCGACCGGCACCACGCCCGCGCGCCCTGAGAATGTGCCGTTCGACGATGAGCACATCCTCGACAGCGACAGTCTGCTGCGCATCGGCGGGCTTCCCAAGAGCATGATCATAGTCGGCGGCGGGGTCATCGGCACGGAGTACGCCTGCATGATGGCCGCGCTGGACGTGCGCGTTATTCTGACCGAGGCGCGCGACCGTCTCCTTGAATTCGTGGATTCGGAAATCACCGAATCGCTCCAATACCAGATGCGCCAAAAGGGCGTTACGCTTCGGCTGGGCGAAAAGGTGACGGAAATAGATATGCTCGCGGACGGGCAGGTGCAGGCGACCATGCAGAGCGGTAAGCACCTGCGCGCGGAGACTCTTCTGTACTGCATTGGACGGGAGGGCGCAACTGGTGGTCTCGGGTTGGAGAACGTGGGCCTGGAGGCCGATTCACGAGGACGCCTGAAGGTGAATGACCGCTATCAGACCGACGTCGAGCATATCTATGCGGTCGGCGACGTGATCGGGTTTCCCGCACTCGCTTCGACCTCCATGGAGCAGGGTCGGCTTGCATCGTGCCATGCGTTCGGCGAGCCCACGGCCTCTTTTCCGGAGCTTTTTCCGTACGGCATCTATTCCATCCCCGAAATATCCATGGTCGGCAAGACGGAAGCGCAGCTCACCGAAGAGGGAATTCCCTACGAAGCGGGAATCGCCCAGTACCGTGAAATCGCTCGCGGCCAGATATTGGGGGACGAAGCGGGGATGTTGAAGCTCCTCATTCACGAAGAGAATCGCAAGATTCTCGGCGTGCACGCTATCGGAGCCGGTGCCACCGAATTGATTCACATCGGCCAATCGGTCATCGCGTTCGGCGGTACGGTCGATTACTTTATCAACAGCGTGTTCAATTACCCCACGCTGGCCGAGTGCTACAAGGTGGCCGCGCTCAACGGGTCCAACAAGCTTCGCAGCCTCTGGCAGACCAAGTTCCTCCGAATAGAGAAGGCCGCGTAAAGGTCCATTGGTCCACTGACATTTTGAACAAGTATTCTCCTCGTCCGGCAGGACGACTGGCCGTAGGCCCAGAGTTCTCGGGCGCGCCACCGGTCCGAGCGCCCGAGGCAGCGAGTGAATTCATAAACTCGCTCGGCGGTCAATCTGCCAATTTGTCAATTGGCTGGACCGAAACAGTGCGCATGAATGGACTACTTTTGAAGGAGATCGCTTCTGCCGGAACGTAACTATCTCCGCTGCGTCAGAGTATGTAAGGGCCCGCTCCCTATTTACCCGACTCTTTCAGCAGTTTCGATGTCTCCTCAATGTGCATCGTGACCTTGTAACCCCGGCAATCTTTGTAATGCCTTCGTTTCGTCAAAACGCGCCTTTGTGTTATCACAATCGCCCATATATACATGGCATTTTAGACATGTAAGAAAGGTCCCAACGCGTTATGAAGTTAGTTGCATCCGTGGGATTCGCTCTCCTCGTCTGTGCATCCCGTCCCGGCGCGCGCGCTGCGGCTACGCCTCATGCTCCCGCGGAAGAGATGCGTGGCATATGGGTTGTCTGCTACAGCCTTAACTCTCCCCAGGCTGTGCGCAACGTAGTGCGAGAGGCGAAATTGCATCGCTTCAATACGTTGTTCGTGCAGGTGCGCTCGCGGGGAGACGCCTGGTATGATAGCGAGCTGGAGCCTCGCGCCCGCGGACTCTCGGGAGCGCGCGCGGGTTTTGACCCGCTTAGGAGCGTGGTGGAAGAGGGGCATAAGAGCGGCCTCAAGGTCCACGCCTGGCTCAACACATTCCTGACGTGGACCGGCAAAAGAATGCCGTTCGCGCGGGATCACATTCTTAACGCTCACCCCGATTGGATTGCGCGCGACCGCGACAACTATTTCCAGATGGTAGAGACGTCCAACGTCGAGGGAACCTTCGTGCAGCCTAGCAACCCGGAGGTTCAGGCCCATCTCTATCGGGTGTTCATGGACGTGGCGACGCGCTACGACGTGGACGGCATTCATTTCGATTTTGTGCGCTATGCCGGCTCCGGGTATGACTTCGCCGCCGGCACCTTGCAGCGATTCGCGCGCTACATGGAGCCAAAGATGAGCGAAGCGGGAAGGGCGGCGGTCGAAAAAGATGGCTCCCGGCTCGCCTATGTCCATATGTTTTCTGACGAGTGGAACGAGTGGCGTCGCGGACAGGTGACCAATCTCGTGGGACGTATCTCGGAAGGCATTCATCAGAAGAAACCCTGGGTCCAGGTGTCCGCCGCGGTGTTCGCCGACGCGCGGGACGCCCGCACTGAGCGCGGCCAGGACTGGCCGGCGTGGCTACATGAGGGGTATCTCGACGCGATCTGTCCGATGACCTACAGCACGAACACCGAGGTGGTGGCGCGCCAGGTTGCCAATGCGGTCAGGATTGCCGGTGAGAAGCACGTGTACGCGGGCCTCGGCTCGTGGCGGCTCTCCGCTCAGGACACGGCGCAAAAGATAAACAGGGCGCGATCCGCGGGCGCGAAGGGGGTCAACATCTTCTCATACGGGGATGTAACGAAGGACGGGCGAAACATGAGCTATCTCGATTCTCTAACACGGAGCAGCTTCGCGTCGCGCGCGGGCGTTCCGCCCATGCGGTGGCGGCAGTCGACACATGTGCCGGGCGATCAGGCAGAATCGCGCGGGCGGCGAAAATCGGGTACAAAGGACGAGTAGCGCGGTTCCTATTGTGCTTCCATCCTGAGTGAAAAGGGTATCCCGAATGAGTCTGCCCATCGTGGCTCCGAAAGAGGTAGGATTGGATTCGCGCCGCCTCGCGGTTGCGGACCGTCAGGTCGAAGCTGGCCTGGAAAGCAATGCCTATCCAGCCGCGGCGCTGCTGGTGGCGAGGCATGGCAGGATTGCGCACCTCCGCGCCTTCGGGACGATTGCGGACGGACGGCCCACCCAGACCGATACCATCTTCGACCTCGCATCGGTTACGAAGCCGCATGTCGCGACCGGACTTTTAACTCTTGTTGAAGACGGCAAGGTGGTGTTGGGCCAGACCGTGGAGGAGTGGCTGCCTGAGACGAAGGGGACGGCCTTCGCTCCGCTCACGATTCGCGAGCTTGCCACCCACTCCGCCGGCCTGCCCGCGTGGAAGCCTATTTACAAGGTGACCGGAGGGAGAGGTGCGATTCTGGCGGACATGTTCTCCACTCCGCTGCACCATCCCACCGGCACGAAATACACCTACAGCGACCTCGGATACATCACGATTGGGGAGATAGTGGCGAGGGCGAGCGGCATGACGGTGGATCAGTACCTCCACGCGCGGCTCTTCGCTCCGCTGGGCATGAACGACACGGGATATCTGCCCTCGCCGACGCTGCGAAGTCGAATTGCGCCAACCTCCAACGAGCAGTCTCGGCCCGGCCAATCGTTCCTCGGCGTAGTGCACGACGGCAACGCGCATTCGCTGGGCGGCGTGGCAGGCCATGCCGGGCTGTTCGGAACCGCCCCGGACCTGGCAATTCTGGCGTCCGCGCTGGTGGGGGACGGGTCCGTCAAGGGTCAACGAGTCTTAGGCATTCCGACCCTCCGACTCGTCAGGACGAGCCAGATTCCACCCGAGATCGGCGGACACTCCATAGGCTGGATGACCACGCCCAACGACATGCTGCCTCGCGGAGACATCTGGGGACCAACCACTTTCGGTCACACCGGCTTCACCGGCACGATGATAGTTTGCGACCCGGTCCACGACATGTCGGTCATCCTGCTCACGAACCGCGTCATGAACCCGGCGGACGGCGCGGGAATGGCGCGCGCGAGGCGGCGCGTGCTGAACGCCGTGGCATCTGCCGTCATAAAATGATAGACATTACGAACAGTATTATGAACAGGATAAGGATGGGGTTAAAGCTCTCTTTAATGTTCATTACGTTCAGAATGGCTCAATGAGTGATCCTGGCTCATACAATCCCGGCGCGCAGGAGGTCTTTCAGCATGAGGAGGCCGATGGGCTTGCGGTCGGAATCGACGACCGGCGCGTCACCGGGGCGGCGTGGCGACTCCTCCAGAATCTGAAGAGCTTCGGCTGCCAGGATGTCGCCCTCGATTACGAGAGGATTGCGGACCATCACCTCTTCGCACGGTCTGTCCAGCGATTCTCGGTCCGACGTGACAGCCCGTCGGATGTCGCCGTCCGTCACCAAACCTGCGAGCTTTTGCTCCGAATCCACGATAAACGCCACGCCTGCTCCCGCTTTCGTTATCGCGAACATTGCATCCACCAGGCGCGCCGCGCTTTGCACCACCGCCATCTGCTCGCCGGTACGCATTACGTCCGACACTCTCAGCGTCAGGCGGCGTCCCAGCGCTCCCGCGGGATGATTGAGGGCAAAATCTTCACGCGTGAATCCGCGCAGCTCCATGGCCGCCATCGCAAGCGCGTCGCCAAGCGCAAGCATGGCGATGGCGCTGGCGGTGGGGGCAAGACTCAGGGGGCAGGCCTCTTCGGCAATGGAGACATCCAGCACGATTGCGGCTGCCCGCGCAAGCGTGGAAGCGCGATTCCCCGCCAGCGCTATAATGCACGCGCCAATTCGGTTCAGGGTCGGAAGCAGCCGAATGACTTCGTCGCTCTCTCCGCTATAGGAGAGTGCAAGCACGACGTCCTGGCCCGTTACGACTCCCAGGTCGCCGTGGACGCCTTCGGCGGGATGGAGGTATAGAGCGGGGGTTCCGGTCGAAGCGAGCGTAGAGGCCATCTTCCGCGCGACGGCTCCGGCCTTGCCCATGCCGGTCGTTACGACGCGCCCCCGGCAGCCGATGAGCATCTCTACGGCGCGGATAAACTCCGGTCCCAGGCGGCCGACAAGGGCCCGGACGGCCTCCGCTTCAATCTCCAGGACCTTTCGTCCGCGCTCCAGAATCCGTTCATCATTCCGCTCAGCCGGCATGGCCGCATTATACCAGAACGATGGACTCGCGGCGACTCACGTCATCTTCCAGATGCGCCAAGCGCAGAGGAACATTGCAATGACACCGAACAGCAGGTACGGTAGCGGGCTGTTGAAGGACAGGCGGGAGAGAACCATTCCAGCCGCATAGCCGCCGCCGAGACCGGCTGCCGCCATCCACGCGCCCATCGTTCGGTCCACCGCGCCTCGCGACGAGTAGCTGAGCGCGGGCAGGAAGGAGGCGACTGCGATAACGGCAAGAGAGGTGGCAATGGCTTTCGGCGCGTCGATTCCCAGCAGGTAGATGAGCGCGGGCACGAGTAGAATTCCGCCGGCGACCTGGAACAGATTGGAAAGCGCTCCCGTCACAGCGCCGATCAGCAATCCCGTGAACAACGGATGAAGATGTTGAATCTCAGGCGTCAGAACCAGCGGCCCGCCGATTCTGTGGCGCACTCCCTCACTGAGAACATAGATTGCCACCAGTATGCCGAGGCTCTGGCCCGCCCGGCGCGCGGTCGAAAAGCGCGGATCGGTGGCGGGTTTCATAGTGAAAATAATGCCAGCGGTCGCGCCGACCGCCAGAGTCACCGCCATGCCGAAGTTGAGCTCGCTGCCACCGACAATGAATCCGATAACCCCGCCAACCGCGGCGAGGAGCGCGAACGCGAGGGCGGTTCCTTTCGTTCGGTCTTCTGCGAAGCCCAGCAGGAATTGGATGGCGGGGCCGGCCGCGACCTGCGCGCCGATGCCGGCCAGCGCAAACCCGAATGCTATGATGAGGCTGAGCGCCGCCATAACGACGCCTTTAATAAGGGGTATGTTGAGCTTCTTCTTTCGCGCCATTTTGTTGGGTCGTCGGGTCGTTAGGTCGTTGGGTCGTTGGGTCGTTAGGTCGTTAAGTCGTTAGGTCGTTGGGACCGTCAAGAACACGGCGCAACGCGGAGGTTGCTCCCTACTCAGCACTCAGTACTCACTATTCAGCACTCCCTACTCAGCACTCATGCGTTCCAGCCTGTAGTGCATGCGGAGCGGAACGAGGCCCAGGAATCGGACGGTGTGATCGGTGCGCAGCACGCCCTGCTTATCAACATAGACGTGAAAAAACTCCTGAAGAGATCGAATATAGCGAACTTTCCAGTGATGGTCGCCCGATTTTACCATTCGGTAAAATCCGGGGTCGCCGAAGCGGGAGCCCGCGGAGGTGAGATTGAAGGAGCCGTCGGGCTGCGACCCGGGCCGGAAGAAGACTGTAGCGCTTCCGAGGGGCAGCGGAAAGCTGACCTTGACGCACGGATTCTCGGTTCCGGGCGGCCGCCCGATGGAATAGAGCCCGGTATAGATCACGCGGTCGGCGGAGAGCAGGCGGCGCAGCCACCCCGTGTAGACGCGCTTTCCGCTTGCATCGACCAGGGGAAGAATTTCGCTGGCGATTCCTCCGGCCAACTCCAGTGAGGAGACCGGGAAGTTTAGCTGATTCATTCTCCGGCTGACAAACTTTGTGAGCGCCCACAGGAAGGGCCGGGTGGGTATTGGGGCTTCGCTCCACGCTTCGAGATGGTAACAGGAGGTGTGCTCGTAGAAGTCGCGAACCTCGGGCCGAACGGAAGCGGGGTCGAATCCTTCCGACCTGAGCGCCTCAAAGTCAACCAGCAAACCCGCCTCGGGAGCCGGCTGAATTTGAAGGCCTTCCCGTTCCGCGAGCTGCTCGTAGAATTCGGAACCGATCCGCCCCGGAGGTCCCATGGGGCAGTCCAGCCAACCGTCATCCTGCTTCGCGACACGCTTGCCGGTCAAGCGGACCCACTGGCGGATGGCCGCCGCGGTCGTCGCGCCGATAGATTCGTCGAGGAGAGCGGGCACTATGACTATCCCTTGATTCCGGTGAGAGTGATACCTTGAATGAAATACCGCTGCGTAAAGAAAAAGAGCGCGATTACCGGCATCATCATCATTGTCGCCGCCGCCATAAGCATACCCGGTTCGTTGGTGTGCTGGGTCTGGAAAAGAGAGAGAGCATAGGCCAGCGGCATGCGCGTGGGGGTGCTGACATAGATGAGCGGACCCATGAAGTTGTTCCAGGAGGCCAGGAAGGTCATGATGGTGATGGCGGCCAGGGCGGGCTTGATGAGCGGGAGCATGATGCGCCAGTAGATGCCGAAGTAGGAACAGCCGTCGATGCGCGCGGCCTCCTCCAGGTCGTTGGGAATCGTCATGAAGAACTGTCGTAGCAGAAAGATGTTGAACGCGGAGCCGAAGAAGGTGGGAACCCAGAGCGGACGGAGCGTGTCGATCCAGCCGGCAGCACGAAAAATTAGAAAGACAGGCATCATCGTCACGGCGCTGGGGACCATCATGGTGGCGAGCAGTATAACGAACAATATGTCGCGGCCCGGCCAGCGCAGGCGGGCAAAGCTGAATGCCACCAGCGAGCTGGACAGCAGGGTTCCAATGATGGAGAGGCCGGAGAGAAGCAGCGTGTTGGTGAGAAAGACGAGGCCGTACTTCGTCTCGACCGGCAGAAACTTGATGGCGTCGCTGTAGTTCTTCCACTTGGGCGAGACCTCTTTGATCTTGGTCACCTGCGAGTGCGGCAGCTCCATCTCCGTGCCGGCCAGACTTGCGGGCTCGATAATTCGCACCAGCCGCTCGCCCGTCTCGCGCTCCTTCAACACCGCCACCTTAACTGTCCGGCCTTTGTACGGGGCGGTCGCCAGCCCAACCTCTCTCCCGTTGAGATTCATCTTTACCTGCTGCCGCGGAATCCACACGGGCGGGAACTTGCTCATGTCCTGCTCTTCCTTGAGGGAGGTGGAGAAAAGCCAGAAGAACGGCGCCAGAAAGAGGGCGGACCCCGTCAGGAGGCTGAGGTGGAGAATGGACTGGCGTCGCAGCTCATTGGCGGTTTTATCGGACTGCCACGTCATTTTCGGGCGCAGCATTACAAATGCCGAGCCGCAGCAAGCGAGCACGGCCATATCTCCCGTGAGAAGACGCAGCGGTCCCGAATAACGCGTCCCGTACATCATCAATCCTGCAGCGGCGAACCCGGCGACTACCATTATGAGAGCGATAGGCTGCCGCAGCTTTACCGCGACACCCAGAACGACGATGGCCGCTCCAAGCGCCGCGTAGGCCGCAAGAACCGCTAATATCCAGAGAATAGATTCCAATTAGCCGATCCACCGTTCAGGGTCCGGGTGATGAATCACCCGGCTGTGAAACAAAAGCCACCTGCGTGGCTTCCTATGCCTCAGGCCAAGAATGTGGCCTTCGGTTTGCAGCCCGACTATTTATGTTCGCGGCTGGCACCGCTACTTCTTCTCGGCTTCGTAGTGGACCCAGTGAGGCGCGAGCTTTAGCTGCGCAACGGTGAGAACCAGAATAATGATGAACAGCACCCATGCGAGCGCGGAGGCGTACCCCATCTTGAAGTAGCGGAACGCGTTGTTGAAGAGGTAGAGCACCGGCACGAGCAGACTGTCCACCGGGCCGACCGACGAGGTCTGCGCGGCTCCCTGCCCGGAGAGAATATATATCCGGTCGAACTCCTGCAATGCGGCGATGGTCCCCATGATGAGCTGGAAAAAGATATAGGGCGACAGCATGGGGAGGGTGACGTTGCGGAATCGGGACCACCACCCTGCCCCATCGAGCTCGGCGGCCTCGTAGAGGGCCTGGGAGATACCTTGCAGACCCGCTAGCCAGAGTATCATGCCGCTTCCGGCCCCCCAGAGACCCTGCACTATTAGGGCGGGCTTGGCCCAATCGGCGGCTGCCAACCAGCCCGGCGGCGCGGTTCCGGTCCACGCAGTCAGTGTCGACTTCCATATTGCGTTCAGAATCCCGCGCTCCGGGTCTCCATTGAAAATCCACGCCCAGAGGACCGCGCTGGCGACTATCGGCACGATGCTCGGCAGGTAGAAGCAGGTGCGATAGTAGTTCATCCCCTTGACCTTCGCATTCAACAGCATGGCGATGGAGAGGCCGGTACAGATGCCGAGCGGAATCCCGATGGCGGAGAGGTAGATCACGTTGCCCAGCGATTTCAACAGGTAGTATCGATCCGCTCCGAAAAGCTGCGTGTAGTTCGCCGCGCCCACGAATCGCGGGGCATGGAGGACATCGTAGCTGCAAAGGCTCAAGAAAATCGACGTGATAATCGGTCCGGCCGTCAGGGCGACGAAGCCGATGATCCATGGCGCGGCGAATAGGTACCCGGCCAGCGCCTCGCGGCGGGACAGCTCTCCCATGCGCAGGATGCGCCGAAGCCTTGTTCCAAGGAAGATCAGAAGGCCGAGCACGAGCACGGATGTGATTGCAATAGGGATGCGCTGATCGAGCGGCGGGAAGTCGTCCTGATGAAAGACCTTGTCCAGTTCCGACTGCACGACCTGCGTTCCTTCCGTCATAGCGGACATCGCGGTCTTGCCGGACGTGGCGTGATTGGTCGCGAGCTCGAAGGCGCGGCGGTGCTCGTCCCAAAGGCGTTGGCCGACAAACGTGACGGGCCGGAATTTGGCCGTGGCCAACAGGTCGACAAACACCTTGAGCGGCTTCCTGAACTTTTCCGATTCAGGGGCGTACTTCGCCTGAATCGCCTCGTTGACCCGTCGGTTCGCGAAGAGTGGCGGAACGTAGGGCCGGTCTTTCGAGATGTTGTACGCCTTCTGCGCCTTCGCCTCGACCAGCCCGCACTCGGGGCTGCTCATCCACTTGATGAACTCCCACGCCTCCTGGGGGTGCGCCGCACCGCGCGGAATTGCGAAGGAGTAGCCCCCTGCCCAGGTGATGAACGGGTCCTGGCCGTGGAAACGGCCCGGCTTGCCGCCTTCGGTCTGTTCCAGCCGCTCTCGCGGCACGGGCGCGGGCGCAACCGCGAAATCCAGGTCAGGCTTGTATCGCGCGATGTTGTTCAGGAACCAGTTCCCGTCGATCTTCATCGCCACTCGGCCCGTAAGAAACGGATCCGATTCGTTCTGCTGGAAACCCGCCGAGAACGCCTCGACCTGCGTTACGCCGCCGAGCATATCGTAGAAGTCGATCATGTACTGGAGCGCGAAGACGCTCGAGGCGTTGTTCATTATGCAGGTGCGGCCATCCGGCGACATGAACTCCCCGCCGTTCTGCCAGCTGTAGATGTAGAGGAACGAGTTGCCGAAGTTGGGGATGAATCCTATCTGCTCGAACGAGCCGTCGGCCCGCCGCTTCGTTAGCCGCTTCGTCAACTCCTTCAGCTCGTCCCACGTTCGGGGCGGCTTGTCCGGGTTGTATCCGGCCTCCCGCAGCAGCGCGCGATTGTAGTAGAAGGCGCGGTCGTCGGTGCCGTAAGGGATGGCGAAGAGGCGGCCTTTGTAAATGGCTTCGGACCAGCAGGCTTTGTAGAAGGTCTCGGGCTTGATTCCGTCGGGCAGGTGGTAGTCTCTCTTAATGAGGTCGTCGAGGGGGAGGAACGTGTCGCGGGATGCCCAGTCGCCAATCGTGAATCGGTCCTGATGAATCAAATCCGGGGGGACGTTGCCGACGATGGCGGTCATCAGCTTCTGGGGGTTCATCTCGCCCGCGCCCATGGAGAGAACGCTGACCTTGATGTTGGGGTGGCGGCGCTCGAACTCGCGGATTCGCGCGAAGACTCCGGGCGTCTCATCGCCGAGCTTGAGGCCCCATACGACCAGCTTGACCGTTCCGGACGGAACGCGCTCGTCCGCGCAGCCGCCGAGCAGAAGCGGCAGCACGGCAAGCATTATGAGAGCAAATGACCTTCGCGACAGAGCGAGGGCGCTCAAGATATGCGGCAAACGCGGGATTCGCGGCATAGAGGATGCGTGCCTCATGGGACATGGAGTGGGACCATCATACAGCGGCGGTGCCTTCTTGTCAATAAATCGGCCGGCCGTAGGGCCGCCCCGTTTACCGCACGATGAGAGAATGGTATGGCGAGATGTTGGTCCACGCATCTGCGGCGAGAAATCTGGAAAGATGGCCAACATTGGTTGTCGCAACGATTATGTCTGAGGCAGGTGCGTCCAGCTTGAGCGCCTGGGCGGCAAGGATAACATTTATGTCGAGCTTCTTAGGATCGCCTGTAGCAAGTCCGCTTCTCGGCGACTGCGCCCACAGATCAGCGGCAAGGAGAATAGCATCCGTTGTGATGTGTATACAGCGAAATGTAGTCTTGAGCATATCGAGTTTCGCTAGACCTGCCGTCTTCCCTGCTCGCAAAAGCTCGCGCCGAACCTCGTAATCGATCACTTCCGGGATGTATATCTTGTGCCCTGCGGCGAGGCAGGAAGCCGCCCAATTCGTAATCGCGATCTCTTCGCCAGCCTGGGCGGGATTCGAGATAACGCCGAGGGGAGACGAATCGAACCCTATGTGGAGCATTATGGGAAGAGTAGCCTTTCTCCAGTTTCCGCGCGATTCGCGTTGAGCCTTTGCTTGAACTCTTCAAGCTCTTCTTCAGCCCGGTGAATCAAAACCTGGTCGTCAGTCTTCTCGTCGTGCAGCCATGATTGAAGTAGCGAGATTGCTGCCGCGTTTTGACTATCAACTTCCTCAATTGGCAGCGGAGGCAGATTCTCGGTTACGAGCTGACGAGCAAGCTCCGCCGGGTCGACGCCCTGTTGCCGGGCGGCGGCGGTGAGCCGCTCCTCCTCCTGCTGCGAAAAGTCTAATGTCAGTGTCATCGGCTAAAGCTCCTCATGCGTATGCTGATAGGCAATTCTATTATATCGATGATGCGCCGGTAAGTCCAAAATAAAATAGGGATCGCCTCGAGAAGCAGTCGGATGCGGTGGCAAGGAATCGAGCGTTCCCCTATTGAACTTGACGTTTGAGCAGGTTGATTAGTTGTGCTGCCGGGATCCGACCGCAAGAAGCCTGCCGCCGCGCTCGGATCGGCGGTTACTCTGTGAATCAAGCAGGAGATAGACATGTTCGATGTTGCCATAGTCGGGGCGGGAGGCATGGCGTCCACTCACGCTCGCGGCTACGTCATTCTGCCGAACGCCCGCGTGGCCGGCGTGATGGATACGAATAGAGAGCGCGGCGAGAAGTTGGCGGATGCGAGCGGAGGCCGTTACTTCGCGGACTTCGACGAGATGGTGGAGGCTGTCAAGCCCGCCGTTATCGATGTCTGCACACCGACCCCTTTCCACGCCGAATACGTGTGTCGCGCGGCGGCGCACAGGCCGACAGGAATCGTGGTCGAGAAGCCAATGGGCCGGACGGTGGCCGATTGCGAGCGGATGATTCAGGCCTGCGATTCGGCGGACGTTCCACTATTCGTAGCGCACGTGCTCCGCTTTTTCCCCGAATTCGCGGCCGCCAAGGCGCAGGTCGATGCCGGCGCGGTGGGACGGGTGTCGGCGGTCCGCACGCACCGTGGCGGAGGTTTCCCGCACGGCACGGACAATTGGTTCGGCAAGCCGGATATGAGCGGCGGCGTGATTCTCGACCTGATTATCCACGATTTTGATTGGCTGCGATGGACGTTCGGCGAGGTGGAGAGGGTCTTTGCAAAAGGACTCGCGCCGCATGCCGGAGCGGGTGCGGAGGTAGAGCGCGACTACGCGCTGGTGACGCTCCGATTTGAATCGGGGGTCATGGCGCACGTCGAGGGCACGTGGTCGAATCCGGGCGGATTCAAGGTGACGTTCGAGATTGCGGGCGACGGGGGACTGATGGAGTACAACTTCAACCAGCCGGCGGGCGCGCCTCTTGTGACGGCGCTGGCCGAGGCTGAGGGCGGGCGGGCAGCGGTACCTGTTCCGGAGAGCCCGACGGCGACAAATCCCTACCAGGCCGAACTGGCGCACTTTCTCGATTCGCTGGATCGGGGCGCGCCGGCATCCATCACCGGCCGGGACGGACTGGAAGCGGTGCGAATCAGCGAGGCGGCCATTGAATCTGCCCGAACAGGCAGACCGGTGACACTGAGCCACGAATGAACGCCAATGAGCGCCAATATTGAAGTGATTGCACTCTTCTATTCGTGACCCTTCGTGGCCCTTCGTGGATTAGTGTCTTTCTTTTTGGCGATTGAGGACAATCGATGAGCGTTAAGATTGGAATGATGAGTTTCGCACACATGCACGCCCATGCGTACGCCGCGGCGATTAAAGAGCTGGGCGGAGCGGAGCTTGTGGGAATCGCGGACCATGATGCGGACCGGGCCAGGGCGGCGGGCGAGCAGTATGGCGCGCCGGTGTTCGACAGCTATGAGGAGCTTCTGAGCGCGGAAATCGACGCGGTCGTGATCGGCTCCGAGAACATACGGCATGCGGAGTTGACGCGAATGGCTGCGGAGGCGGGCCGTCACGTGCTCTGCGAGAAGCCTCTTGCTACTACGACCGCCGATGGATGGTCGATGATCGAGGCTTGCCGGGAGGCGGGCGTTCAGTTGATGACGGCATTTCCATGCCGGTTCAGCCCGGCCGTCACGCGGCTGAAAGAGGCGCTCGACGCGGGACGCATCGGCAAGATTCTGGCGATATGCGGCACGAATCGCGGGCGGTGTCCCTACGGCTGGTTCGTGAACCTGCCGCTGAGTGGTGGCGGCGCGGTTATCGACCACACCGTACACGTGACGGACCTGATGCGCTGGCTGCTCGGCAGCGAGGTCAAGGAGGTCTACGCCGAAATATCGAACCGGATGTATCATCAGGATTTCGACGACACTGGCTTCCTCACGATGGAGTTCGAGAACGGAGTGTTCGCGACGCTGGACACAAGCTGGTCCCGCCCAAAATCGTTTCCTACGTGGGGCGACGTCACGCTCACGGTCACCGGGGAGAAGGGCGTCCTCACGCTGGATATGTTCGCCCAGAATCTGGTCCACTATTCGGACAAGGAGGCCGATCCAGGCAGGGTCAGCTGGCACAACTGGGGAAGCAATATCGACTATCTCATGATGGAAGCGTTCATTCATGCGGTAGCAACGGGCGAATCGGTCCCGGTCACCGGTGAGGATGGCCTGCGCGCTGCTCAGGTTGGGCTGGCGGCTTACGAATCGGCGCGGCAGGGGCAGCCGGTGAATCCTGAGAGCGTGCCGTAAATGAGATTGTCGAGCAGATGGTTGGGCAACTGGGACTAGCGAATCGATGGTGGCGTTCCGCTTGTTAATCTGCGCGCCGTACGGTACTGATGGTCGTAGGGCGGCTGGTCGAGAGGCGTACCGGCGACGCCAATCTCCATGGACGCGTGTAGGAATCGGCCATCGCCCTGCGCGATTCCAACGTGAGTGATTCCACGGTCGCGCGGGTCGTCGCCCTGGAAAAACACGAGGTCGCCGGGCCGGAGATCGGACCTCTCAACTGATACGAACAAATCAGAAGCGCCCTGCTGATAGGCGTCGCGTGGAATAGTATGGCCGCAGAGCCAGTAGACGCGCTGCACAAACCCAGAGCAGTCCATGCCGAAAGGCGTGCGGCCGCCCCACCAATACGGTACGCCGATGAGTCCGCGAGCCACTACGACCAGATTTGGGCCCAGTTGGTCGATGGGAGGATAGCGCGGAACGATCAGCGCCGCTCCCTCGATATATCCGTTCGCGCCGTTGGGCATGCGGATGGGAAAGTATGGCTCCTCGCCGCTCCCCTCCGCCAGTTCCACTGCCGTTCCAAGCGTGAGAAGCGTGATTCGTTCGCATGCGCCGGTCGGTTCACGAAAAACGGGCAGAAAGAGGGGGGCGACCATTGCGGCGCGGTCCGGCTTAGGATAGCGTTCGCCGGTCTCCAAAATCGACAGGTGTCGAGTAAGGGTCCAGCCCCTATAACCGTCGGGCGAATCGATCTCGGTAAAGTCCCCTTCGTCGCGGAGAAGGCGGACCGTCTCGCCAAAAATGACCTGGCTGGTCTGCTCCGCGCGCTGGCTGGGTTCGGAGCGTATTGCGGATACGTTATGCGAGACTACGGCGCGAGCCTCGGTCGGGGTGTTATTCAACTCTATTTCCAGTTCGACAGGATTGTAGTATTGGCAGACTGATTGGGCGCGGCGGCGCGCCGAGCCTTAGAATTCCATTTACGGCCCGCAATTCCTCTCACGAAATACGACTGGCAAGCTCAAAAAGCTCCGCAACAATCGCGTCAATCTCCGAAAGCTCCTCGCTCAAGCGCCCTCGAATCGCGCGCCGGGCGCCGGCAATATTCCCCTTTAGGTCTGCGTCGCCCGCCGCCAGCCATTCATTAACGCGCTTCTCGCACCCGCGGCCCAGCACCGCGAGGCGCTGGTGGAGCGGGCTGTCCCGAGAATAAAATGGAATGGGCGCCAAATCGAACAGCTTTTTGTGAACGTTGGGATGGGCGGCCTGATCGCCTTTTCGGAGAGGAGCGAGCGCGGCGTCGGCGGCGGCGCAGTTGAGCACCGCGCAGAGGTAGCCGGCTTCCGCCTCGTCCTCCGTCTCGCAATAGTAGAGCGCGGTATCGGCGATAAAGCCGCTCGACGATTGGATTCGGGAGTCATGCGAATCGACCACGCACGCAACTCCGGCGCGCTGAAAGTTCGGGTAGAGCACGCGAAACCGCGCCGACGGGCGCTGCACCGTCAGCCCTCCGACGTGATCGAGCCGCTGGTAGATGGTCATGCGGCTGGCCTTCTCGCCGCGCCGCTCCGCCCAGGCGATCTCCGCATGTCTGAGCCAGCCGGCAAGACCTGGGAAGCCCTTTGCATCGGCACTGATCGCGTCCAGCATGAGGGGCATGTCGTTCACGAATTCGGCGGGCAGGACGACCAGGCGAAATCGACGCCCTCCGAAGGGGAGCAGATCGTCGCCGAGCAGCGTTGCGAAGAGAAACGGCTCTTCCACCATGCCGCTCAGCCGCACATCCCTGTATGCCGCAACCGGCCCGCCTTTGCCAGGAGGCGATGAGACGACCCGGCCTTCGTTACCATCCGCCGCAGAGTCTACAAACCAGAACGTGCGTGGGACGAGGCTGGCCCCCTGCCGGAACCGCTTCTTGTACGGGCTGGAGGATGAAGACTTCGCGGCAGGCGCTTCAGTGCTCCACCAGGACCTGCCGCCCGCTCGATGGAGACTCAGGATGCCTTCCTGCCGGGTGATTAAGCGCCGCGCGACATTGAGGGGAGCGTCCCGATGCGGCAGCGCCCCCGATAGCCGCGTAACAGGAAACGAAGCGCTTTGACTCGCGTGAGCCCCGACGCGTTTTTCGCACTGAAGAACCGTGGCAGGGGTCGCAAACAGCGGCGCAACTCCCTCGCAGTCCATCGCGCCCGTGTGAACGAGCCCGCAGCCAGGACTGGCCGGAAGCCGGATATCCCCGATTCGCAGACGGTGGTACTGCTCGCCATTGAAGAGCGTCTTCGGCAGCACGAATGCTATCTTCCCGCCCGGCTCCAGCGCGGCATCGGCGCAGTGCGCGAGAAAGAGGGCCGCCGTCTCCAGATGGGTGACCATCTCGCCACGCCCGTCCGCCAGGCCGTAGACGTCGGTCGCGAGCCGCTTCATAAATGCCTGCCGCTCCGGAGGATATGCGCGGAGCGGCAGCCAGGGCGGGTTTCCGATAATGAGCGGATATTGAGGCGTCCAGGCACTCTTCGCAAGGGCATCGCACTGCTCGATCGGCAGGCGAAAATCGACCGGTCGTTCTGAGAGGAGGCCGCCGAGCGCGAGGAGGTAGTTCGTCTTCGCCATCTCTATGGCAAGCGGGTTGACGTCCGTACCGCATACGGCGTCGACAATGGAGACTAACGTTTCCGGCGTAGGCGGCAGGAGCGCGCGAAGCCTGCGAATCGCGAAGAAAAGAAAGGTGCCGGACCCGCACGATGGGTCGAGCAGCGATCCATGGAAGTCTTTGCCGACATGCTCTCCAATCATCTCTTCAATCAACCAGGCCGCGAGCCAGTCCGGCGTGTAGAGCTCTCCGAGAGGCCTCCTGCTGACTGGCGAAATATGCGCGTGGTGAAGCGGCTTGAGAGCGTCCGCGTCCAACTCGGAAAAGTCAAATTCAGCGAGAGTGTCACGAATGCAGCGGAGAGGCGGAACGGCGACGTCCGAAGGGAGAGAGGCAGGCCAGGCAAAAAGGTCGTCGCTAGGCGTGAAATTCGCTATGCGGGCGGAAGGGAACCAATCTCCCCCGGCAATTGCAAGGAGCTCTTCATCGCCGGCCGGAAGCGTGCCCGGACTCAACGCGGCTGCCGAAATGAGCCGGCATATCACGGAAAGGTAGGTTTGCCGCAGGAAAAGCTGCTCGTCCGCCGCGCCCGAGATCGCGTTAGCAGAGTTACACGCG
>JBBROJ010000020.1:0-50305 GCA_038229495.1 Chthonomonadales bacterium
CGCCAATGGGGACAAGACTGGCTGACAGCGCGGTGGGTCTTGCGCTGGTTCTCCTTAGCCTCCCGCGCGGAGTGGTGAGAGAGCGGTACGGCGGCTGGGATCAGCGTATCGTCTGACATAGATTGGAGAGGACGTTATGAACAATGGATATGGGTATTGGCCGCTCGCGATCCTGTCCGTCGTGGCCGCCTCGTGGTTTCTGTACCGGTACGTAGCGCCCAAGTCCTGGCGGGACTGGAGCCGGGCTGGAATCGTACAGGCGTTCATCGTCGCGCTGTATGCCGAGATGTACGGATTCCCCGTAACGCTCTACCTGCTGACGAGGGTCTTCCGCATCGACGTGCCGTGGCTGCACCTGCGGGAGCCCTTGTGGGCCGCGCTGCTCGGGCTGAACCCCGCCGCAGCTCAGGCGGAGATGATGATCGGGATGATAATCGGCTACGCCTTCGTCTTCCTGGGCGTAGGGATGCTGATCGGGGGCTGGCGCGAGGTCTACCGCGCAAGCCGCGAAGATCGCCTGGCGACCGGAGGACTCTACGGGGTCGTGCGGCATCCGCAGTACATGGGAATCTTCGTGGCGCTCTTCGGCGAGGGCGTCGTCCACTGGCCGACCGTGCTGAGCCTGGCGCTCTTCCCGGTCATTGTCTGGATGTACGTCCGGCTCGCGCGAAAGGAAGAGGCAGAAATGGTCAAGCGGTTCGGGGAGGAGTATCGGGAATATCAGCGGGGCGTGCCGATGTTCATTCCCCGATGGGGAGACTGGCGGCAGCTCTTCCGAGCAGTGGAAGCGCCTGCCGGGGAGCAGCAAGAGCGAAATCAGGACGCCGCGTGATCGCGGCGGGTAGGTTCGATATGCACGTATCAACCAGGATCCCTGCGCTTTCGCAGTTTCGAAGTTTGAGAAAGGAGATAGGGCAAAATGGACTGGCAATCACTGCTCCGGATCGGCGGTATCGTTCTGTTAGTCGTGCTGATGATGCGCGGCTGCGGCGGCATGATGTCCGGACGCGGCATGGGAGGCTGCGGCATGGGTATGAATTCACGACCACGCCGCCGTGAGGAAAACGAACGGGCGGAGAAGCCGAGCAGTCGCGATCAAGAGGATGACGACCGGACAGGACGGGCCGCGTGAACAGGACGCGTCACAAAATAGACCGCCAAGACTGGGTAACACGCAATCTCACCGCATCGGCAATGACGCCATGGCAAAGATGCCACAGCGGTGAGACTGCGTCCAGCGGAAGGGAGGGATTGAGATGCCTATGGCCGGTATGTGCTGGATGTGAACCGTAGGCTGGATAGCGGGGATCGGTCTGATCGCCGTGCTAATTATCGCAATCGCCAGGTCACTCAAGAAGTAGCCTCGTCGGGCGACTGCCCAAAGTGCCGTGAGGTTTCCGCCGATGAAGGGAGGCGGCAAGTGAACGACAATGCGACGTTGTTATCTAAAGCAACCAACCAAAAGGGGAAGTTCCATGAAGAGATCGTTCGGACTGTCGGCGGCGCTGCTACTTCTGGCCGGCGCCGGAAGCGTCAGGGCTCAAGAAGCGAAAGCGCCAAAGATGGTCAAGGCCACATTTGTGGTGTCGGGCCTGCATTGAGGCGGATGCGCCGGGACGCTGGAAGCGTCCCTCAAGGAGTTGAAAGGCGTCAAGAGCGCCAAGGTCTCGTTTCAGGCAAAGCAGGCCGAGGTGGAGTTCGATGAGTCGCGTATCCCTGTTTCGTCACTCACTCAGGAGATGACGGCAACGCCGCACATGATGGGGAAAGACATGCAGTATGGCGGGGCGCTTCTTCTCAAAGCAAGCGGGATGAAGGCCGCCCGCGATGCGGACGCCGTGAGAGAGGCGCTTGCCAAGGTCAAAGGCGTCAGCAAGGTAAAGCCGGATACGAGAGCGCAGACGGTCGCGGTAGAGTTCGCACCTAAAGGGGAGGTCAAAACGACCGACCTGATCAAAGCCGCAAAAGAGGCGGGCTACACGCTTACTCTGGACAAAACCGCTGCATCCCGCGAAAAGGGACGAGGAGGCGGGGACAGCGGCGGCGCGGGCGACTGATGAGGGTAAACGTCGCAACCGTTGGTTGCGTGCCAGGCAGGAGCAGACTGTTGTACTTCCCAGGCGCGAAGTTTGCGCCTTCACTCCGGGCCGGTCGAATGGGCCGGCGCTCGACAAAAGAAAGGATGAACGAGAATGCGTTACGTGATGGCACTCCTGGCGGCAGCGAGCCTGCTGGGAACCTTGGCCGGGGTTTCGCCCGCCTACGCGCAGGCGAACAAGCATCACCCCGCCAAGAAGACGGCGGCGAAGATGATGTATGAGTGCAAGATGGACCACACGAAGAGCGCCAAGCCGGGCAAGTGCCCCAAATGCGGCATGGCAATGACGAAGATGGCGGGCATGGATCACTCGAAAATGAGCAAGGCGGAACACGCCAAGTTGATGTACGAGTGCAACATGGATGGAGCCAAGAGCGCCAAGCCTGGCAACTGCCCCAAGTGCGGCATGAAAATGACCGCCATGAAGATGGGCGGCAAGAGCAAGAAGTAATAATAGGGGGAATCGCTCCCTGGCCCCCGGCCCGCACAGCGGGCGGGAGGCCAGTGGGCGAGGTGCGTTAGCGCCGCAGAAGAGCGACGGCCTGTTCGGAACTAGGCTTGCCGACGAAGACGACCTGACCGTCCGCGACGATAGTCGGCACGGAACTGATTCCGTACCGCTTCGCCTCCGCTGTGTCCGCGCCGCGCTCCACGACGGTGCAGCCGCACGGAGCGACCGCGCCGCGTACATTCTTCAGGGTGTCGCCACACAGCGAACACCCGGCGGTGAAGACTTCGATGGTTCTTGCCATTATAAGGGGTTTCCTTTCGTGAATTTCGGAGACGTTGAGCATCGGGCAGTAAAGCGCGTCAGTGAGCATGCCGCTTGCCTGAAGGCGCACCGCTTGTGCGAGTGCGTTGCGGCGCTCCCGCAGTTGCGCGATTTGTCTGTCCAGACGTGCGACTTTCTTTTTGGCTGTGTTGGCGACTCGCTCGCATGGCGCTTGCCCTCTGTCGTGCAGGGCAAGAACCGCTGCGATCTCCCGCAGCGAGAAGCCGCGCTCTTTGGCGCGGAGAATGAAGCGCACGCGCTCCGCCGTATCCGGCGCATAGTCGCGGTAGCCCGCGTCGGTGCGCGGCTGCGGCGGGAGCAGGCCACCTTGCTCATAGTAGCGCAGCGCCGCAACGCTCTTTCCAGTCAACTGAGCCAGTTCGCCTATTCGCATGATGTTGCCTCCGATACACATACTTTACACCCTCAAGCCCGCTTGAGAGTCAAGTGTCCGAGGGAACATTCCGGCCCCGGGGCGATGATGACAAAACGCATTGCCCAAACAACGAGATACGAGAGATACGAGGTAGTTGAATATGGAACACCCTGTTCCACAGAAACCACAAGAACACAGCAGCTTCAATGTCTCGCGCTGGTCTATCGAACATCCATACGTGATCGTTGCATTCTATACGGCGGTGGTGCTGCTGGCGGTGATCGCGATCACGGGCTATATGCCGCGCCGGTTTGCCCCCTACGTTCCGAGTCCGTTGATCGGTGTCGTCTCCATGATGCCAGGCCTGAGCGCAGAAGAGATGGAGACGTATATCTCCAAGCCCATCGAGGAGCGCATGGTCAATATTCCCGGCGTTCGCTTTATCCGGTCAACCTCGCAGGACGGGTTCAGCATTGTTTCACTGGAATTCCCCTATCAAACCGATATGGACAAGGCCCTTGCGCAGACGCAGGCGCTTCTAAACGTGATTCAGGCTGACCTGCCTATGACGGGCGCAAACCTGAAGCCGTCATGGGTGCTCAAGATCGACCCGCTTAATCTTCCGGTTCTCTCGCTGTCGCTGACCGGCGATAGGCGGTGGGACAAGAAGCAGCTGCGAGAGCTTGCCGACAACGAAGTGACGAATCGTCTCAAGTCAGTCAGCCCTTACATCTACACAGTTCAGACCTATGGCGGTTACCGGCGGCAGATGCAAGTAATCGTCGACCGCAATAAACTCGCGGCATACGGAATCTCCATTTTACAGATACGGAATGCCCTGGATGGGAACAACGTCGCGAAGGCGGCTGGAACGCTTACCTCCGGCAGCCGTGAAACCATTCTCCGCATCGACATGCTGGGCCGCGATGCGGAGGCGATCCGGAACTATCCTGTCGCCAATGCGAACGGCCGGATCGTTTACATTAAAGACGTAGCGCGCGTGGACGATACATACTACGAGCCGCGCAGCGGCTACCACCACTTCTATTGGGATTCGGACAATCCAAAGCTTGTCCTGAGCGTAGCCGAAGGATCCAAAATCCAAAATCCAAAATCTCGAGTGGATGAGACGATTGAGGTCAGCGTTCTTCAAACCCCTGAGGCATCCTCTCCCGTAGTCATTGCCGCCGTCAAGGAGGAAGTGAAGCGGCTTGAGGCCCGGTACAAGGGCATCAAGTTCGATATTGCGTACGATAACAGCGAGTTCGTAGGCATTCTGCTTCGCAATATGTTTGAAGAGCTGGGCATCGCGGTTCTATTGACGGGCGTAGCCGTGTTGTTCTTCCTCGGCAATTGGCGCGGGACAGTTATCGCAATGACCGCGATCCCGGTCTCGCTGTCGATGGCGCTGTTAGCCCTGATCCCGATGGGTATGACCCTGAACTCAAGCACGCTCATTGGCCTCCTGCTGTCTATCGGACGGTTGGTCGATGATGCGATCATAGACATTCATGCCGTAGAGCGGCACTTGCGCATGGGCAAAGACCCGAAGACGGCCACCGTGGATGGAATTACGGAAGTCCGCATGGCGGTCGCTGCATCAACTCTCATGCTATGCCTGGCTCTTATGCCGCTCATTTTCAGCGGCGGCATTGTGCAGGATATGTTCGTTGGATTGGTGTGGCCGATTATCTTCGGCCTGCTGGCTTCGTTTCTCGTTTCCCTTACGTTGACTTCCCTCATGGCGGCGCACCTGCTGAAGCCGCACGACGACCCGCAGTATCAGCGCGAGACGCGCTCGTGGTTCGCGCGCGTGTTCCTGAATCCATTCCAGCGAGTTCTCGACAGGCTGGAGCGCGGCTATGCCAACCTTATTGGGTGGCTGCTGAAGAATCGCTTCGTGAATATGGCGCGCGTCTTCGCAACGATAATTATCGGATTCGGATTCTACTACTTTATCGGGTCCGAAATGATGCCGCTCGCAGACGTGGGGCAGGCATACATGAACCTGGAAATGCAGCCAGGCACATCCTATGCGGGCACGGAACAGGCTGTTCGCCGCATAGAGCAGATTATGGTGAAGTATCCCGAAGTGCGGCACGCCTCAATCGAGCTCGGCTTTGAGAGCGGTCCGGGTTACTCGACCGGCGCGTACTTTAACGGCTACTCCATGGGGATTGTGAACGGCGCGTCCGGCATGCTTACCTTCAGCGACAAGGATACGCGAAAGCGCGACGTATGGCAGGTGATGGACGGTATTGTCGCGGAGGCCAACGCCTCTATCCCCGGCATCCGGCGGTTTCAGATTAAGGAGATGGGGTCGGACGTGATGGCATCTTCCGCCGCGCCGATTCAGCTGCTCGTCTACGGCCCGGACCTGAAGATTACTTCCCTATTGGCGGAACAGGTTGCGGGTATGATGCGCAAGATTCCCGATGCCTACCAGGTGGCGACTTCATGGGGCATGCAGCAGCCAAGCTATGAGTTGAAAATAGACCCACGTCGCGCTCTGGAGCACGGACTGACGGTGGCGGACGTGGGAGATCAGACGTACTACGCGATGCGCGGCGGCTTTACGAACGAATTTTTCCGCATGGAAAACAAGCGGCAGTCTACCGTGCTTGTTCGCTACGAAGAGGGCGAGCGCGCGACTCCCGCGGATCTGGAGCAGATGACGCTGACCGCGCCGGACGGCAGGCAGGTGCCTCTCAAATCGATTGCTACTCTCCATTACCGCGAAGCGCCCACGCTGATTGAGCACGATAATTACCGGCGCGTAGTGAGCGTGTTGGGATATTATCGCAAGGCGCACTATCAGCCGCCAGGTGCGGACCCAAAGAGGCCGGTTTTCAACCGGCCGTCTATGGACGTGGCGATGGAAGTGATGATGAACGCACAGCTACAGTTGAATTGGCCCCCGGGCTACGGCATCGAGATGCGCGGGGACATGACGCAGATGATGGACAGTTTTCGCCGCCTTTTGAATGGGCTGGAGTTGGCGATCCTGTTTATCTTCCTCGTGCTTGTGGCGCAGTTTCGGGGCTTCCTCCAGCCCGCGCAGATGATCTTTTCGCTGCCGATGGAACTGTCGGGTGTATTCGTGGCATTGTGGCTGGCTGGCCAGGCATTCAGCACGGTCTCAATTATGGGAATTATCGTGCTTACCGGCATGGACATCACGACCGCTATTCTGCTCATCGACCAGATCATGCGGTATCGGGAGCAGGGCATGCCGCGCAATACTGCAGTAATTGCGGCCTGCCCGGAGCGTCTGCGCCCGATCTTAATGACCTCCATCATTACGATCATCGCTATGGCTCCGGTTGCGTTCGCGCCAAAGACCGGAATGGACGCTTATCAACCGCTCGGAACGGTGATTATCGGCGGGCTAATCATCGGAACGCTCCTGAGCTTGCTGGACATACCCATCATGCACACCATCGTAGACGACGTTTCAAGGTGGCTGCTGGTGCACGTGCGCCGCATCGATCCGGCAGCGCTGCCGCCGGTAGATTAGGAGAGACGCTATGAAGACGGTGAAAAAGGATACGCAAACTGGCAGGTGGCGGCGATGGTTTCTCCTGGGTCCGGGATCGATTATCGCACTGATTGTGGGAGTAGGAATAGCGGTTGCCGGAAGGCTCGCCGACAAGCCCGGTCCCGACCCGAACGCAGGACATATCGTCTTTGAAGCCGGTAAGGACGGTCGCTTGCAGCGAGTCGATTCGCCGTCAGTTCCACGCATCCCGATACGCCGGTTATGGAAGCCGGGACCGGATTTACTCATAGAGCATGGTTCGGCTTTGAAACTCAGCAACGTACAACGGAGCCAGATTGGAAAATTGAACGCACAGTGGCGCACCGAGAAGACGGCCTTGGAACTTGACCTCTGCACCGCAGCGCAAAACGCGTCAGCCCGTGTTCAAGCTGATGAGACAGGCGACGCTGCATCGCAATCTCAAATCGTGAGTGGCCTGGCGGCCTATTCTCAGCTCTCGCGGAGTTACGAGGAGAGCCGTGTCGATTTCTGGCGGCGGGCGGCCGCCCTCTTGTCGGCAGAACAGCGGAATAAGCTCCAGCAATTAGCGGAAACTTACGGGAGAACACACCGGCCATGATACGTCACGCACTATACATGCCATCCAGGCAATTGGTTCTGAATCGTTTGCTGTGTGTCCTGCCGGCGGTTTTCCTCGCCCGCGGAGCCGAAGCGCAACAGCCATTGCCCATCGAACGGCCTTCAATTGGCGGCCCGCTTTCTCTGGAAGAAGCGGTGCAGACCGGCCTGCGCGAGAGTTTGCTATTACGGGCGGCGGAAGCGGATGTGAGAGTTGCCGCCGCAGAGACGCGCGCAGCGCGCAGCATGACACGCTCACAGGTTTCCGCCACCACCTATCTAACGCACGGGGATTCGGCTAACGTAGTTGGCTCCTCACCGGGCGTGACTCCTGCAAATCTGTTTGTCGTGCCGTCCAGGCCGTTCGCCGATCAGAACCTCACGCTCATGGTTCCATTGTACACGGGCGGGCGACTGAACAGTCTGGTGCGCGCGGCCCATGAACGAGAAGGCGCGGCTATGTCGGGGGTTGCGGAGGTCGAGGCCCAAACAGCATTGAGAATACGGGAGGCGTATTTGCGGGCGCTTCTTGCAGGGGAATTGGCGAAGGCCGCCAAAGCCCGGCTGGACGCGGATAACGCGCTGCTGGATACGACGCGTGCCCAGGTGGACGCAGGCAAGGGAATCGAAGCTTCTGTTCGGCGTGTCGAGGCCGAGTCTGCGGACGCTCAGCGCTCTCTTACTACCGCGCGGAACGATGAAGCAAAGTCCCTGCTGGACCTGAAGGCGGCAATGGGAGTGCGGCTGGATTCGCCGGTTACGTTATCAGAGACACTTACGTTCAACGCGCCGAGCGGCGATATGCAGTCCGCTCTGAAACAGGCCGCCGCCAACCGTCCCGAATTGAAGGCGAATTTGAGCAGAATAGCAGCCGCTGCGGCGCAGAAGAGCTCTGCAAGGAGCGCATTGGAGCCGCAAATCTACGGCGCTGCGATGGCGGACGGTTCCGTGTCCAGTTCCAGGACGTCGGGCGGCTATACGCTTGGCATCACGATTAGCATTCCGCTATTTGACGGAGGGCAAAGGCGCGCCGAAGTGGAGCGGGCGCGCGCAATGCATTATCGCGCGGAGGCGGAGGCTCGCGAGGCCGAACTGCGCGTCACAAAGGAGGTTCAGCAAGCCTGGCTGGACGTGGAAACGGCGGCACAGAACTATCGAACCGGACAGGTCGCGCTGCAAGCCGCGCAATCGGCGTACGAGGTAATCGCGCTACGCGTGCAGAATCAGAAAGCGATACTTGTAGAACAGCTGGATGCATTAGCCACTCTGACCCAGGCACGTGCGAACGCCGGAGTGGTCCTATACGAACATGCTATTGCGATTGCCCGGTTGAGACGCGCAATCGGGAAACCATAGTCCACAATTATGTGGCAAGCGGGATAACCAGGAACGGTCGGTTCGGAAGTTCAGGGCCCGAATGCGAACGTGGAGGTTGGTGCGTGTCGTTACTCCTTCGGAACCGGCGTAGCGACACCCAATGATGCATCGCGTGACGCCGCGTGACGCCGCGTGGTAGAGAAATTCCCCTCCCACGCGTTTTCGTGCATGGGTTAAGCAGGGGAACAGGCTCCAACCGGCGAATCAAGTGGGGATATGAAAACTTCAACCCACTCCCTGCACCGTGCCTACCAACCGGCCACGTTTTTGTTACTGACCGCGCTCGCAATGCGCTGCCTTCCCGCCATGGCTGACACAATATCGTATAGGCTGCAATCCCCCAATGGTCAAATCAAGGTCTCGATTCGAATGCCGGGGTCAGGCTTACATGATACGCCCCAATGGTCAGCCACTTTCCGTGGTAAGCCCGTTTTAGAGCGCTGCACCCTCAACCTGAAGACCGCGGAATCGGAGGATATGCTCGCGGGAGCGCGGGTGAAGACTGCCGCCACGAGCGCCGTGAATCAGCGGATTAAGGTGCTGTTCGGGAAGGCGGACAGCGCGGACGACCATTATCGCGAGCTGCGTCTCTCGCTGGAAAGCGCTGGCGCTAAGCGTGTAAATATGGTGTTCCGCTGCTACGACGACGCCATAGCGCTCCGCTATGAACTTTCCAAAAAAAGCAATGTGGACCAGATAACCATCAAGAACGAAGAGACTTCGTTCCGGTTCGCGGGCAATCCCACGGCCTACGTTCAATATCTGGAAAGCTACACCACCTCCCACGAACACAACGTAGACGCGGTTCCCTACGACAAGATCAAACCCAATACGCTGATGGACATGCCGCTCACGCTGTCGTGGAACGACGGCACGTACGCGGCCGTCACCGAAGCATCCCTAAGAAACTATGCGGGCATGTCGCTCATGCGAATCGACGGCCCATTGCCTTCCACCCCCAGTATGGGGGGCCGGGGGGCCGGTCCACCAACGCTTTTCAGCCGGCTCACGCCGCGCCCGGATGGTAATGCGGTGGTTCGCCCTCTGCCCGTGGAAACCCCCTGGCGCGTCGTGATGATTGGAGATAGGCCAGGAGCGCTGCTCGAATCCAACACGCTCTGCTGCCTAAACGAGCCGTCCGTCATCAAGGATACGAGCTGGATAAAGCCGGGCAAGATCACCTTCTCGTGGTGGAATGGCGACGTGTTCGACGGCAAAAAGGGCCTGCCCATCCTCTCGCTGGAGATGGCAAAGAAGTACATCGACTTTTGCGCCGCCAACAACATCCCCACGCACTCGCTCTCATCCGACGACGCCGTCAATCCCTGGTATCACCAGTCCTCGCCCGGCGTCGTACCGGGGCCGGATACTGATGTCACCCGCCCGCGCGAGGAGTTCGATCTGGCCGGAATCCGAAAGTACGCGCAGTCGAAGGGCATCCGACTCTGGACGTGGGTGCACCAGGCCGCGCTGCGCGGGCGGGTGGAGGAGGCGTTTACCGCGTTTGAAAAGATGGGCTGGAGCGGTATGATGGTCGACTTCTTCGACCACGACGATCAGGAGACAATCGAGTTCTCCGAGCAGATTCTGGAGGCCGCCGCCCGCCACCACATCCTGATTCACCTGCACGGCGTCTGGAAACCCACCGGTCTTCAGCGCACGTACCCCAACCTGATGAACCATGAGGGCGCGCTGAATCTGGAGTACCTCAAGTGGAGCTACCGGTGCACCCCAGAGCACAACCTGAATTTGGTCTTTACGCGGCTCATCGCGGGTCCGATGGATTACCATCTGGGAGGCTTCCGCGCGGTCACAAGGGCGAAGTTTCAGCCGCATAACATTGCCCCCAACGTGCTCGGCACCCGCTGCCATCACCTCGCCATGTACGTCTGCTACGACAACCCAAACCCGATGGTCGCCGACTATCCCACCGCCTACGAGGGGCAGCCTGGCTTCGACTTCCTCCAAATCGTGCCCACCTGGTGGGACGAGACGCGCGTGCTGGTTGGCGATGTGGGTGAGGTGCTGGTGACGGCGCGCCGCAAGGGAAAAACGTGGTACCTCGGCGGCATGTCCGCGAAACGGGCCCGCGACCTCGCCCTGCCGCTCACGTTCCTGGGCTCGGGACGCTATAGCGCGAAGATATGGAAGGACGCTCCCGATTCGGAGAGCGAGCCAAACCACCTGACAAGCGCCACGCGGAGCCTCGCATCCCGCGACACGCTCAAGCTCCACGTGGCGCTGGACGGAGGGTTCGTCGCGCAGCTAACGCCTGAGAGCCGGTAGCGCCGCCCAAACTGCCGCCCGCTCCGGCAAAGAGGCGGACGAATCATGAGCGTCGGCGGGCCGAACAGGAGGCGCGCTTCGACGTCCGCTTTGGCAACGTGTCGGCGGGCGGGCGATGCAACACGGTCACCATACCGCTGACAATCGACGCGGTGGCCGCGTGACATGGGCCATTAAGCAGGAGTTTGGAGAGCAATACAGGATGCGGCTACTCATGCTGATCGGCGCGATAAGAGCTGCGTGCATGGCGTTTGGCGCGGCGCCGGGAAGCGCTGACCCCGACGGGATGGGCGTCCTGAAACAGGCGATTGAGAAGCGGATAGTAGAGAGCGGCGTACGCACGATCAGCGTTGCACTGCACGATCTGGCGAACGGGCGGGAGATACTGATACAGCCGGATGTATCGTACCACCCGGCAAGCGCCTTTAAGCTCTGCGTCATGATGGAGACGTACCACCAGGCGGCCGACGGCAGATTCAGCCTCGACGATGCTCTTCCGGTGAAGAATGAGTTCAAGAGCATCGCGGACGGCAGCAGCTTCAACCTGTCCGCCGACGACGATTCCGACTCCGATCTCTATAAGCGGGTTGGCGAATCGATGCCGATTCGTGACCTGATCGAGCGCATGATTACGCAGAGCAGCAACCTCGCCACAAATCTGTTGATTGAGCGCGTGGGGCCGGATCGGGTAACGGCGTATATGCGGCAGCTTGGCGCGAAGGACCTGCTGGTGCGGCGCGGCGTGGAGGACGGCAAGGCGTTCGCGAAGGGGTTGAATAACGCGGCCACGGCGCACGGGTTGATGCGCGTGCTCGCGCGGCTGGCGGAGCATAAGGTGGTCTCCCGGCAGGCGAGCGAGGAGATGATCGGCGTCCTGAAGCTGCAGCGGCATAACGAGGGAATCCCTCGTAATCTGCCGGCGGGAGTGGAGGTGGCGCACAAAACGGGCTGGATAGAAAAGATATACCACGACGCGGCAGTGGTCTACCCTCTCAATCCAGCCCGCCGCAAGCCATACGTGCTGGTCGTCATGACGCAGGGGCTGCCGGAGCAGAAGGAGGCCCCCTCGCTTGTCGCGGACATATCGAAGCTGGTTTTCAACCGCTTGACGAAACGTTGAGCGGCGCCCCCCGGCCCCCAATCCTGGGGGAGTCGGCCCCCCGGCCCCCAATTCTTGGGGGCGCACATTCTACTTCAGAATTGGGGCCGGGGGCGGTTTCTAACACATTCTTAAAGGGAAAATCAGGATGGCGGGGAAAAGCAGGCTGCAGGCAGCCGGCGGAGCGGCGGCGGTGTTGTCACTCTGTCTCATTTTTACGGCGGGCTGTAACAAGGGCCAGGACACAGGCGGCAGTCCGGGCGAAACATCGTCCGGCGGACCGGGCGGTCCCCCCGGCGGAATGATGAGGGGCGGACCCGGCGGATCGGGCGGCATGATGGGTCGCGGACCCGGTGGTCCGGGTGGCATGATGAGAGGCGGCGGCCCGATTGCGGCGAATGCATCCGGCGGCGACATCTATCAGCAGAAATGCGGGTGTCATGGTACGGGCGGCAAGGGCGGCAGAGCGCCGGTTCTTACCGGGGGCGCGGGCAAATCGGAAGACGAACTTTTCAAGATAATCCACGATGGCAAGGGGAAGATGCCTGCCTTCGCATCGCAATTGACGGACGATCAAATAAAGAAGGCGGCGTCCACAGTGAAGAGATTTAAGTAGAAGATTCGCGCATCGGCAGGCGGGCGGCATGACGTGATTATGCCGCCCGGATGGGACCGAAGCGCCTACCAGTGTACCGCCGTGCGCCGCCTGAGCAGGTAACAGAAGATAGGCGCGCCGGTAAGCGATGTGACGACCCCGACCTGCACCTCGTTCAAATAGACCCTCGCAACCGTATCCGAAATAACGAGCAGGCACGCGCCCAGCAGCGCCGCGAGAGGAAGAAGCGCGCGATGGTCGGGGCCGACCAACCGGCGCGCGGCATGTGGAACCACCAGTCCCACGAATCCGATAATCCCCGCCACCGATACCGCCGCCGCAGTGCTCAACGCGCCCACAACGAGCACGCGCCGTTTCACCCGCTCGATGTCGACCCCCAGATGCGCCGCGCTCTCTTCCCCCAGCGTCATCAGGTTAAGATCCCGCGACCACAGGTGGAGGCAGACGCCGCACACGATCAGGAAAGGAAGCAGAAGCGCGGCGCGATTCCACTCCGCGCCGGTCAGGCTGCCGATGAGATAGAAGAGCAGGCGGGACATGTCGTTGGCGCGGTGCGTGAGGGCCAGCAGCAGGGGCACGAAGGAGGCGAGCAGCGTTCCAACGACCACGCCCGCTAGAAGAAACGTGTTGGCCGATACTCGGCCCCCAACTCGCGCCAGGGCGTAGACGAGCATGACGGCTCCGACCGCGCAGGCAAAAGCCACGCCCATTCGCGCGAATCCGAACCATAAGGTCGTCAGCCCGGCCATTTCGGCGACGGCAGCTCCAAGCGCCGCGCCGGCGGACACCCCGACAGTATAGGGATCCGCGAGCGGATTCATGAGCAGGCCCTGAAGCGCGACGCCGGCATACGCCAGCAGCGCGCCGACCAGCGCGGCAACAATGGCGCGCGGCAGCCGGATATACCAGACGATTCCATCCGCCATAACATAGGAGGAATCGGGCAGCGGCGGACGAAGCAGGACATGATCGGAAATCACGCGCGCGGCGTCGCGAACGGTGACGGGGACGTCTTCCGCGCTCAGGCAGACAGAGAGGAGAAGAGAGGCGAAAAGGAGCAGCGCAGCCAGGAGAACAAACAGATGCGCCTGCCTCCGATCCAGGTGGAAGACTCGGCTGAAATCGGGAGGGACCGGAGCGGCGGCCGGCGTGGGGGAAATCATCGCCGGGCTGGAAACGAGGCGGGATGGAGGAGGCGGGCTATCTCCTCGAAAGCATCAATCATGCGCGGGCCTGGCCGCACGGTCTCGGTCCTTACCATATACACGGCTCCATTCCTGACCGCCGGAATTCCGCTCCATCCGCCGCGAGCGCGAATCTGCGCCGCCTCGCTTCGTCCCGTAAGAATTACGTCCGGCTGGTCCGCGACGACCTTCTCCGGCGAGTAGGCCGCCCATCCGATTCCCGCGCCCCGCCCGACATTGATGCCTCCAGCAAGCGTGATGAGGTCGTCCATGAAGTTGCCGCCCCCGACAACCATGAGAGGCTCCATCTGCACAATGGCAAGCACGCGCGGCCTTTTTTGGTCACGTTCAGCGGCGACGCGAACCGCGTTCACGCGGGCCTGCATGGCTTTGACGAGATGCTCGGCCTGCGAAGTCTGGCCGGTCGCTCTTCCCAACGACCGTAGCGCGTCGTATGTCTGCCCGACGTTGCCCTGGGGCACGGTGAATACCGGAACTCGCAATTGCTCCAACGGCTCGACTGCGCGCCGATTCGCTACCGCGTCCGCGACAACGAGGTCGGGCTTTTGCGCCAGCACCTTCTCGATCGAGGTATTTACGTCGCCGATTTTCGGGAGCGATTTAGCTTCGGGTGGATAGTCGCAGTAGGTCGTGTCCGCCACGATTCGCCCCTTCAGGTCGAGAGCGAAGAGCATCTCCGTGGTGCCGGGGCTGAGGGAAACGATACGCATGGGCGGCGCGCCGAGCATGAGCCGCTTCCCGCGCGAATCGACCGCGCAAACAGCGGGTGATACAGCGGGTGACGTGGCCGCTATTTCTGCGCGATGGACCCATCGCCACCCAGTCGTGGGGGCCTGCCGCCAGACGATTTGCCCAATGACGAGGCCGAAGAGGGCTATCATCAGCGCGCGGCTGAGGCCGAGCGCCTGCCTACGGCCTGTTTCTGGGACCTTTATGGGGTCGCGGCTTGGCAATCGGCTTCCTCTCCAGCGATGTTTCTTCAATCTCTTCATCCGGCACGGCGTTTAGGCGCGCCGCCAAATTTCGCGCCTCTTCGCGGTGCGCGTCAATCCGTGGATCACCCGCCTGCCTGACGGAAGGCTTTACGTTCAGCTTGACGTCCTGCGTCCTCGCGGGCGTAGGGGGCGTGGCAGGCATGGCAGTGGTCGCGCGAACGCCGGACCACGCTGGTGCACGATTCACGCCGGGCGCAGCGCGCTCATTGCGCGGCCGGGCGGCTGGGGATGAGCGGCCGGGTCTCTCCTCGCGGGAATTTCGCTCATTTCTTTTCGGGAGCCTGTCTTCGAGCTGCTCGTCGTCGTGCTGCCTCGGCTGGAAATCTTCAGGCCTGTCTATGGGCGACTGCGGCAGTGCTGTCGGAGCGGTGTCCGCCGTTTCCAACAGCGCCCTTACTTCCGACGGATGCAGCTTGCGCCACGTGCCGGGCGCTAGACCTTTCAGCTCGATGGGGCCAATCCGCATGCGCGTCAACGCCAGAACCGGATAGCCGATGGCGTCGAACATCCGCCGTACCTGCCGGTTGCGCCCTTCGTGAATCGTGATGTCGATGATGGATGCGTTGTTCTGCTCATCGTAATCTACCCACATCACTTCGGCGGGCGCGGTCATGCCGTCCTCCAGCACAATCCCCTTGCTGAGGTCCGCCCCGGCCCACTCGGGCACCATGCCGCGGACGACGGCCCGATAGGTCCGGGGAACCTGGTGGCTTGGATGCGTGAGGGTTTGCGTGAAATCGCCGTCATTCGTGAGGAGGAGGAGGCCCGCAGAGTCGGCATCAAGCCGGCCAACCGGGTATATCCGGCCGGCCATGCCCTGCACCAAATCCATTATTGTATGCCTGGCGTGAGGATCGCTTACGGTGGAGACGTAGCCAAGCGGCTTGTTGAGGACGATATAGACATGCACCGGCTGGGCGGAAAGCGGCCTGCCGTCGACCTTGATCTCGTCGCTCCCAGCGTCGGCCTTGGTGCCGGGATCCTTGACAGCCTTGCCGTTAACCGAAACCCGACCCGCGGCGATCAGCGTCTCGCAAAAGCGCCTTGAGCCGATACCTGCGGATGCGAGCAGTTTTTGCAATCGTTGTTCCATAGCCTAAGAGAACCATTCCCGCTGCTATTCCTGCCGCGACGAAGAGATACCAACCCGCTTTAAGCATGCCGCCCGCAGCCGCGGCGGATTTCTCAACCGACCCTACGGCGATAAGCGGGGCGCTGCCGATCTTCTTGTCATCCAACCACGCTTCCACGACGCCCACCGGCGCGCCGGCCAAAATGGGGGCGTTCAAGGCGTCGACGTGCAGTCGAAGCTCTACGGAAGGAGTGGCTGCTCGCGGCGTGACGTACCGAATCGCCTCCTTCGATGCGACGGCGACCATCGGCTGTACGCCGCCCTGGACCTTTGCGCTGCCGAACGACTGGCCCGGCTCGACAATTTTACGTGCTTCAAAGCTCTGAAAGCCGTACTTCATGAGCGCGGCCGTCTCTCGAACAATGTCGGGGCTGTGCAGCACGACGCTCACGAGCCGCCAGCCCTTCCAGGTCGCAGCGCCAACGAAGCAGTGGCCCGCAGGATTAGTGAAGCCCGTCTTCACGCCGTCGGCCCCTGGAAACTGCCACAGGAACTTCGCATGGTTCTTGAGCAGCGTGTCCTTGTTCTCCTTCGCCCGGGCGATCTTGAAGAACTTCGAATGGACTGCCGCGTCAAACTCAGGAAACTGAAACGCGTACCGCGCCATTATCGCGAGGTCGCGCGCAGTGGTCAGGTTCGGATTCTCGTTCAGTCCGTTGCAGTTGCAGAAGTGCGTGTTAACGGCCCCGATTTCCTGGGCCTTCCGCGTCATCATGTCGGCGAACTTCTGCTCCGAACCGGCGACCCGCTCGGCAACCACCACGCATCCGTCGTTCGCGGACCGGAGCATCAGCGCGTAGAGCATGTCATGGGCAGTGACCTTCTCGCCCAACTTCAGATTGAGCGAGCTTCCGCCCGTCTGCGACGCCCGCTTGCTGGCCGTCAGGATGTCCGAAGACTGCGTGTTCTCCAGCAGGAGAATGGCCGTCATGATCTTGGTTGTGCTTGCCGGGGGCCGCCGGATGTCCGCGTTCTTCTCGAACAGCACCTGCCCGGTATCCGCGTCTACCAGGATGGCGCTGGATGCCTGGATAGCGGGAACGCGCGGCGGAGCGGAGGAGGTGGGAGCCAACTGCGCACCCGCTACGCTGGCGACGGGCGCGAGATAAAAGACCGTCAAGCAAAGTGTCTGGAACCGGCGCCACCCGACCGTTTTACGTGTATTAATCAGTCAGCCTCCGAAACGTCGTTCTTGCCGGATGCGAAGTTGTAATACGTTTGCTATCAACCGTCATTTTACCAGCATGGACGGCTGATAGCAACCGTATTACAACTTCGGGATCAATTCGGGCCGCCCTCGCCAGGTTCGCCAGCTGGAATTGGCGCGCTTGGCGCCGGGGTTTGGGGAGCCAAGCCTATGATAGCGGGGTTCCACCAAACATTCGAGAAGACCGTTAACAATAACGCGTAATCACCCGTGTCCGCGACGCGCTGGATGCTGGAACGCTCCGTGTCGCCGGAAAATATCGGGACGGCGTTCGTCCCCAGCCGGATGTTGATCGTGACGCGCTGAATCACCGGGCCGGCATTGTAGAGTGTAAATGCCGCATGGAAAGCGCTTCGCACCATGGCGTCACGGAGCGATTCGCCCGCGAGCTGCTGTGCATTGCGCTCGTTCATAACCACGGTTACATGGTCCTGCCGAGGATCCAGTATAAGGCCGGAAACAGTGACATCTCCATTGAGGCCGCCTTGACGGGTGAGAAAGCCGAGCAGCGCGACCTCCTGGTCCGAAATTCCAGCCGGACTCTGCGCACCGGAACGTGCCTGCACGGGGGACTGAATCGGGCTGGAAGCGCCAAGCGCGCGCGCCGGCTGCGGCTTTGGCAGGCCGGCTTGCGGCAGATTGAACGGGAACCGGGTCGATCGCGCGGAGCTCGCGGACCCCGGCGGCATGCCTGGCCCGCCGATGGTGCCGTACCTAAGCGCCGTGGACGTGCTGCTGGTTCCCGAATTTTGCCGGCCTTTCAGCGTTATTACAAGTATTACCGAGACGACGATGAACACCGCCAGCAGGGCCCACATAGCCTTGATCCAGACGGCGGGAGTCAGTCCGGCCAGTTTCTGCGTACCAAAATTGTGGCTGCCGGGAGTCACGGCGCGGACGAGTTGCCGGGCCAGATCGTCCTCCGTCTCCTTCAGCTTGGTTCGGTCGGCAATACTGGACGGGTCGAGGTCAACCGCCAGCTGATACCACTGTGCGGCCTCGTCAATCCTGCGCTGGTCGCGGTAGATGTCTCCCAAAAGTGAATGGGCATGAATATTATTCGGATCGGCGCGCAGCACCTCGATGCAGCCGGATTCGGCTTCCGCCCAATCCCTTCGCGCGCGCAACCGGTTCGCCTCCGCCAAAATGGCCTCCGAAGCGAGAGCATTGCCATCCAGCGGCCCTTTGTTATGAATGGACGCTCCGCACGCGGTGCAAAATCGTCCCCGGTCCGGCAGGGGAGCGCGGCATGACCCGCACTGCTTTGGCAGCGCATGCAGTCGCATTGTCGGGTGATAGTTCGAGCTCAATTCTGAACTCCGGTGTGTCCAAATCCGGCGCGGCCCCGAGTGCTGTCCTCTTCGACCTCGGCCTCTTCCAATTCCGCCCGCGCGATAGGAGAGAAAACAATCTGCGCGATTCGATCCCCACGGCTTATAATCTGTGGAGTGTCACTCCAGTTTATCAGTATAAGGCCGATCTCGCCACGGTAATCGCTGTCGATGGTTCCGGGCGAGTTCACCATTCCCAGGCCACGGCGGAGCGCGATGCCGCTTCTGGCGCGAATCTGGCCCTCATATCCCCGTGGTATCGCCATGCGCAGACCTGTCGGAATCAATTGGCGCTCGCCGGGCTGAAGCGTGACCTCGCCTGTTACCGCCGCCCGCAGATCCATGCCGGCGGCCCCGTCGGTTGCGTAGTAGGGCAGAGGGAGGTCCGCCGCATCGGGCAGGCGCTCCACGGCGACGCGGATAGATTCGGCTTCCTTCATAATCGGATGTCCGCCGAGAGAAACCTCCCCCAACCCCTTCGACAAGCTCAGGACAGGCTCTTGCTAAGGAGGGAGCTACGCGAAATACCTCTCCCAACCCCCTCCCTGACAAGGAGGGAGCTAATCGGGCGAAGGTGCGAGCCTTGGCTTTAACTCCCGTCTCCCCCTTACCAAGGGGAGAGGGGCCGGGGGTGAGGGGTGTCGGGCGTTAGGGATTTCCATGCAGTTCAGGAGGACGCGTTTCGCGTCTCTTCCCGCGGTGTTTTGGGTATTCGATACCAGAAAGTGGTGCCTTTGTCCATCTCGGTTTCGACCCAGATGGAGCCGCCATGAGCCTCCACAAGCTCCTTTACCAGGAAAAGGCCGATTCCAGTACCCTTCACGCTGGCCGTCTTGGCGTTATGTATGCGCCGGTACGGCTTGAAAAGCTTCGGCTTCGCGGATTCGGGAATCCCGGTGCCCTCATCCTTAACGCCGTACACGACGGACCCGGTATCGGGCTCGTCTCGCATAATTATGCGCACCTCGCCCCCTTCAGGCGAATACTTGATGGCGTTGCTGACGAGATTCTGGAGTATCTGCTCCATCTGGTCTTTGCCCACGGTCGCAAAGAGGGGGTTCGGGATCGAATCGACGACCATCGTGTGGCGATCGGTATTCGTCATGCCGCGCTGGATTTCGAGCACGGATTCCGCGAGCTGCGTGAGATTCACTTCTTCCCAGAAGAGCTGGATCTTGACGCCCTTTTCAATGCGGGTAACGTTGAGCAGGTCGTTGATGAGGCGGCCCAGGCGGTCTACGTTCTGGTCGATAATCTGGTAGTATTCTTTGCGCTCCTCGAATCCGAATGTGTCGAATTCGTCCTGCGCCAGCATGCTGATGAAGCCCTTGATGGGGGTCATTGGTGTGCGAAGCTCATGCGCCGCGATGGCGACGAACTCCGTTTTCAACCGCTCGAGGTTCCGAATCTCGGTGATGTCGTTCAGGATAATGGCCGTGCCGATGAGTCGGTGGTCCTCGCCGCGTACCGGGGCCGGGTGAATCTGGTAGATTCTGTCCTCGTCAGTCTCCGGGTCCGCCACGTTAATCTCTTCCGCCGCCTTCTGCTCCTCATCGCCGTTTGGCGTCTGGTCTGGAGCGGTCAGCATGCGGTCCAGAATCTCCACAGCCTTGTCGTGCTTCAGAATGTCCTTATAAGGCTTGCCCGCAGGATCCTCGGCAATATTGAATATCTCTCTCGCGCGGGCGTTCATCTGCATAATTTTGCCGCTGCCGCCTATCAGCAGCAGGCCGGCGTAGAGGCTTTCGATGGTGTGCGCCAGCTTTTCGCGCTCCTCAACTAGCTCCTGGAACATCTGGGCATTTGCAATGACCGCGGCGGCGTTGCGCGCGAGACGCTCCAGAAGGCGAACATCTTCCTCAATAAACTCGCCGCCGTAGCGCTTGTTGAATACGGATAGGATGCCGATGGCGACACGGTCAAGCACTCGGTTTTCTTCATCGCGCTTCTCGATAACGAGGGGAACGATTACGCCATTACGGATGTGGAGGCGGGACACATTGTCCTTCACCGTGCGGGGGTCGTTGATTGCGTCGTGGAATATTGCGGGCTGCTCGGTCCGAAAGACCTCGCCCGCGACGCCCTGATCCGCCTTCACCTTGAGCGAATCGATCTCGGCGTCTGATATCCCGAAAGCCGGTTTGCGCCCCACCAATTCGTTCGTATCGCGCACGAGCGTCATAATCGCGCACTTTTCAGCCTGGAGGATCATCGCCACCCGCTGAACGAGCCGCTTGAGCGTATCTTCGTACTCGTTGATCGCGACTGCGCCCTCGGCAACCTCTGATGCCTTGCGGTCCCGTTGTAGCTGCGCGACCATCTGATTTGCCGTCGCAAGCTCCTTCTCAAGCTGCGCGATGCGGCTGCGAAGAGATTCCCTCTCGTCGTTAGTCATGCTTAATGTCTCTCTTAAAGGGAGGATGATTAATTAGGAAATGCCGGAAACCATGGCATAGCGGCGCGTGACAGACCAACTCTCAAGCCTGCCGATTATATCATACCGCTATCCGACCGTCAACCGCGCGCCAGAGTATGTATCCGTTCAGCATCCCAACTTGCCCGGCAAGTTGGGATGCTGAACAGTTACCCAGATTATCACCGACAGCGAGCGGAATCGTGAATGCTCACGTCCATAACCCTAATGATCGGCGGCCGGATACAACGGCGTTAGAGTTGAGTTTGCACCATCTGAAGAATGTTCCCCTCGGTGTCGCGGAAGGAGGCAATGATCGCGCCTCCCACGTCGGTCGGGCCGACGAAGAAGGTGACGCCCTTCAACACCAACTCGTGATAAGCGGCATGCACGTCGTCCACATTTAGCGATATCATGACCGCGTTGAGGCTGAGGTTGTCCTGCGGAAGCGGTTCGGGGGAGAGCATGAGGCCGACGCCCTCTGAAAAGAGCGCCCAGTCCTCCTGTTCCAGCGTGACCGTTAGGTCGAGGATGTCGCGGTAGAAGCGGAGCGCCCGGTCGATGTCCTGGACCAGCACCATGGTCGTGATGCCATTCAGCTTCACGGCGAGGGAACTCCCGGTAGTGGAAACCCAGGGGATACGGGTACGCCGGATATTGCTTCCGGCTTTGTAAGGGTTCGTTTTATACGGCCCATGTTCAGGTACGTCGATATTCCCACAATGATAACGCCAAGCACGATAAGGATAGTCAGCAGACTATTCTTAATTTTGGTGGGCCTGACCAGATTAGTCAGGCCGGGCATGGGGTGGGCGAGAGCGAGGGCAATCACAAACATCAGAATCGCCAGCGTCATCTTCATGCCCAGAAGCATATGGTATCGCCCGACGACGGTTGGAGAAACGAACGCGTAGTTCGCGAATCCCGTCGCCAGCGCAACTACCCAGAGAATCGCCTGCGCGATTCCCCACCGCTTCCATTGCAGGCGCGAGTCTCCGGCAGCCTCGCCGTCGGATTCGCCGTCCTCATCCGGTTCATTCGGCTTTAGGCCGGGCTTCAGAACGAGCAGGGCGAACATGATTCCGCCCAGAACGCCGATGATGCTCAGCAAGTGAAGCCACTTATTGACAAACTGTATCAGGTCCACGGCGGCCTCCTATAAACGGCATTCTACCCGTTTTTTAGCCATGCCGGGAGGAAGAAGCCATCTCAAGAGCGGGGAACTCGGAATCAGACGAGGCGCTTGCGGTGGAACCACCAGAAGAGCAGGCATCCGACCACCGACATGCCCGCCATCACCCACCAGAATATCTGTCCATGGTCCCAGGCAGGCTCCCACGGCTGCACCTTGAAATTCATGCCGAATACGCCTGTGACGAATGTGAGGGGGAGAAATATGACGGTCACGACCGTAAGTCGCTGCATGACGAGGTTCAACTCGTTGCTGATGTTGGAGAGATAGGCGTCGAGCGCGCCGGACATCAGCTCCCGATAGCTGTCCAGCATCTCATAGATGCGAATCAGGTGGTCGCTCACGTCGCGGAAGTAGGGCAGCGATTCGGACGTAATGGCGGGGAAGTCGCGCGTGGTAAGCATCGTCAGGACATCACGACTCGGGCCGGCTATCTTGCGGAGCTTGAGGAGGCGGCGCTTGACCATGAAGATGGTGTCGAGCAGCTCGCGGCGCGGGCGCTGAACAATTCTATCCTCCAGGTCGTCGATCTCATCGCTGAGAGTGTCCATGATCGGGAAGTAGCGGTCCACGAGCGTATCGAGGAGGGTGTAGAGGAGATAGGCCGCGCCTCGCCGGAGCACCGGAGAGTGCTGCTCGCATCGGGTTTGCATCTCCTGGATCGCGCTCGACGCCTGATCGTGGACTGTTACGACGAGGCGAGCCGAGACGAAAACCGATATTTGAAAGGTGACCAACTGATCGTCGTCCGGCCGCATTTTGTCGTAATCGACCTCGTAGGCAACCAGGAAAAACGAGTCATCGTACTCTTCGACCTTGGGCCGTTGAACGGCGTGCAGTGCGTCTTCCACCGCAAGAGGATGGAAGTGGAAAAGGTCCGTGAGAGCGGCGCGCTCCTCGCCCTGCGGAGACTGGAGGTCCACCCACACGCAGATGTTCTCACGCTTGAGCAGGTCCGGCATCTCCTTCAGGTCGGTCGCGGAGCAGACTTTGTCCCCTTCCGCCCATCGAATCGTTACCAAGCGCTACTCCTCGTCCCTCTGCTTGAAACAGATCCTGCCAGTGGTGCAGTCCCACTTTGTCGCAAGCGCGCCGTCGGGGCCGAAGACCTGCTGAGTCGCGAAGCACCAGCAGGGCGTGCCGATGCTGTCCATGCCCGACGGATGGAAGCCGAGGTCCATGATGATGTCTTTGCTGCGAAGATGGCGGCAGCGCACGGCCGGAACCGGGCGTTCTGCCAATGGCATAGGTGTTTCATCCATAATTAACCAGATGCCGGCAGAGTAAGAGCGGGATTGATTAGCCATTATGATCATTATGGACATAATAAAAACAGATTTCTCAGGGTTCTCATAATGTTCACAATGTTTATAATGGCTACTTTTACTTTTGATGGTTGCGTTAGCCAGGCAGCGGCGCGAAGAGGTCCACGTGGTTGCCGTCCGGGTCATCGATGACGGCGTAGCGCTGCCCCCAAAATGCGTCCCAGGGCTCTTTGTGTCCCGCATAGCCCGCGGCCGTCAAACGAGCGTAGACCGCATCGACTTCGGCAGGCGATTCGCACTTGAAGGCGAGAGAGATGCGGCTTCCAGTTGGCGATTCCCATGCGGGGTCGATGCCCTTCACCATCTCCTCGGTGTTCCACGAGATTCGATAGCCGTTGGGCGTGATACACTCCACGTAGGGCTCCGCTTCATTGCCCTCAGGAATTTCCAGGCCGAGCGCCCGGTAGAATGCGAGCGCCCGGCCTATGTCCTTAACGACAATCCCAACCATATCCGGCAAAATGGGCATCCAAGACTCCTTTGCTTCGGAAGAGGTACTCAGTCCGGCAAAATGATTGCCGCACTCAATCGTTTACGGTATCAACCGGCAGCGTCTGCGTATTTCAGCCGGTAGATGATTTTGCGTCCTGGTCCTTGAGATATTTGGCGAAGAAGTCAAGCGTCCGTTTCCAGGCGAGCTTCGCACTGGCTGCATCGTATCGGGGAGTGGTGTCGTTGTGGAAACCGTGATTCGCTCCTTCATAAATGAACGCTTCGTATTTGACATGGTTGGCTTTCAGCGCCTCTTCGAATGCGGGCCAGCCCGCGTTGACGCGGGTATCGAGACCTGCGTAGTGCAGAAGTAAGGGAGACTTGATCTTCGCGGCATCTTCGGCGGGGGGCCGCGAGCCGTAGAAGGGGACTCCCGCTGCCAGATCTGCGCCGAGTTTGACCGCCAGCATATTGACGATTCCGCCGCCAAAACAGAATCCAACCGCCCCAATTTTAGCGGTGCAATCGGGACGCGCTTTGAGCCAATACGCGGCCGCGACGAAATCCTCGGACATCTTCTGTCGGTCAACGGTTCGAAAGAGTGCCGCGCCTTTTTCGTCGTCGCCGGGGTAGCCGCCAACCGAGGTGAGGCCGTCCGGCGCGAACGCCAGATAACCCTCAGTACCGAGCCGCCGCGCTACGTCTTCGATATAGGGATTCAGCCCACGGTTCTCATGGATGACGAGTACGCCGGGGAGCTTCTGCTCCGTTTTTTGGACCGGGTGAACGAGATAGCCCTTGATGTTGGTGTTGCCTTTTGGCGACGCGACGGTGACTACCTCGGTCTTGATTCGGCTGTCATCTTTGGGAACCTGCTGCGCCCAAGCGTAGTTGGGACGCAGGCTTTCCCAGATCGCCATGGCGGTCACGCCCCCGACAGCGAACTTCTGTGCGGCCGCGAGGAATTCGCGCCGATCCATCCCTCCATGAACGTAAGTGTCGAAAAGGTTGAGAAGCTCCTGCGGATAGTCGCTGGCGGTTTTGCGTTCCATGTCTTTTGTCTCCCCAGAATCAGGATTCATTATTCTCGCAGACGAAATTGCCCGCGCGAAAGCTCTTTCCAACGCAATTCGAGCCACGTGTTGCAGACTCCTACTACGTAACGCGGAATAATAAGGGTTGGCATAGGCGGCTGGCCCAAAAAGACCGGGGGCAGGTCAGGAGTGTCGAGAATATCGAGCGGCCAACCATAGTCAGCGGCCGACCGTTGAACCGATCTGCCGGCGATTCACGCTTGGATCGCCCGTAGGCGGCGGAGCAAGGTCTGCGCCGGCTGGCCGACCGAGCATCTCGGTGAGCAGCGGTTGGAGACCCTCTGCCCATACCTGGTAGCCGCGTACTGTCGGGTGCAGTTTGTCTGTCGCATTCATCATGCCGTCAAACAGCCGGCCCTCCGTGTCGGCGAGCTTATTGTTTACATTGAGGAATCGAACGGTCTCGTTATCGGCGAGCCGGGCGAGACGTTCGTTGACCTTGCGGATGATGGGAATCAGCAGAGGGTTGTCGTTTCGAGGAAAGATTGCGGTCAGGATGATCCTGGCGGCGGGCGCTTTGGCCCTGCAAACTCGCAAGACCGCTTCGATCCCGCGAGTGATGTCGTTCACTGTTTCATCCGCACGTGGGAAAGCGACAAGATTGTTTGTGCCTGCAAGAACAACGATGACCTTGGGATTCACCCTGTCGAGCTCGCCGTTCGCGAGCCGCCAGAGGATATTCTCGATACGGTCAGCTCCCCACCCGAAGTCCGCCGCATTCCAGCCGTAGAAGTTCGACCGCCAGTTGGCGAGCAGGTCCGCATATTGCGGGTCGCTGGCGCCCCATCGGCGCGTAATGGAATCTCCGACGAAGTAGATGTCGATTCGGCCCTGCTTCGCCTTGGCTGCCATCTGCTCGTGAGTGTGGATGGAGTAGGCGTCCGTTCTCGGAGCAGGCAAGTCTGCCAACGACCGCTGAACCCCCGCAGCGGCGTGGCATTTAGGCACTTCTGGAGCCCTGACGTACCGGCCAACCCACTCGAAGAAGGCCGGCCAGTTTGGTGTCACGTCGTGACCGCCCTCATGCTGCCGCCACGTCAGGTCCCCGCCTATCAACTGCTTTACCGGCGGCATGGGATCGGTCAGGTAATCACCCGGCGTCCCCAGATCCTTCTTGCCCAGCAGCCTGTACGCGGGGCCCGCTAATACAGCAGCCATGAAGCTGCCGTGCGCGTCGACCCACTTGGCATCGCCCTTTTCGACCACGCCATAGCTAATGAAGCAGGGGCGCGGGGCGCAGAGAGCGATCAGCTCGTGCGAATCCACCGGCAGGTCCGCCGCTGTCTTTGGCGGGTCGGAAGCGCCGTACTTGATAAAGTTACCGGCCATCCAGTAGTATTCGCCGCCCGCCAGGTTCTCGACCGCCTCACCATAGATGTGGCGGTGCAGCTTCACGCCGCCCTCGCCGGACGATCCGATCAACCCGACCGCGATCCGTGGCTCGAACGCCTCGGTGACAATTGCTGCCTTGCCGTAGCGCGACAGCCCTTCGATTCCGACCTTCTTCGGATCGACCTTCGAATCAGGGTTCTGCTCGAAGTAATCGATTAACCGGCTCACGCCCCACTGCCATGCACGCAGCGCGCCCCAATCGTCCGGCTTGCGAGGCCGCCCAAGGTTGGTCAAACCAATAATTCCCGTCGTAAGCCGGTTGTTGTCCGGCTGAATGCTAACAGGCACGATGGCGCCATAGCCCCAGCCCTTCGCGATCGCCTGCTCCGTCCACGGAGTCCCGGCATCCCGCCTGCGGAATCCCGGGCCGCCAAATCCGAACTCGATCATAACGGGAACCGGGCGGCGCGCTTCCGCCGGGACCGTAAAGCTCGCCTGGATGTTGACGGTGATCTGCGGATAAGCGCTGTTGTCCACGTGACCGATAAGTGTCTTCGTCTTCGTTGGAATGCCGCCCGATCCCCCCGAACGTGCCCACGGTCACTTCCCACGTGACCGTGGGCACGTTCGGGGGGATCCGGCCATACACTTCGCGCTCGAAGTCTTCGAGAATCTGCGCTCGCCTTCTGGGCCGCTGCTTCGCCTGCTTCACCTTCGTGCCGTCCTTCATGCGGAGCATGTCGGGCATGGTGTCTTTGTACGGGTTCGAGATTGCCTCGTCAAAGGTCGATTGGTCGTTCGGATTCGGGCCACGCCGGATGGCTTTGATTCCCAGCTGCTCCATCATATTCTGATGGTCGTCGTAACGCTCCTGTCCGGCAGCAACACGGCCACGCACGGCGATCGTGAGGGCAAGAGCAGCCGGAACAAGCAATTGCCTCAAACGCGGAAGAGCCGCGAGGCGGTACGAAAGAGGTCGATCCGCAGTTCTCATCATATTCTCCTGACCTTTGGATCCAATCACGCCGACCCTTAAAGTCTTGGAAGCGCATGGGCGAGCGCCAAATTTGAAAGTCGCTGGCTATATTGGAAAGTTCTATTAGAAACTGGGGAATACCTGTGAACACAGGCAGTTGGTCAAATCAATCAAGCGGCCAAAGGCGTGGGCAGAAGACTCGAATCGGTTATACGTCCAACGAAGAAGTGGAGCGCAAGCTTCGCGCTCCACTTCTTTACATATTGGGCTCATTGGCGGTGTGACTGTACTCTGCAGGGCGATTCTTCGAACCCGTTAATTGGAGTCGATTGCATTGTCCTCATTCGCGCTCGCTGGAAGTCGTTGCTCGAATCTCAGCAAAGCGTTCTCCAGACGAAGTAATAGATTCTCCCTGTCACGCGCTGACATATCCCTGTCGTGTTGTAGCGCAAAGGCGAGTTGCTGAATTGCTTCAGCTAACTTATCGATGCGCTCGTCCTGCCTCGCCTCGTGCAGTTGTAGGTGCTTGATATCATCTTCGTGCTGTTGTGCTTTCTGAACCAGGGAAGTCAGACGCTTGCCGAAATCCAGCAGTTGCTTCCACATCACGCTATGCTGCCCTTCCCAATTCTCCTATTTGTTCACCCAGGCGTTCCAGCACGGCGTCCGTATGCCTGGTGATCGCATGAGATTGTGCCCGAAGTCGCTCGATCTCCACTCGATCCAGTTGCATCTGTGTTTCCAAGCGCGTTATCTCCTGGAGCAATTGGCCGATAGCTGCCTTGTAATCCGCAGTAGATTTCGGTGCTGTTTGTGTCGCAATCATTTCCGTCATAATCTCTATCTCCATCCATAGTATAACAGGCAACATCATGGACGATGAACGGGCCGGCCAGCCCATTGAATCAAACACGACTTCATGTATATAGATGGCGTGTCGAGAACCTCATGTTGGACGCTCACCATCAACTGGCAGCTAAGCCTGCATCCCCGCCGCATGCAGTATGGCGGCCATCACGACACTGCTTGTGAGCGGGACCTTGTACTCGTTCTTGCCGGGAGGTATCACTTTGGCTATTGCTGACTCAGCCCTCCTCAGAGACGGAAGCCGAATAACATATGGACATAGTCTTCAAGCGATCTATTGCAAACCTCTCACTGACTGGCTGGCTGTATAGATTGGTTTGCCTCCAACTCAGCAAGGCGCAATTTGAGTTCTTCGTTCTCCTGTTTGAGAGCTTCATGCCGAGCATCGTTTACGTTTTCTGTGAGTACGCTGACCGGAACCATGCGATTATCGGAACGCAAGGCGAGTTCCAAACGCAAAATCAACTTCTCTCGTTCATGTTGCTCGTTGTCATGGTTGCGCTGAATCTCATATGCCAATCGCTGCACGATAGCAGTCAGGTCGCGCAGTTCCTCACGTACATCCTTCTCCCCTGTTCCAGGTCTTTAATATCGGCTTTGCTTTGCCGCATGTCGCTCGTCAGGGAGACAATCTGCTTGGCAAAATCCATGACGGGCTTCATCATGCTAGTACAGCTGCCTTCAAGGTGCTCAACATGGCGCGGGTCTCTGCTTTCAGTTGTCGGTTGTCGACCTTGAGACGTTCTATTTCTTCCTGTTCAGCATCTATTTCGCTGCGCAAACGCAGTGTTTCAGCGAAATAGTCATCGAGCGTCTTGGATTCTTCCTTCGTTGTAATAAGGTTTGATTTAGCCAGAGCGTTGTCTTCCATTGTAATCTCCTCCGCCTCCATTATGTCCCAACCCTTACACCTTCATTCCAGCGGCATGCAGAATAGAAGCCGTCACGACGTTGCTGGTAAGCGGGACCTTGTACTCGTTCTTACCGAGCGGCTTGGCCTTCGCAACCGCCGCCTCGCCCGCCTTCACGGCAAGTGCGGGCGTGATTGCCTTGCCGCGAATCACGGCTTCGGCTTCAGGGGAGCGCCACGGAATGGGAGCCACCCCGCTCAGCACGATTCGGCAGTCCTTGACTACGCCGCCGCTCATATTCAGCGTAACCGCCGCGCCGGAGAGCGCCCAGTCGAACCCCTCCTTGTGTCGCACCTTCATATAGTGGCTTTTCGTACCGGCCGCCGGAGCGGGGACCGTTATCTGCGTAACTATCTCGTTCGGCTGGAGGATGTTCTCGCGATAGAGGCTCTCCGTCGGCAGGATGAAGAACTTATCCAGCGGGACGACCCGGCTGCCTTTAGGACCAGATATACTGACGGACGCTCCGAGGGCGATGAGAGCCGGAGCGCAGTCGGACGGGTGCACGATGTAGGACGGACCGCCGCCGAGAATCGCGTGGTACTGATTCTCGCCCTCTACGGCATAGCATTTGGTCCCACCCTTCTTCAGGCAGATGACCTCTTCATCCCGGTAGTACCAGCAACGGGGACGCTGGCAGAGATTGCCGCCGATGGTCCCAACGTTACGAATCTGGGGGCTGCCCACCACGCCTGCGGCCTCCGCGAGAGCCGCATAGCTCTGGCGAATCGCGAGGTTCTCCGCGATGTCCGTTAGCTTGACGAGCGCGCCAAGCTGCAAGCCGCCCGCACCCGTCTTCACCGACGCAAGGCCGGGAATGGACTTCAGATTGACGACTACATCCGGCGTGCGGATGTAGTCTTTCATCTCGCCGAGCAGATCGATTCCGCCCGCCATGATCTTGCTCTTGTCGCCGGCCTGCGTGAGCGCGGCCACCGCGGACTTCACGTCGTCGGGATTCACGTATTCGAAGGTTTTCATACCTGTGTTCCTCCCTTCGCGCTCTTCAGCGCCGTCAGCACGCGCCAGGGCGTCATGGGTGCTTCGTAAAGATAGGCTCCGGTGGCGTTAAGCACGGCATTGCGAATGGCTGCCGCAGTCGGAATGACTGCCGGCTCCGCGCTGCCCGCCACGCCGGTCGCCTCCGGATATTCGAACGCGACTGGGACGAACTCGGGCATCTCCATCGCGCCCGGCAGCTTATAGTCTTCCAGGTTGGCGTTGACCATGCGACCGGTCACCTGGCACATGTGGCGGTCCTCGTAGAGCGCCATCCCAATACCCTGAATGATGCCGCCGTTGAGTTGGCTCTCGTAGGTCAGCTTGTTGAGGATAACGCCGCCGTCCTGGATCGAGACGACCTTGATCGGCTGCACGCGGCCCGTCAGCGTATCGACCTCGACCTCGGCGAATTGGCAGCCCGCGACCCCGCTGTTCTGCTGGAGTTTCGCATCCCATTTGCCGAGGACAGAGATTCCGGCAGCCGGAAGCAGAGCGCACGCTTCCGTAAACGACAACGACCTGTTCACGTCCGACTTCTGAAACGCCTTTCCGTCGGCCATGTCCACGTCGTCCGGCTGGATTCCCCACTTGGTCGCGACCACCTCGACAATCGCTGCCTTGGCCGCCTCCGCCGCCCGCTTGACTGGCGGCGCGATGGACGGGCTTGTGACCGAGCCGCCGCTGAAGATTCCGGGCGGCATGTCGCTGTGGCCGATGCTGACCGTGACGGCTTTACGCGGCAGCCCAAGCTCCTCCGCTACAATCAGGCCGACCAGCGTCCGCGAGCCGGTGCCGAGGTCCTGGACGCCGCATGTCGCGCTGACTGCTGCGTCTGGCTTGACGGTGACGCGGCACTCCGCCCCAGGAACGCCGCCGCCGCCCCAGGTCGCAGCGCCGCATCCGATTCCGCGCTTGTATCGGCCTGTGCCGGCAAGTGTTCCGACACCCGGTTTCGCGTTACGCCGCTCCCAGCCGATCAGCTTCGCACCCTCTTTCCACTCTTGCCGACGGATTGGATTCGGGTCATTCTTCAGGCGAAACTCCAGCGGGTCCATGCCGAGCTTTACTGCCAAATCCTCTACAGCCGCCTCCATGATCCACGAAGACTGTGGGTGGTTTGGGGCGCGCCATGCGCGGCTAGGACCGGTGTTCATCTTCACCGCTTCCTGCACCACGCTGAAAACCGGCACCTTATAGATGTAGGGCATCGGGCCGTTCTCCTGGCCCACCCCTCCGCTGCGATAGACGTGCGCTTCAAAGGCGCAGATGGTCCCGTCGGCGGTTGCGCCGATCTTCACTTTGCCAATCGCGGAGGGCGCGTTGCCGACTCCGAGATGCTCCTCTTCGCGGGTCAGAAGCAGCTTCACCGGCTTCATGGCCTTGCGCGCAAGCTCGGCGCACATGCGGCCTTCGTAACCCATGCCGAACTTCGAGCCGAACCCGCCGCCCATCACGTCCGTAACTACCAGAATGTTCTCCTTGGGCAGCTTGAAATGGTTTACCAGATCGCCATGGACTCCGCCGACGTGCTGCGTGGAGGCCCAGCAGGTGAGGTGCTTATCATCATCCCAATTGCAGGTGACGCCGTGGGTTTCCAGGCAGGCGTGAGCGCGCACGGCGCAGGAGTAGACGCCCTCCGCCGTGGCCGCGGCCTGCTTGAATCCGGCATCGAGATCGCCCTTACCCGTCTTCTCCATCTGCTGTACATTTGGGTCGGTTTCGAGCGCCTTCGGAGAGCCGGGTCGCGCCGCCTCCACCTCGTGGACTACGTGCGGCAGCGCCTCATAGGTGATCTTGATGGCGCGGATTGCGTCCTCGGCCACGTCTGAACTGACAGCCGCGAGGCCGCCGATCTCCTGGCCCTGATAGCGCATCACGTCGCCGACCTTCGCGTTGACGATGACCGCCTTCACGCCGGGCATCTTCTCCGCACCGCTGGCGTCTATCGATTTGATCCGCCCGTGCGCGATCTGGCTGCGGAAGATGCGGCCATAGAGAAGGCCGGGGAGGTTAATGTCGTAGGCGTACTTCGCCTTGCCGGTCACCTTGATGGGACCGTCGAGGCGGGTGTGGCGCTTGCCGAGAAGCTTATTGTCTTCCGGTCGTTTCCATCCTGGCATCGTCAGGCCCCTCCCTTCATGCTTTTTGCGGCCGCGAGCGCGGCCTCGAAGACCCGCGGGTATGTCCCGCACCGGCAGAGGTTGCCCGCGCAAGCGCGCTTCACCTCATCAAACGTCGGATTTGGGTTGTGCTGGAGCAGGGTGGCGCAGGTGACCACAAAGCCGGGCGTGCAGAAGCCGCACATGAGTGCGTCGTGCTCCACGAAGGCGGCCTGTACCGGGTGCATCCTCTCCGGCGTGCCGAGACCTTCGACGGTAGTAATCTTCTTGCCCTGCGCATCGACTGCCAGCATCATGCAGCTATAGACGTTCCGGCCATCCACCATCACCGTGCAGCCGCCACAGGAGCCGCGGTCGCAGATCTTCTTTGCGCCGGTGAGGTCGAGGTGATCGCGGAGCGTATTGAGGAGCGTTGTGCGCGGCTCAACGTCGGCGGAGCGATCCTCGCTATTGACGCTCAATTTGACGCGGACGACGCCTTTGAGACGCTTTCCGGTTGCGGGCATAACCTGCGTCTGGACGGCGGCCTCCGCCCCCGATTCCGGAACGCCTGTCATCAGCGTCGCCGTGGCGGCCACGCCGGTCCCCACGCCTTTGATGAAGCCTCGCCGCGAGACCTCGGGGAGAGGTTTGGTTACGGAGTCCTTGTGTTCGTCGCTCATGATAGGGCAACTCCTTCTCGGGATTTACGAACGAAGTGCGGGTCCATTGGCGCGCGAGAATCGTCGCGCCGGTATTATCGACAGGATTTCTGCGAGGTGGAAACGGAATCCTTCCCAAATTTGTGGTATTCAGGTGTTGGGTATTCAGGTTCAGAACCGGTGGAGCGTGCAGTTTAGCCAGTGACGGCCCGCATGTTATGCTCAACATACCCAAAGGAGAAATAGTGATGAACCCATCCGAACTGATCGACAAGGCGATCGCGAGCTATAACGATTATGCTGGCCCAGCTGCGCCGGCTTATCCTCGATACTGACCCTGACATCGCGGAGGAGTGGAAGTGGAACACGCCGGTCTGGAGCCGTAATGGCCTGGTTTGTGCTGTCGGCGCCTTCAAAGACCACGTGAAGGTCAACTTTTTCCAGGGCGCATCGCTGCCGGATTCCCAGGGTCTTTTTAATGCCGGCCTTGAGGCAAAAAAAACCCAAGCGATCGACTTTCACGAAGGCGATATTATGAACGAGCCTGCTCTTAAGGATATTGTTCGCGCCGCCGCTAACCACAACGCCAGGCGAAGTTAGCTGCAATCGACTCGGCAACAGCGATTTGGCGATCTGGTTGAATAACTTCTACGGGTCCTGGGTCATCGCATCAACCATCCGGCGTCAGACCCTTCCACAAATTCGGGAATGTTATACTGTGATCGCCCTGGATGTAGAAGCTTTCGCCGCCATCCGCCACCGTGCGAACGAGAATGGTCTTCCACGGGCGATAGTAGTAGCGCGCGTCTGTCTTTGGCGGCTCGGCGCCGAACTCTTCTCCCAGGTCCGGCAGGTCGAAAACGGCGGTTGTAAAATTCGTGATCTGCCTGCCCTCCTGCCGGGCCACATTGCGCGCCATGGAGAGGGCCTTTAGATAGACCTCAGGCCCCATCACCGCGCTGCCGAAGTTGAGCAGCACGCCGCCCTCCAGATTGCTGACCGACTGAGCGAAGATCAGAAAATCTGTGTACGAGGCGGCTCCCCACGCGCCGCCATCGCAGTTGGGATGCTGATGCACGATATCCTGCCCGATACCGACGTGCACGGTGACGGGCATGCCTAAACGAACTCCCGCCGCGCAGACGCTGATTTCCCGGTTTGGGAACCTCTCCGATTCGATTACCTCGCCGATAGCTTCGCCCAGACCGATTCCCCGCGCCGCCGCGCTCCTGGCGATCTCATTCAACTCTCCTGTTTCGCGCCACATGCCGAACTGACCGGTATGGATATAGCGTGGAACGCTCTCCGTTGTCGCGCCGATGCGGGCGAACTCGTAGTCGTGGATCGGTCCCGCCCCGTTCATTGCCACATGCGTAAGCAGTCCTCGCTCCATAAGATTGATTATGAATCGTGAGTTGCCCCGTCGAAGCACGTGCGCGCCCATGACGAGCATGACAGACGCTCCACGCTCTCGGGCTGCGCGAATCCGGTCCGCCACAATTCCGATTCGCTGGTTTTCAAGAGGCGGGATAGGGGAATCCAACGGCTGGATATCGGCAAGCGAAAGATCGTGCAGGCGGTCGGCCAACGGCTCGATGATAAGCCGCGATCGGTCGAATTGGGGAAATGGCATGCCGGGGGTCAACCTCGCTTTCGATTAATGGAAACCGTGCACAGGCAGGCGGAGGCGATTCCGGCCGCAAGAAAGGCCAAATATTGGCCGAATCGGAACGCCGCGGGGACATAGGCAAATCGAACGATGTGTGAACCGGCGGGGAACCGCACGGCGCGGAATACGGTGTTTGCGCGCAAAATGTCCGCTGCTGATTCATCCACATGAGCGTGCCAGCCCGCATAGAACTGGTCGGCCAGGTAGAGCGTTGTCGGGGTGGGAGATTCGACCCGGATAGAGACACGCGTAGGGTCATCCTCGAGCCAAATTGCCGGCAGTACGCGTCCATCGTCTGTCGTGGCGTAGGCGCGACCGGTTGCGCCGGGCAGATCGTATCGCGTATAGCCGTCGGCAGTCGGAGCAGCGCCCGGTAACGGCAGCACCTTGCGGCTCAATACGAATCGCACGCCTGCCTGCGTTGCCAGGGAGATTAGTGGATTCCTGGCAAAGACCATATTTCCGACTTCTCGTGGACTCGCCTCGCCCCCGGCCAGCTCGTTCATGAAGGTTTTATATTGGCCGGGAAAGAGCGAATCATACCCCTGCACGTCTCGAAGGCCGAAAACCATCGCTCCGTTTGGAGGCAGAATCGCGCTCGGCCCGGCGAAGCTCCACCCCTGGTTCACAGGCATGATTCGGTCGTGCCCGGCTTTTGCTCCAAGCTCGGCGAGGGAGGCCCGCTCGGGGTAGATTTCTGCCGGAGACGCGGTGAGGTTATAACCAATTCCGACGGTAAGCATGTCCACCGCGACGAGCGCGACCGGCAGCGAGGTCCACAGCGTGCCGCGCCGCATGCCGGAAGCGAGAGCCAGCATAATTCCGGCGGAGAGCAGCAGGAGACCGCCCTGCCGGGGAAGGTGACCGAGCACGCGTTCGCTTGCCAAGTACCTTGGATCAATGGAAGCCAACGGACCGGTCACGAGTGTCACGGCGAAAAGCGCTGCTACCAAGCCTACAGCGACGAGGGCCGCCTTGATGGGAGTCGCGCCATCGTGAATCAACTTTTCAAAACCAATCGCGGCAAGCGCTGCAAGTGCGAAGGACCACAATATGAGCGAGCGCCCCGGCGATCCGCTTTGACCGAATCCCGGCACGTAGAAGTAGAACAGGGCGTCGACAATTGTGCCGGTCGCCATCAAGAGTGAGAGGAGCGCCAACAGGCCAAAATAGCCCGTTAGGCGGCCTGGCTTGCGGCCTGGCTGGCGGCGTCGAATTAGTGCGAACGCGGCCAGGAGCAGAGTGGGCATGCCCGCGTACATGGCGCCCTCCGCGTAGTTGAAGTACATTCCGCCGCGGCTTGCGCCTGCGTAAGGATTGCCGGGTTCAGTGGGGTTGCCGTAGTATTCCGACAGAAATAGCGTGACCAGCGCGGCGGGGTGTACGGCGTACGCCGTGTAGGCGGCGTAGCCCTGCGCGCTGACGGGTATTGCGCGGTGCGAGCTTCTTGATAGCTCCAGCGACGGCAACAGTTGAGGCGCGGCCACCATGCCCGCGATAACGAGCGACAATCCGATGAGCGCAATGCGCCGTAGGGACGGCTGGCTCTCCCGCTTGGAACTGTCCGCTTGCACCCTGCGCAACTCCACCATCATCCAACATGCGAGGAGCAGGGCGGCCAATGCTACGTAGAAAGCAATCTGAAGATGCCCGGCCAGCAGCGTTATTCCGAGCGCCGCGCCGAGAGCTATACAGCGTCTCCCGTTGGGCAGCTCGATGAGCCGCCTTACGCAAAGGAGCACGAGCGGAAGCCAGCAGGAGGTGCAGAGGAAGGTAGGTAGGGCGAGCCAGGAGACCTGCCAGCCCGAGAACGCGAATGCAATGCCACCCAGACCAGCCGACGGCCTGCTGAGACCCAATGAGCGCAGAAACGCAAACATGAATCCGGCCGCCATGCAGAGATGGAGGATAACGTTCCAGCCGGCCGCCTGCGCCGTAGGCAACAGCCAGTAGAGCAGGTTGCCCGGATAGAAGACGGCGCTCTGGCTGTTGCCTACGAAAGGGGTGCCGCAAAACTGGTAGGGGTTCCAGAGAGGGATGCGTCCGGCGCGCAACTCCTCGGAGGCGAAGTGCCTCCATGGATAGAACTGCCCCACCGAATCGTACATCAGCGGATTCCACGGCGGTTTCGCTGCCTGCTCCCATGGCGCTACGTATCGCAGCAGCGTGGCGGGCACGAACGCCTGACCGCCGAAAACGACCGGCCACAGCAGCAGGCAGGCCAGAAGGAGAAATAAGGGGATAGTGAGGAGGCTCCGACGGACGGATTCGGTCATCAATTGAGCGCCTTGTCAAAGAATTCGATGACGCGCTTCTCAAACTGCTCCGGCTCGACCATTTCCGCCTGAATATGATCCGCTCCCGGAACCAACCACAATGCTGCATTCCCGCCTGCCGCTTTCAATAGCTCTTTCGTCTCGTTAGGAGGGCAGAGAGCGTCATCCTCATCCTGAATGAGCAGGATGGGCCGCGGAGTGATCTTCGAAATCTCGTTGACGGGCGAGACATTGCAGCACCGGCGCCGAATGATCACTTCTCCCATCAACCGTACGGGATAGGCGACCATCGGAGACGCCCACCCGAAAACCTTGTGAAAATGGTTGCCCACAGCATGGTCGAGTTGCGCGAAGGGACTCTCCGCAACGACCGCTTTGACTTCTGGACTGCGCGCCGTACCCATTAGTGTAACCGCGCCGCCCTGCGATTCGCCGAATATGCCGAGCGGAAGCGTCTTCGTATCGGGACGGGACCGAACATAAGCGATCGCGGCAAGCAGGTCATCTACTTCTCTGTACCCTATGGTGCAGAGGCTGGGGCCGCTCTCTCCGCGCCCGCGGAAGTCGAAGAGGAAAGTCGCATAACCCACCTTGTGCAGGACGTTCGCTTTCCATATCATCGCGGACCGGTTGCTGTCGACGCCATGACAGAGAATAACGACCCCGCGAGGCTTTGCGGCAGGAGAGGGAATATACCACCCGGCCAGCCTGGTGCCGTCGGCGGATTTGAAAGTGGCCGAATAGTAACGAAGCTTGTGAGCCATGGGGGTATCCCCAATCGGCTCGTTCTTTGGGCGCACCGTCTCCCATGCGATAGCCGCGCAGAATGCCAGGTAGATTCCGAGGGCGATGAGAAGCATTCTCGCGATGCGCTTTCGCAGGGTCGCCGGTTTCCGGGAGGGTGCGACCTCTTCGACGACAGTTGCGTCTATGTCGATGGCAGCCGTGTTGTTGCGCATTTGATCACGGGCGGTGCACGCGGGAGGCGGAGTCAGCAATCACGCCCGGCTGCTTTCAGCCGGGCGTCATGGTGATGGAAGAATCGTACGTCGGTTTGATCGGAGCCGGCTGGCCCTAAAAGAATATGATGTTCTTGCGCGCAACCTCGTTCGCCGGGTCTGCATGAAGGACAGCTTCGAATCCGGCTTTGGCTTCATCGTTCATTCCCAGCATGGCGTAGGTGAGTGCGAGGTCATTTTGCGAGGCCAGGTTTGTGCCGTCGAGCGCTACGGCCCTCTGCAGCTCCACCAACGACTCGTCGAACAGGCCGGTAAACCCATAGACGAGGCCCAATTGATGATGAGCGTCGCAGCTATCCGGCTCTTCTGCCAATATCGCCTGCAACTCTTCGATCGCCTGATCGTAGTTGCCTTCGATCTTATATGCGATGCCGCGTTCCAGGTGCAGGTTCTCCGCAACACTCATCTGGAATCTATCTCCTCTGGCGTAGCTCGTCCGCCGTTGGGCCACTGCGTAATCAGGAGTTAGGCCGCTTGGCAATGCCGCTCTTCATTACGATAACGATACTTTTGCGCTTCCTCAGGTAACTGATTATTATCATATCAAGCGGCTCAAAAAATGTCAAGACAAACTCTGTAAAACCGGGCGGCCTGCAATAATCCGGGGAATTAGAAGAAGCCTAATTCGAGCTTCGCTCCGTCCGACATCATCTCCGGATTCCAGGGCGGATCCCAGACCACATCTACCCTTGCTCCAGTTACGTCGGGCACGGACTTCACCTTCTCCTCGACTTCCGGCGGCAGCGTACCAGCCACGGGACAGGCCGGCGACGTAAGAGTCATGCGAACCACTATCGAGCTGTCGTCTTCGACCAGAACGTCGTAGATCAGTCCGAGGTCATAGATATTTACCGGAATTTCAGGGTCGTAGACCGTGCGGAGGATCTCGACCACCTGCGATTCCAGATCTAGAGTTTTGAATGGTGTATGCTGCATCGTTTGCTCCTGTTCCAGGAAGTCGGAAGTCGGAATACGGAAGTCAGAAGAAAGGAAGCAGCAGAGCACCTCTTCTGACTTCCGACTTCTATCGTCCGGCTTCCCTATTCCGTGCTCGCCTCTTCTTCGCCGCGCAGCGCGGCATGAACGGTGTGCCATGCGAGGCTAGCGCACTTCACCCGCGCCGGAAACTCTCGGACGCCCCCGAATACCTGAAGCTTTCCCAGATCGCTGATATCGATCTCTTCGCCTGGGGGCGCGGTCACCATCTCCTGAAAGCGCGCGAATAGATGTTCCGCCTCTTCGATGCTTTTACCTTTAACGGATTCCGTCATCATTGATGCCGAAGCGGTAGAGATGGCGCAGCCGCTTCCCTGGAAGGCGGCGTCCTTCACCACCCCGTTTTCAACATCGAGGAAAAGTGTGAGTCGATCCCCGCAAAGAGGGTTGTAGCCGACAGCCTGGCGGTCCGCCTCTTCCATTTTTCGAAAGTTGCGGGGCCGCTTGCTGTGGTCCAGGATAACCTCCTGGTAGAGCTCGCGGAGGTCAGACACTATCCCAATACCTCATCCTAATACCTCATCCCAGCACCTGGATTACTTTGCGAATGCCCGCGGCCAGCGCATCGATCTCCGCTTTCGTGTTGTAGAATGCAAGGGAGGCGCGAGTTGTAGCCGTAATTCCATAGCGATCCATCACAGGCTGGCAGCAGTGCTGGCCCGTGCGGACGGCAATCCCCTCATGGTCCAGCAGCGTCCCGATGTCGTGGGGGTGAATCCCATCGAGCACGAAGGAGAGTACGCTTGCCTTATCCTTCGCCGTTCCAATCATTGTCAAGGTCTCGATTTCGGAGAGCTTCTCCGTTGCGTTGGCGAGCAGATCAGATTCGTAGGCCGCGATGTTCTCCATACCGATGCCTTTGAGGTAGTCCACTGCCGCTCCGAACCCGATGGCATCCGCGATATTCGGCGTGCCGGCCTCGAACTTGTAGGGCAGGGCGTTGTAGCTTGTCTTCTCGAAGGTTACCGACCGAATCATGTCGCCTCCGCCCATAAACGGCGGCATCTGTTCAAGCAGCTCCGCGCGACCGTAGAGCGCGCCCATCCCCGTCGGGCCGAACATTTTGTGCGAGGAGAACGCGTAGAAATCGCAGCCGATCTCCTGCACGTCCACCGGCATGTGCGGAACCGCCTGCGCGCCATCGACAAGTACCGGAATCCCGCGCTCGTGCGCCATTGTCACGATCTCTTTGACCGGATTCACGCTTCCCATCGCGTTGGAGACGTGGATAACCGATACGAACTTCGTCCGCTCGTTCAACAGCGCGGCGAATTCGTCCAGCATAAGCTCGCCGCGGTCGTTGATGGGAATCACGCGCAGCTTCGCGCCGGTCGCCTCGCAGACGATCTGCCAGGGGACGATATTGGAGTGGTGCTCCATCCAGGAGATAACGACCTCGTCGCCCTCCTTCAGGAACTTGCGCCCCCAGGAGTTTGCCACGAGGTTGATTCCCTCGGTACATCCGCGCGTGAAGACAATCTCTTTCTTCGCGGGCGCGTTGATAAACCGCTGGACCTTGACGCGCGCCGCTTCGTACGCGTGGGTAGCCTTTTCGCTGAGCAGATGGGTGGCGCGGTGAATATTCGAGTTGTACGTCTCGTAATATCCGCTCAACGTATCTATCACGACCTGGGGCTTCTGGCTCGTATTGGCGTTGTCGAGGTAGACGAGCGGCTTCCCGTGGACGGTTTGCCGAAGTATGGGGAAGTCCCTGCGAATCTGCTCCACGTCCAAATTATGCGCCCGCGTTTGAGCCAATTCAGGTTTCAGCGTAGTGTCTGCTAATGTCATTGTATTGCCGTAATGCCTTGTCGGTCTCTGCCTATGCGTCTTGATGCTGCTGCCTGCCCAGCTTCTCCATTAGCGCGGTCTCCAGCCGTTCTCGCAGCGTCTCGACCTTGATACGATTCAAAAGGTCGCCCGCGAAAGCCTGAACCAGCATCGCTCGCGCTTCCGCTTCGCCGATTCCGCGGGTGCGTAGATAGAAAAGAGCATCGGCATCGAGCTGCCCGATGGTGGCGCCGTGCGTACAGCGAACGTCGTCCGCATATATCTCCAGCTGCGGTTTCGTATCGATCATCGCGTCACGGGAGAGAAGCAGATTCTGGTTCGTCTGCTTGGCGTCCGTCTTCTGAGCGTCCTGCCGCACGAATATCTTGCCGTTGAATACTCCGGTGGACTTTCCGTCCATGATTCCCTTGTACAGTTCGTGACTGTTGCAGTTGGGCAGGGCATGGTCGATAGCTGTGTGGTTATCCACGTGCTGCCGCCCGTCCAATACGTAGAGGCCGTTTACCGTGCATTCGATATGCTCGCCGCCAAGCCGTGCATTGATGTCGTTGCGCACGAGGCCGCCGCCGAACGTAATGCTGTGGGACGAAAAGACGCTCGTCTCAGACTGCTCCAGTTGCTGCGTGGCGATGTGGAAGGCTTGGGCGCTCTCCTCCTGCACCTTGTAGTGGTCCAGGTTGGCGCGCGGCGCGACCGCGATCTCCGTTACGATGTTGCTGAAATAGGTCTGGCCGTCCTTGCCCCAATGGCTTTCAATGAGGGTCGCCTGGCTGTTCTCATCGGCTACAAAAAGGTTCCGAATGTGTGAATCGTACGCGCCATCGGCGGCATCGGCGATGAAAAGAAGCTGAATCGGGTCTTCCACCACGACGCCGCGCGGGATATGAACAAACGCGCCGTCGCGGAAGAGGGCGGTATTCAACGCTACGAACGCGTGATCGCGGAACTTCGCGAATCTGCCCAGATAAGGCTCCAGCCCATCGGCGTTTGTGGCGAGCGCGGAGGCCATGTTGATGACAGTGACGCCCTGCGGCAGCGAGCCAACGCTGGACAGTTGAGGCGCGTACAAACCGTTCACGAAGACGAGGCGGACAGGAGACGTTCCAAATGTTTGCTCGATTCGGCCTGCGGTCATGCCGGTATTGAGTGACGCGGGCCTGAACTCCGTCTCGACAATGGGCTGAACGCTTGTGTACTTCCACTCTTCATAGCGGGTCGTTGGGAAGCCAAGCTCCTCGAAGCGCGCGAATGCATCGGCGCGCAGGCGGGCAAGCCAATTCGGCTCGGCCCCTCGAAGCGACCTCAGCCGCTCGTATTCAATACTATAACGCTCCGTCTCAGGGGAGGTCGCAATCATTTCTCGTACGTCCTTTGTAGATTTGCTATAGATTTGCGGATGCGGCAACATTGGCCGCGGCGGCAAGGCTGCGTTCGAGCGCGTGCTCGGCCTTCAACAGGCGCGATTCCTTCACTTCGTCCTCGACCCACTGGTATCCCTTGTCTTCCAGCTCAAGCGCAAGGGTCTTGTCCCCGGATTTGACGATCTGACCGTCCATCAAGATATGCACGTAGTCGGGCACGATATATTCGAGGAGCCGTTGGTAGTGCGTGACCACCACGATGGCGCGCTCAGGACCGCGCAGCTTATTCACGCCGTTCGCTACGGTTCGAAGCGCGTCGATGTCAAGGCCGGAATCGGTTTCGTCCAGGATGGCAAGCTTCGGGTCGAGAACGGCCATCTGGAATATCTCATTGCGCTTCTTCTCGCCGCCGCTGAAGCCCTCGTTGACCGGTCGCTTCATAAGCGAATCATCCAGCTCGACGAACTTTGCCTTCTCCTTCACCAGATTGATGAAGTCGAAACCGTCCAGCTCCTCTTCGCCGCGGTGCTTGCGTATTGCATTGACCGCCGCCTTGAGAAAGTAGGTGTTGTTGACGCCGGGAATCTCGACCGGGTATTGAAACGCGAGGAACAGGCCTTCGCGGGCGCGCTCCTCCGGGGCCATTTCGAGCAGGTTCTTGCCCTCGTAAAGAACTTCGCCTTCGGTGACTTCGAACGACTCGCGGCCTGCCAAAACGTTTGCCAGCGTGGACTTGCCGGAACCGTTCGGCCCCATGATGGCGTGCACTTCGCCCGCGTTCACCGTCAAATTGATCCCGCGCAGTATCTCTTTATCATCCACCCGTGCGTGTAGGTTTCTTATTTCAAGCATTGTGCTCATCTCCAATAGTAATCTCATCCCATCGTCGCACGGGGACAAACCGGCTGATATGCCCCGGTTTGCTCGTCGCGACGACCATTTGCTCTCTTGGAATCCTCAGCTAAGCGACCTGCGCAGCCAGAATCACATCCGCGTCAGCGCGAACTCCGGCGCAGTTGGTCTTCCAGCGGACCGCTATCGAGAAATATTGCCGCAAGCGTCATTCGAAGGCGCTCACGTCCACAGTCCGCAAATGGATTCCATTCTCCTCGATATTGCGTAGGATCTGCGCCCACTCCTCTGGAGTTCCATCGGGATCGTCGTCTCGCTGATACCAATCATCGAGCATATTGATAGCCGCATCCCGATTCCCAAACCTGACACCCGCCGCGCGCAACCTTTCATCAATCTCCTCGCGAGTCAGGAGTCGCTGCGGTACAGCCGGGGGAACAACCGGTTCGGAGGAGGCGAGCTTCTCTTCCACCAACCGCTGCACGAAGCACTCCGCATCACAGCCCTCCCTCGCCGCAATCTGGTTCAGTTTTGCCTCATCTGCGGGTGCGAGTTTTATTGTTAAAGTCGTTGTCCGCCTTCAGTCGACGGCGCGTCAGTAAATGCAGCCGCTTTCATTCGGTTCGCCGCTACGCCGCCGCACTGGCCGAGACTGCGCATTGGAATATATCCGGTTCGGGAAGAGGTTGGCCTTCTTCCCTATACGATTTGACTAATCCTTGGAGTACCTCGGAACCATGACGCGCAGCCTCCTCATAAGTGCCGCCATGCGTATGGGGAACTCCGAATTCAGGAAATGATACGACGTAAACTCCATCCTCGTCTGACCATTGAATCAGAAGCGAGTATCGTTTATGCATTGTCATTTTGAATCTCCCGAAGTGCAATTCGCACGTCACGCTCTTGATACGGCTTTGCGTCGGCTCCATCCGCTCCAGCCAAAACTACTCTGTCACGGAATCGCTCATGCTTCCATATTTCGTGACTTCCAGGCGCATGACGCATAGTGAATTCGGCTTTGTGCAGATCGGCCCGCAATTCTCGAAGCTTTCTCGGCACTTAGCCTACTCCACACGCCTTTCCCACCTCGTTCTGAGAAGCGTCCGTAATTCGATAACAGATGTGAACGTACCTACAGGGCTTATCACTGGATGACGGTGTGCCGATAATAATCCTCAATATTGCCGTAATGCTTGTATTTAGCCGAGTTTCCACTTACATGGATCACACACCGATGCGAATCGTTGTTGAGCTCGACCGATGCTTTGCGGGATTTGTCTGGCGAATATACGGTCGTCCAGATTTTACAAATGTCAAGAGCTTGTTTTTTCTGTTCCGTGACAGGAAGATCGAAGAAAGACGAACGAATACCAACATAAAATTTGCCGTTGTCACCAACGTAAACGTCGGTAATCAACAGGTTATCGCCACGTGGTCCAATGCTCACATATCCTTGATGATGGAGTGCCAAACAGACGTCGTCACATAATTGACCCAGTGTCTTCGTTGCCTTTGTCTTGCTAGAGGCGCAGCCGGAAAGTCTGCTTATTAGCAACATGGTCAAATACTGCTGAAACTTTGATCCACCGGCTGGAAGTCCAAACCGTTTCACCTGACGATTCCCCTGTGACTATGCGCACACATGCCTTCCCTGATGCTTCATTGCTTTGTAGGACTTCTATTTGTACCCCCCGCCGAACGGCAAACATACTGGCAATGTGAGAAACACTTATCGTGCCGTCCCGTGAGTTTGCAGCGGCATCAAAATCCTCTTCTTTACCGTATACAACAATAGGATCCATCGGATCCCCAGTGTCCAAGATATGAACAGTCTTAGTATTGGCTGCTGTTGCAGTATTGCTAGTGCCTCCACCCGATAACACGTTTATTGGGACCGAAACTGGAGCGGAAACGTGACCACAACCCATCGACAATATAATCGACCCTACCATTAAGTTGAACTTAGAAAAAGAACGTATGCCTATCTTTACCCCACGCTGCCTTCCAGGCTGATGCCGAGCAGCTTCTGCGCTTCGACCGCGAACTCCATCGGCAACTCGCGGAAAACCTCTTTGCAGAATCCGTTCACGATCATGTTGACCGCGTCTTCTGTCGAGATGCCGCGCTGGTTGCAGTAGAATATCTGGTCCTCGCCCACCTTTGACGTGGACGCCTCATGTTCCACTTTCGCGGTCGGGTTGCGCACCTCGATATACGGGAACGTGTGCGCGCCGCAACGGTCGCCCATCAGAAGCGAATCGCACTGCGAGAAGTTTCGCGCGTCTTCTGCTCCCTTCAGTACCTTAACCTGGCCCCGATAGGTGTTCTGGCCGCGCCCGGCGGAGATACCTTTCGAGACGATGGTGCTCCTGGTGTTCTTGCCTACGTGGATCATCTTCGTGCCGGTGTCCGCCTGCTGCATGTTATTGGTAACGGCGACCGAATAGAACTCGCCGACCGAGTTGTCGCCTTGCAGGATGCAGGATGGATATTTCCAGGTGATGGCGGAGCCGGTTTCGACCTGCGTCCAGGTGATCTTGGAGTTGACGCCCTTGCAGAGGCCGCGCTTGGTAACGAAGTTATAGATTCCGCCTTTGCCCTCTTTGTCGCCGGGATACCAGTTCTGAACGGTGCTGTATTTAATGGTCGCATTGTCCTGCGCGACCAGCTCGACCACCGCCGCGTGAAGCTGGTTCTCGTCGCGCATAGGAGCGGTGCAGCCCTCCAGATATGAAACGTAGGCCCCGTCTTCCGCGATAATCAGGGTCCGTTCGAACTGACCCGTGTTCTCCGCATTGATTCGGAAGTAGGTGGACAGCTCCATGGGACAGCGAACGCCGCGAGGTATGTAGACGAACGAGCCATCGCTGAAGACTGCTGCGTTGAGCGCCGCGAAATAGTTGTCCGTGTACGGCACGACGGAGCCGAGATACTTTTTGATATGCTCGGGATGTTCGCGAACCGCCTCGGAGAAAGAGCAGAACACGATGCCCAACTCTGCGAGCTTACTCTTGAACGTGGTGGCCACCGAAACGCTGTCGAATACGGCATCCACCGCCACGCCCGTGAGTCGCTTCTGCTCGCCGAGCGAAATCCCCAGCTTTTCGAACGTGGCAAGAAGCTCCGGATCGACCTCGTCCAGGCTGTTGAGGACCTTCTTCGCCTTGGGAGCCGAATAGTAGATGATGTCCTGATACTTGATAGGCGAGTAGTGGACGTTGGGCCAGGTAGGCTCTACCATCGTGACCCACTTGCGGTATGCCTTCAGCCGCCACTCCAACAGCCATTCGGGCTCCTGCTTTTTTGCCGAGATAAACCGGACGATCTCTTCGCTCAGGCCGGGAGGCGCGGTATCGGCCTCGATGTCTGTCACGAATCCCCACTTATATTCGCTCTGAACATGTTGTTCGAGCACGTTTTCTGTTGCAGTCATTATTTAAGTTCCTGGAAGTCGGAAGCCGGAAGCTGGAATTCGGAATTCGGAAGGATAGCGCGCCAATTCGTTTTTGACGTTCTTCCGAATTCTGACTTCTGGTTTCCGACTTCCCTCCTCATTATTTCGGTGTAAAACTTGTCCCGCAGCCGCACGTGCGGCCTGCGTTGGGATTGGTAAAGACCCATCCACCCTCAAGAAGATTCTTGACACTGTAGTCGAGGGTCATCCCCGTCAGGAACCGGGCGCTCTTTGGATCGATGAAGACCCGAAGTCCGTCCACCTCAATCTGAAGGTCGTTTTCACGAGGCTCCGGCTCGAGATTCATTACGTACGACAGTCCGGAGCAGCCGCCGCCCTTAACGCCAACGCGAAGGCCAAGATTAGGGTTGCCCTGCTTTCGCTGGAGGTAATGCACCTGCCTGACAGCGGCGGGCGTAATTGTAAACACGGGTTCGCCGACCTCGGATGGGCTGGAGATATTTATGGTTGCGTCTGTTATTGTGGACATAGCTCAGTTACCTCGGAAGGGTTCGTGATATTCTTGCTTTGATTCGCTGGCGCTGTTACAGAGAGGAGCGGGACGAAACCGGCCAGTCCCGGTCTCGCCATCTCGGCCAGCGTGAGACTCTCCAGCGCGTCTCGAATGGCGACGTTGATACGCTGCCAATTGTTACGCACGGAGCACAATCGCTCCAGCTCGCACTTGCCGTTAGGTTCGCCACTGCAATCCGTAATCGCGATGGGGCCGTCCAGTGCACTAATGATCTGCGCAACGGTGACATCTTCCGGTTTTCGAGCAAGCGAATAGCCGCCCTTAACACCGCGATGCGAAACGAGCAGGCCGCTGCGAGTGAGCGATTTAAGCAGCTTGCTGACGGTGGGGAGAGGCAGGTGCGTCTCGGCCGCCATATCGCGCACGGAGCGCGTTCGCGCCTCTGGCGAGCGGGCAATGTGTGCCAGCAGTACGATTCCGTAATCCGTTAATTTTGTAATGCGTATCACGAAGCGCGCGCTCCCGCCAATAAACAGTACGAGATTGGTACTGTTTAATGTACCACATTGATTTCGCATTAGTCAATTGGGCATGCGCGACTGTTCAGCAGTCGCAAATGCGCCTCTAATGTCGAATTTGAACGTCTTGACAGTGCTCGAAATGGTCTGCTATACTACGGTCTGGAATGAGATGAGGTTGGGCGGAATGAGGGCGGATAGCTCAGCCGGTAGAGCGCTTCGTTTACACCGAAGATGTCGGGGGTTCGAGTCCCTCTTCGCCCACTGCCAAATGCCGCAGCAAGTCGTAACATACGGGGGTGTAGCTCAGACCGGTTAGAGCGCCTGCCTGTCACGTAGGAGGCCGCGAGTTCAAGTCTCGTCATCCCCGCCACATTTGGAAATCCTCTGCTTAGGCAGGGGGTTTCTTCGTTTCGGGGTAGATTCATAAATGGGCGAGGCATGTTTACAATAACTGCCAGCCTCCTATTGTAAGCATGCCGCGACTTTCCCGCTAAATACATTATTAACAATCTGTATTGATAGGGCCGTAAGCACGACAAGAAGGAACAACTGCGGCAACAAATACCTGTTTTACCAGTAGACGTATAACAAGTCTGCTGTAACAGCCCACTCAGCATGTCTCGATTTTCTGTACCTTCATTGCTGTTCTAGATCCGAATTTGCATATCCGAACGGCTGTGCCGCCGGTAGACAAACTTCCGGTCCGTACGCCCGTTCTTTGATTCGTAGCCCTCTGAAGATTCGGCAGTGAAGGAACGTGCCGAATCACAGTGATGGTTAGGAGAGGACCTTAGGACCGCTATGTTAGGACCGCAATGTGTGGAATAGCCGGCGCCATCGGGCCGATGCATGCCGAACATCTGCATTCCATCGTAAGCCAGATAGTCGAGAGTCAACAGCCACGGGGGCCAGATTATCAAGCTGTTCACTGCGTGAATAATGCTTTCGAACAGGTCATATTTGGCCACAACCGGCTCAGCATTCTCGACCTTTCGAGCGGTGCAAACCAGCCACTGTGGGACGAGCAAGCAAACTATTGCATAACATTTAACGGAGAGATATACAACTATATCGCCCTTCGGACGGAGTTGCTCGCGCTGGGGCATCGCTTTTCGACAGCGAGTGATACGGAGGTCCTGCTGGCCGCCTACAAAGAATGGGGCAAGGGCGCGCTTGAACGTCTTAACGGAATGTTCGCCTTCGCTCTCTATGATGCAAAGCAGAACAGCGTCCTGCTTGCGCGGGATCGATTTGGCGTTAAGCCGCTCTACTACTATCAGGAAAGAGAGGCGCTGCTGTTTGCTTCCACAGGCGCGGTTATTGCTGACCGGTGCAGCCTACCCGTCGATCTCAACTATGTGATGCGTGGCCTGCAATATGGCGTGTATGACCAGGATGAGAGTTCCCCCTATGCCGGACTCAAGGCTCTCAAGCCTGGCTGTTACCTCACCATCTCATTGACCGGTGCTTGGGATCCCAGGGTTCATTCCTACTATGACCTCGAACATAACGTTTCTTCGTTGGCCGAAACACTGGAGGCGCAGAGCCCCACTGATCTGGTCAGCTCGTTTTCCGCTCTGCTGGCAGAAGCGGTCAAAGTCCGTCTTCAGGCCGATGTTCCGGTAGCGATTTCTTTGAGCGGAGGGCTGGACTCCTCTTCCATTGCCGCCATGCTGAGACCGAAGGAACGGGCTGATGTAGTTGGATTTACCTTTGGGCATCCCGGCGACGGCCGTACAGAAGGTCCTCTAACGCAAAAGGTCGCCCGCTATACCAATGTCACAACACATTATGTCTATCCTCCAATATCGGAAATCATCTCTGCCTATTTCGAGACGATCAAGGCACAGGACGCGCCTTTCCCATGCGGCACTCAAATTGGGCAGTACTTAGTATATAAGTGTGCTCGCGCAAAAGGCTTTCGGGTAATGCTGAGCGGGCAGGGTGCGGATGAAACCTTGATGGGCTATCGAAAGTTCTTCCTCTTTCATCTTCAGCGCCTCTGCCGGCAGCACGATTATATTTCGGCGCTCAGCTTGATTTGCAGCCTGGCGCCTACTATCCTGGCGGAGATGAGCGAGGCCGGCAGCTATTGGTGCGAACGCTTTCGCTATACACGCACTGTCGGCAATTCGACCCTTTTGCGCTTTCCTCCAGCTCAACCGCTGTACCTGGGCAGCGACCTCCATATGCCCCTCTGGAAGCGGCAGATCGCGGATGTCGCTTATGCAAGCTTGCCTACATTGCTGCGATATGAAGACAGTAACTCGATGGCGAACAGCGTCGAAAGTCGTCTGCCTTTCCTTGACTACCGCCTTCTGGAGTTTTGCATTGCGTTGCCACTCGCGATGAAACTGCATGGAGGTCGAGGAAAGTGGATTCTGCGCCGGGCAATCAAAGGGGGAATTCCGGACGAAATACGAATGGCCCGCTATAAGCGTGGTTTCAATGTTCGGCAGGACATGTGGATTCAACAAGGACTGGGAGCAGCTATACGAGAAGCTTTGGAAGCTAAACGCAAATGCGTGAACGAGTGGCTGCCTCAGGACTCCGCGATCCAGACACTGTTTTCCGACACGCAACTATGCCAGCGCCATAACGCCTTTACCGAGGCGACTACCCTCCTTTGGATGGCAGACAGCGTCAGCCAACGGGCACGGTGATAGTATGGAAGAGGATTTCCACTTTTGACGGGCGAACACAAGTTGGGAATATACGGCGGAACTGTTGTAATGAGCTATTGGTAGTCCGCCGCACAGTCAATTAGGGCAAATCGGAAACTTTCCGCCCGCCGTTCCCGTCAATAGTCGTGTAGATAAATCCGGAACAGCCCGCGTCTCTCGCTGTCTCCAATACAAGGCGCGGACTGATTCGCCCGGCGCAAAGGAGCCGCATTACCCGTTGAGCCATCAACTGCATACAGGAGCAGAGCGCTCCGTTGAAATGACTGTCAAGCAGCAGCGCGTCACCGACAA
>JBBROJ010000021.1:0-48220 GCA_038229495.1 Chthonomonadales bacterium
AATGATGCAAGAACCCAACCCAACGACCCAACGACCCAACGGTCCAACAACCCTTTCCTCACTCCCCTCTCCACAAGAAGTAAATTCCGACCAGCGAGAAGGCGATGTTCTGGCCCCATCCGGCGACCACAGGTGGCAGAATCTCCGGGTACTTGGAGCCCACTATCTTGGCCGCGAGGAGCGCGTTCCAGTAGACAAATACGAGCACGATGGAGAGCAGAACGCCCATGAAATTGCCGGCGCGCGCGAACCGGAGAGCGAGCGGCGGGCAGGCGATGGCGAAGACCAGGCATGAGAACGGCACCGACAGCTTGAAGTGGTATTCGAGCAGCAGGCGCGGGTCGATGTATCTGGCGCGCCGCTGCAGCGCGACCTCTTCGGACAGTTGCCGAAACGTCTTGGTGGCGGCATTGGAATAGAGCGGAAGCTGAAGATAGATAGTCTGGAACGTCTTTTCGGCCAGCTTGAAATCGATCTGGGTGGTCTTTGCGATCGCATACTGGTCGCGCTTGCCGTCCAGGCTGTACAGGTAGATTCGCGCGTTATAGAGCGTCCAGACGCCGCTGGCGTAGTCGGCGCTCTCTGCGAGCGTCACGGTGGCTGGCTTGCCGTAACGGCCACCCTGAATGATCATCACGTTCGTCAGGCGCGCAGTGTTGTTCTTGTGAAGCTCCATGCCGCCGATGGATACGGTCATTTTCTGGTCCGGACTCTGCACCACCTGACCCGCCTGCGGCCGGAACCCCTTGCTGAACGAAAGGCTGGTCATAGTCCGCTCGAACTGCTGATTCGCCCACGGCACAACCCGCTCGCCGAAGTAGAAGTCCGCGCCGCTCACCACCAGCCCCATGAAGAACATCGGCACAAAGATTCGCTTCAGGCTGATTCCCGCTGCACGCATTACGGTCACTTCGGTGTCGCGCGCCAGCCGGCTCACCGACAGCGAAGCCGCGATCGCCACCGCGACGGGCATCGTGAGATTGATGAGATACGGCAGAAAGTAGAACGCAATCTTGACGACCGCCAGCGCGGGAATATCGTTGTTGAGAAAGGTGTCGGCATTGTTATAGAGAACCGTGCCGGTCAGCATGAGGACGACCGCGCCCTGTCCGATGAGGAAAGGAACGAACATCTCGCGGACAAGGTAGCGGTCGAGGAGTTTCATAGGATGGATTAAATAGGATGGATTAAATGGGAATAGGTTAAAGTTGGATGCGCGGCAACCTGAATACGGGGATTCCAGGCCGGATGCTCACCAATGCCGCAAAAGAAGTTTCGGGAGCGCTCAGACCTTTGATCGGCCCAAGCCGATCAAAGATAGAACCAGATTAGCCATTCCGCCTCGTTGGTCCTGCACGAAACGGCGGAGCAGGCACGCGAACGCCGTCGACGAACTCCTATTCCGCCGGTCATAAGCATACCCTGCACAATTCCCGTACCTATAGCGGTCCTCGCTCGAGACGGGGCGCGGAATAAACGTATGAGCAACCCACGTGGTGGGCGCGATGGGAGCCTGGCGCAGGACAGGCACGCCCCGAAGCACCCCTTCGCGACGATCCTGTGGGACAGTCGGGGATGACCGGCCCCGCGCTCCGCGCGAACCGCGTTTCGTTGCAGCAAGCGCAATGGACGTGTCGCGTGTGGGGAGGTGCGGCGTTATCGAGGACTCGCGGACACCCCGCCCGCGTTACTCGCGTCCGTGGTATGTGAAGATCCCGAGGGATTTCAGCAGGTGAAACCTGAGGGACCGTACCGCTGGCGAGGCGAACAGATGGACTGCGGCTGCCGCGGCAGCTGTCTCAGAGCCGTCGCCGCCCTCCCTCTCTAACACTTGAGTACCATGATTCCGTGATTCCGTGATTCCGTGATTCCGTGATTCCGTGATTCCGTGATTCCGTGATCATCAAAACGGCCTTCCATCGAAAGTTCGATGGAAGGTCCTTCCATTATGTAACCAGTCTGGGCGTTCTCTTCGATTCCCGTGCATCGAGTACATGATTCCAAAGTCGCCCTGGAAGCACTCGAGCCAGAGCAACCCCGCAGGCTGCGGCTCTGGTGCAACCTCTCCGAACATGATACAATGGTGACCTCAAATGACCCCTGTCAGAGTTGCCTCGAACCGTAGAGCTTCACCAATTGAACCTTTTCACCGCGAAGAAGCGAAGAGGCGAAGAACACCCTGAATCACAAGGAACATCTGCATGGCGATTACAATCGACCTTAGCGGCAAGCACGCGCTGGTGACGGGAGGGACGCGCGGAATAGGCCGTGCTATCTCGCGGCGGCTGACGCAGGCGGGCGCGAGAGTCGGCATGATCTACCGCTCGGACAGCAGCACGGCGTACGAGACAGTCGCGCGGCTGAAAGAGACCGCTCCGCTCGATCACTTCGCGATTCAGGCCGATATTGCGGAGGAAAATCAGGCGAGTGGCGCGGTGGCGGAGGCGATTCAGCGATTCGGCGGTACGCTCGACATCCTTGTGATGAATGCGGCCAGCGGATCATCGGGCTCAATCGCTGAAACATCCATTGAAGACTGGACGCGCTCGTTCGGCGTGAATGTGCACGGCCATGTCTACGTCGCGCGGGCGGCATACACAGCTATGAATCGGGGCGGCAGCATCATCTTCATTTCGAGCGGGGCGGGCCACGACCCAATTTCCGGGCTGGGCGCGTACGGGGCGAGCAAAGCCGCTGTCAATCATCTGGCTGCGGTCATGGCGCAGGAGTGGGGTCCCAAAGGCGTGCGCGTCAACATCGTCTCGCCCGGCCACACCGCCATGAAACCGGTCAATTATGACCATCTCACCGAGAAGCAGAAGGGAATCGCGGAGACCACCGCCCTTCGCCGCCTCGGCACGCCGGACGACGTCGCCAACGCTGTCCTCCTCTTCACAAGCGATCTGGCGGGCTTCGTAACGGGCCAGTACCTGCGTGTAAACGGCGGGCGAGTTTAGATTTCTAGCGCGAAACCGGCTTTAGACCGTATAATAGTTGTAGCAAGACCGCGAAAGCAGTCTCTAAAATACCAACTCCATGAAGAATCCGGCCTACAATATCCTTCCGCTCGTATTCTGCGCCGTTCTCGCGTATTTCAGCGGCCCTGCCCTGGCTCAGGTGCGCACGCCGGTTGACAACGCCTATTTCACGCGCGATATCAAGCCGCTGATGGAGCAGAACTGCCTCGGCTGCCACGGCGTCGGCGGCACGCGCCTCTCCGGTCTGGACATGCGTTCGCGAGAATCCTTGCTCAAGGGCGGGACGCGCGGGAAATCGTTCATTGCCGGCAACGCCGCCACAAGCACGCTCTATCAGCTCGTCTCCGGCGTCCGCGCCCCCCTCATGCCGCCCACCGGCAAGATGCCTAATGCGGATATCGCGAAGCTGAAACGCTGGATCGACGGCGGCGCGCCCTGGCCGGGCGGCGCGATAGAATCCGCGTCGAAGCAGATATGGTGGTCGTTCAAACCCCCGGTTAAACCCGCCATACCGCTAATCCAAAGTCCGAAATCCAAAATCCAAAATCCCCTCAATCCCATCGACGCTTTCATAGTGCAAAAGCTTCAGTCGGAAGGCCTCGCGATATCGCCGGCTGCCCCGCGTCGAATCCTGATTCGTCGCGCCTATCTCGACTTGCTCGGCCTGCCGCCAACGCCCGAAGAGGTGCGCGCCTTCGAGAACGACCGCACGCCAAACGCCTGGGAAAAGGTGGTGGACCGTCTCCTGGCATCGCCGCATTATGGGGAACGCTGGGGCCGCCACTGGCTGGACCTCGTGCGCTACGCGGACAGCGGCGGATTCGAGGGGGACAAGGACCGTCCCCTCGCCTATCGGTACCGCGACTACGTCATCGATTCGTTCAACAAGGACAAGCCCTACGACCGATTCATCCGAGAGCAGATCGCGGGCGACGAGCTGACTGAGAGCGACCCGGCCCGCCGTAATGAAGCGATCATCGCTACCGGATACCTGGCATGCGGCCCGCAAGATATCGTCGAGATGAACGCGCGCACCCGCTCGAACGAATTGGACGATCTCGTGGCGACCACCGGCTCCGTCTTTCTGGGACTGACTATCGGATGCGCCCGGTGCCATGACCACAAGTACGACCCGGTCAAGCAGACCGACTACTACCGGCTTTCCGCCTGCTTCGCTCCGACCGAGCGCCGCGAGATAGAAGTGCCCACGCCGGAGGAGGCGCGGTCCGCCGCGCTTCGTAACGCCGACATCGACCGGCGGGCCGCGCCCCTCCTCGCTAAAATCGAGCCACTCCGCACAAAGGGCAGGGAGGCCGCTCTCAAGCTCAAAATCGCGAAGCCGACCGACGACCAGATCAAGGCCGCGCTGCCGGACCCGGACCGCAAGAGCTTCGCGGACCTTCTGGGGCAGATCGCCGCGTTAGAATCGAAGCGCTCGCCGCTTCCAAAGGCCCTGGCAGTCACCGACAAGGGCCGCACCTTCGACAAATCCTATCTGCTTATACGTGGTGACGCCTATCACCAAGGCGATGAGGTGCAGGCAGGTTTCATCTGCTCGCTGCCCGGCGGCGAAACCGTCGTGGGCCCGGACGCGGCCACCGACAAAACGACAGGCCGCCGCAAGGAGCTTGCGGACTGGCTGGCAAACAGCAGGAATCCTCTGACCGCGAGAGTCTGGGTCAACCGGATCTGGCGGCAGCATTTCGGGCGCGGAATCGTCAACTCCTCCAGCAACTTCGGCCTCAATGGCGACCTTCCCACCCATCCCGAATTGCTGGATTGGCTGGCCACCACCCTCATGAACGAGGATGAGCGTGGGAATATGTCGGCCACATCCCTCATCCCTCATCCCTCATCCCTCGCTTTCGGCTGGCGCGCCAAGCCGCTGCACAAACTGATCCTCATGTCCCGCGCGTGGCAGCAGTCCTCGGCAATCCGCGCGGACGCTTTGGAGAAGGACCCGCAGAATCGATACGTATGGCGCATGCCCGTTCGGCGGCTGGAAGCGGAGGCCATTCGCGACAGCCTGCTTGCGGTCGCCGGAACGCTCAACTTCGAAATCGGCGGACCCGCGGTCTATCCGCCGGTCGATCCCTCATTGCGCGCCGATACATTCCAGGGATTTAACTGGCCGGTGGGCGAAGACAGCCCGAAGACATGGCGCAGAAGCGTCTATGTCAAGGTCAAGCGCTCGCTTCTGCTACCGCAGCTCGAAGTCTTCGACTGCCCAGAGATTACGTATACGGTCGCTCAACGCAACGTGACAACGACGCCCCTTCAGGCGCTCATGCTGCTGAACGATCCGCTTATCCTACGACAGGCATCGCTCTTCGCGGAACGGCTGCAACGCGAGTGCGGCAAAGATTTGGCAAAACAGATTGACCGAGCGTACACGCTCTGCTTCGGTCGCGCCGCCACGCAGAAAGAGACGCTGCTCAGCAGCAACTTCCTGAAGACTCGCTCGCTCGTGGATTTCTGTCATGCTATCATTAACCTGAACGAGTTCGTCTACGTGCAATAGGTCTAAGTTGCCGGCCATGGATTATCGATTTGACGATCACGCCGTTGACCAGATGAATGCACGACGTATTTCTCAAACGATGGTAGATAATGTCCTCACTAATCCAGGGCAAATTCTGCCGGGAAAGAAAGGCCGCGAAGTTTATCAGTCCAAGGTAGTGCGGCACGGAACGACTTTTGTTTTAAGAGTGTTCGTCGAACCTCGCCTTAAGCCGCCGCTGATTATCAGCGTATATTTAACAGACAATATCGGAAAATATTGGCGTGAAGAGACGTATTTCAATACCGGCAAGACGCAGGAGGAGTAAAAATATGAAGCTGAAGTATTCTCCCGCTGTCGATGCTCTGGTCATTCGCTTCCGGCAGACCGAGATTGTTACGAGTGACGAGTTACATGAGGGCTTTATTGTGGACTATGATGCCGAGGGGAAGGTTGTTTCCATTGAGATATTGGATGCCTCTGAACTCGTCGATAACCCCTTTTCGGTTGAGGTCGAGATGGTCCGCGAGTCGGTTGCTGCCGCTTAACGACACTGTGCCAGATTCGAATGTCGCGCAGTTCTTACTTACATTGAAACATCCTAATCATCTCTGAGGCATACACTCCCTATGAAGATTCGCCCAATCACAGTTTTTGCTGCAATTCTCGGTATTTGGGTCGCGGTATGGGTCGTCTTCGAAATATTTCCGCCAAAAGACAAGCCGAGCGCGGGAGCGCCTGGAACTCCCGTTGCCGCGGCTACCGTCGCCGCGGCAGCGCCCGATTTTCCGCTTAAAAAAGAAGACCTTAAAGTCGGAAACGGAGCGGAAGCGGTGCCGGGCAAGACCGTGCAGGTTCACTACACGGGTACCCTTACCGACGGCACGAAGTTCGACAGCAGCCGCGACCGCAACGAGCCTTACGAGTTCGTGCTCGGCGCGGGAAATGTGATCAAGGGATGGGACGAAGGCATAAAGGGGATGCGGGAGGGCGGCCACCGCAAGCTTACGGTCCCGCCAAAGCTGGGCTACGGCGCGGATGATGCGCCCGGCGGCAAAATTCCGCCGAACTCCATTCTCGTTTTCGACCTTGAGCTGGTGAAGGTCAAGTAGACTGGTGTTCCGGACTCATGTCGAGCAGGAGTGTAAGATGCACAATTGTGACGACCACGGCGGACCTGACCATATAGCGCGACGGGAGTTCCTGGCACGCGCGGGCGGGGGAATCGGGGGCATTGCGCTTGCCTTCCTCCTCGGACAGGAGGGTGCGCTCGCCGACCCATCGACCCAACGACCCAACGACCCAACGACCCATTTGCAGTCCGACGATCCGCTCGCCCCGCACTCGCCGCACTTCACGCCAAAGGCCAAGCGCGTCATCTCGCTCTTCATGTTCGGCGGATGCAGCCACATCGACACCTTTGATCCAAAGATTGAGCTTGAGCTCAAGGACGGGCTGAGCGTTGCGGGGAACGCAAAATTCGACACGGGTGGCCGCAGCGCGCCCGACAAGCTGATGAGAAGCCCCTGGAAGTTCAAGCCGTACGGTCAGTGCGGCATGCCGGTTTCGGACCTGTTCCCGCACATGGGCGGCTGCGCGGACGACCTCGCCCTCATCCGCTCCATGAAGTCGGAGAGCAACAACCACGTCCCCGCCGTCTATCACATGCTCACCGGGTCGATTCTCAGTGGACGCCCTGGCCTCGGGTCATGGGTTACGTACGGCCTCGGCACGGAGAACCAGAATCTGCCCGCCTTTGTCGTAATGACAGATCCGCGTGCGCTAGTGGGAGGCGGCGCGGGCAACTGGAGTCCCGGATTCCTCCCCTCCAACTATCAGGGGGTGCAGTTCCGGTCCGCCGGCCTGCCCGTATTGAACCTCAAGCCCCCTAAGGAAATGTCGCCGAAGCAACAACGCGCCTCGCTCGACTTTATCGACAAGCTGAACGAGGAGTTCCTGCGGGAGAACCCCGGCGAGCAGGAGATGGCGGCCCGCATACGCGCCTATGAGCTCGCCTATCGCATGCAGTCCGAAGCCACCGAGGCCGTCGATCTAAGCAGGGAATCTGAGGCGACCAGGCAGCTATATGGCATGGATAAGCCCGATACCGAGGCATTTGGAAGACAATGTTTGCTGGCGCGGCGGCTGGTGGAGCGCGGCGTGCGATTCGTGCAGCTCTACAGCGGCGGAGGCGTCTTCGATCAGAGTTGGGACGCCCACAATGCCATGGTTCCCAACCACGGCAAGCGCGCTGGTGAAGTGGACCTGCCGATTGCCGGCCTGCTCAAGGATCTCAAGCAGCGCGGCCTTTTCGAGGATACGCTGGTCATCTTCCATACCGAATTCGGGCGCATGCCGTTCACCGAAGGCAGCGTGGGGCGCGATCACAACCCGAAAGCGTTTAGCGTCTGGCTGGCCGGGGCGGGAGTAAAAGGCGGGACCATCTACGGCGCCAGCGACGAGATTGGCTACCTTGCCGCGGACAATCCTCAGACTGTCTACGACCTGAATGCTACGATTCTACACCTTATGGGCCTGGACCACACGCGGCTTACATACTTCTACTCCGGTCGCAACATGCGCCTCACGGATGTCAGCGGCGAAGTCATTCGCCCAGTCCTGACATAACCGCCTCTAAAGCCGCGAAGGCGGCTTTCGTTTTACAGCCCGGACATTTATGTCCGGGAATTCCCGTCTCGACTTTCGAGACGGGTTTTTGTCGATTATCCCATAGAGATGAATCGTACGATACTGCCGAGTTATTGAAACGAATCCTATCCTCGTTTCGTAAGGATACTTGACACAACCTCACTCAAGTAGGATAATACGTATGGACTAATTCTACCCGCAGCGGACTAGCGCATAGCTGTCAGTTCAATTCTGCAAGGTTTGTGTTAGTGGAGGTATACGAATGGCAAAGACTGTGGGCATCGACTTAGGAACGACAAACTCGGTTGTCGCGGTATTGGAGGGCGGCGAGCCGACCGTTATCGCGAATGCGGAGGGCAGCCGCCTTACTCCTTCAATAGTAGGATTTAACAAGAGCGGCGAGCGTCTCGTGGGCTCTAGCGCAAAGCGCCAGGCGATCGTAAACCCGGATCGCACGATCATCTCGATCAAGCGCGACATGGGCACGTCCAAAAAGGTCGCCATCGACGACAAATCATATACACCGGAAGAGATATCCGCAATGGTCCTTCAGAAGCTGAAGGCGGATGCGGAGGCATATCTCGGCGAAAAGGTGGACGCGGCGGTCATTACCGTTCCCGCCTACTTCAACGACGCCCAGCGGCAGGCGACCAAGAACGCGGGCGAGATTGCCGGGTTGAAGGTGCTCCGCATCATCAACGAGCCTACCGCAGCGGCGCTTGCATATGGCCTCGACAAGAAGAAGAACGAAACGATTCTCGTGTTCGACCTCGGCGGCGGTACGTTCGATGTATCGGTGCTCGAAGTCGGTGAGGGCGTTTTCGAGGTTAAATCCACGTCCGGCGACACGCATTTGGGCGGCGACGACTGGGACGCGCGAATTGTCGACTACGTGGCCGGCGAGTTCAAGAAGGAGCATGGCATCGACCTGAGCAAGGACAAGCAGGCGATGCAGCGTCTTCGCGAGGCCGCGGAGAAGGCAAAGGTTGAACTCTCCACTGTCGTCACGACCAATATCAACCTGCCGTTCATCAGCGCGACTGCGGACGGGCCGGTCCACCTGGACGTTAACCTGACTCGGGCCAAGTTCGACGAATTGACGCACGATCTGGTGATCCGCTGCGAGAAGCCGTTCCATCAGGCGATTGAAGACGCTAAGATTAAGCCCGAGCAGTTGGACGAAATCGTGCTTGTAGGCGGCTCGACCCGCATGCCCATGATTCAGGACCTTGTTCGGCGTCTCGGCGGCGGCAAGGAGCCGAACAAGGGCGTAAACCCGGACGAGGTCGTGGCGATTGGAGCGGCGATTCAGGCCGGGGTCCTCGGCGGCGAAGTGAAGGACGTGGTCCTGCTCGACGTAACGCCGCTCTCGCTCGGAATTGAGACGCTGGGCGGCGTAATGACGAAGCTGATCGAGCGCAACACGACCGTCCCGACCAAGAAGAGCGAGGTCTTTTCGACGGCCGAAGACGGGCAAAGCTCGGTGCATGTAAAGGTCTACCAGGGCGAGCGCGAGATTGCCGCCATGAACAAGCTCCTGGGCAATTTCGAGCTAACCGGTATCCCGCCGTCGCCTCGCGGGGTGCCGCAGATCGAGGTGACATTCGATATCGACGCCAACGGAATCCTAAGCGTTTCCGCGAAGGACCGGGCGTCGGGCCGCGAGCAGCGCATCCAGATCACCGGTGCGTCCAACCTGGACAAGGGAGACATCGAGCGCATGGTCCAGGAGGCGGCAGCGCATGCCGAAGAAGACAAGAAGCAGCGCGAGGCTGCCGAGGTCAAGAACGCGGCGGATCAGCTGGTCTACCAGACCGAGAAGTCGATGAAGGACCTCGGCGAGAAGGTCCCTAGCGAACAGAAGCTCGATCTGGAGAACAAAATAGCGGCCCTGCGCGGCGTGCTGGACTCGGGTAATACCGACGAAATCAAGCGGCTGACGGAAGAGCTTCGCCAGGCCAGCTACGCCCTCTCCGAGCTGCTCTACAAGCAGGCGGCGGGCGACGCAGGCGGCGCGGCCCCGGAGGGCACGGAGTACGCTCAAACGGCCGCCAACGCGACCGGAAACGGGCAGGGCGGGAGCGACGGACATAGTGAACACGGCGGACACGGTGGACATGACAGCAGCGAAGACGTTATCGACGCCGAGTTCAAGCAGCAGTAGAGGGTGTCGGGTGTCGGGTGTCGTGAGAACGGCGCCCGACGCCGTTTCAGCAACGAATACGAGGGAACTCATTCCCTCGTATGTAATGTAACTCCGACACCCGACACCCGACACCCCAAGAAGGCGGCGAGCAGCGTGGACCCGCATAGCTATAAGGACTACTACAAGATTCTCGGGGTGGCGAAGGCCGCCGACCAGAAGGAGATCAAGTCCGCCTACCGCAAACTCGCCCGCAAGTACCATCCGGACGTAAATCCCGGAGACAAGTCAGCGGAAGATAAGTTCAAGGAGATCAGCGAGGCCCACGAAGTCTTGAGCGATCCGCACAAGCGGGCGCAGTATGATCGGTTCGGCGAGCAGTGGAAGTCCTACAGCCAGCAGGGCCAGGCGAATCCCTATGCCGGCGCTCGGACAGGAACCGCGCCGTCCGGATTCAGCGTGGAGATGGGCGAGGAATCGCTGCACGATCTCTTTGAGAGCCTTTTCGGCGGCTGGAACAACCGATCGGAACGCGCCGCGAAGAACGGCGAAGACGTAGAATACGGCATCGACCTGACGCTGGAAGAGGCTGTGCATGGAGCGACTCGTCGCTACGAAGTGACCGTCGAGGACATTTGTCCGCGCTGCGGCGGAGCCGGAACGACGCGCGACTCCCGCGGCAACTACACGCTGGGAGCCGCCTGCCCCGAGTGCCGTGGGCACGGGCGAATCCGCACGGTGCGCCGGGGCGAAGTCACGATTCCGAAGGGCGTTACGGAAGGCAAGCGAATCCGGCTCGCCGGAGCTGGCGCGGCGGGCTCGAACGGCAAGCGGGGCGACCTCTATTTCGTTGTGCGCATCAAGCCGCACCCGGAGATCGAGCGGCAAGGCAACGACCTCTACGTGGACGTGTCGATTCCATTCACGGTCGCGGCGCTCGGCGGAGAGGCGACCGTCCGCACGCTAAACGGCGAGCGCATGTTGCAGGTCCCGCCCGGTGTGCAGAGTGGGCAGAAGATACGAATCACGGGCCAGGGGCTCCCGGGCATGAAGGGCAGCAATCCGGGCGACATGTACGCGCGGGTAAAGGTCTCAGTCCCGCGCGACCTCTCGCCTCGCGAGCGTGAGCTTATCGCCGAAGTCGCCAGTATTCGCGGCGACAAAGTGAGGTAATTTTGGATTTTGGATTTTAGATTGGGTCTGGCCATTAATCCAAAATCCTGAAGGGGGGCGAGTTGAGTGTCACAGCGCGACATGCAAGAGCCGGTGTATATGATAAGCATCGCGTCGCATCTCACCGGGCTTCACCCACAAACCGTTAGACTGTACGAAAAGCTCGGGCTGGTTTCGCCCACGCGCGTCAACAACAAGAATCGGCTCTACTCCGAGACCGACATCGACCGACTGCTCCAGATTCGCCGATTTACGCAGGAGATGGGCGTGAACCTTGCGGGCGTAGAGATCATTCTAGACCTGCTTCACAAATTGGAGCAGATTCAGATCGAGATTGAGCAGCTGAGGAGTGTGGTGGATGAAGGCCCAGCCGCACGGAGTATGGGCGCCGAATAGCGCTGTTTATGGTTCCGTATGCGAGAGGGGCTGTCGGCCCTCACTGAGGGGCCTTCGGCCTCATGTCCTCCTTCGAGGATATGGGTTTAAATGGAGTCAATGAGTTACCGATTCTCCGCGAAGGCGGAGAAGAAGCGGCTACGCCGCTCCCCTGATACGTAGCTATGGGCCGACAGCCCGTCGCCTTGCGGAATCGATTCCGCCGCGCGCTTCTCATTGACATAACTACCGGCTCTATGCCGTGCTCGGCGATGCATTGGCTGAGGCCTTGACGGATCCCGCCGCCTCGCCGTCCCTGCGATTCATGATAGCGCGAGGAAGGAAAGGGACGAAGAGCAGGACGAGCATGGTCGTCGAAGCATTGAGCCAGACCAGATTGCCAAACGTCATATGGGCGTCGTCCATGAGCTTCGAGCCGATAATGTCGCTCATGGCGATACCGAAATTGCGAACGCTCATCATCAGCGCAAATCCCAGCGCCTCGCAGCCAACAGGTGTAGACCGGACCGCCAGGTCCATGAGCGCCAGCTCTGACAGCGTTACGACAAAACCGCCTAGTCCGTGGACGAAAGGGGCGGTTCCATGGTTGTAGACCAGGTATAGAAGCGTCGATAACGCATTGACAGCAATACTGCCAACCAAGAGCACGCGCAGGTTGATAGTACGGCAGAATACGAAATACCCCACCGCGCCGATAACGCCAAGAATTCCTTCCAAAGACGCCATCGAACCGATAAACGGCTTGCTGAAATGAAGTACGTCTGTCTGCTGGAAGGTCAATGCCGTGTTCAGTCCAGGCACGGTATATACCAGAAACAGCATGACCACCGCCATCCACAGCGTGCGAGACTGAAGGATCTGGACGAGCTGCCACTGCGCCTTTACAATAACCACGTTCCGGGTCGGAAGAAAAACAATCCCCAAAATTAGAAGAAATGTGGCCAGCAGCGCATAGAGCGAAATACCAATGCTCCGCATATCCGGGCTAAGGAAGAAAACAATGTAGGTAGAGAGCGCCGCGCCCGCCGCGAGTCCGAACACCATGCCTGCCGGCAGCCGGTAATCGGGCCTCTTCAGATCGGCAGGGTCGGTGCTTACCCGCCTGGCGGCAGGCTTCTCTCGCAGCACGAAGAAGACCAGCACGGCCAACGCGACTACCGTGGAGCCACCAATTGCCGTGGTTATCTTCCAGCCGGCGAGCCCCTTTGCGGCGAGATAGCCTCCTAGCAGCGGAGCTCCAATAGCCGAAATATTCTGCACGAACTGGCGAAGCGAGGAGATGCGTCCGGGCGCGCCGAACGCCTGCCCAGCCTCCACCATCAAACCGCCCATGACCGTGCTCGAAAACACCGTTGCCGTGTTCATGAGGATTGACACGATGAGAAGCAACTGCACCGAGGTGGACGCGAACCCCATTACGAACCACAGGATGCCGGCGACAAATGATCCGAGCATCATGTAATGGCGCCGCCGAGTCCCAAACAGCGGAAACGCGTCCGTGAAGATTCCCGCGATAGGCTTCAGGTTCCAGGCAAAAGTCGCCCAGAAAAAGAAGACCGCGATATCCTCTTTCTTGAGGTGAAACCCGTCCTTCAGCAGAAATGTCGTGGGATAGTTGGCAAGCACCCGTTGCTGCGCGAAGGTGGTGGCGAACGCTCCAGCCGCGACCAGAATCGCATACTGCAACAGGCTGATGCCCGTGTTTCGCGGGGCGGGTTGAGCCACCTGAGCGCCGGGGTCGTCGAGCACGTAATCGGGCAGACCCTCTTTCGGTTCCGGCGGAAGCGGGTGTCCGGGGTCGTTCCCCTGTGTTGCGGTCAGCGGGTTATGAGTAGGCTCCAAGACGGATCTCCTCTCGGTAATGGTAATAGTAACGACTAGAAAAACGTTTGGTCTACGTTGACGATTATAGCCGGCAGTCCCGATCCGTCCAATAGACCTCTTGCATAAGTGCTTTTCGTCCGGCAGGACGATTGGCCGCGGGCCCTGAGTTCTCGACTGCGCCACTGGTGCCAGTGGTCGAGATGGTCCGAACGCCTGAGACATCGAGTGAATTCAATCACTCGCTCGCCGCTTCGGGCGACTGCCATCGATATTAGCACGGTCGCCAGGGCTTCCCGTGACAGCACAACCGAGTACATCCCTACACTGCTTCTCCGTCGCGCCGATTCAGAAGCGCAACCGGAAGAAACGGCACGATGAGCAGCATGAGCGCGGTGGTACCTGCGTTTAGCCAGATGAGGCTGCCGAAGTTGCGCCCAAACGAGCTGAAGAAAAGCGATCCGCTCCAGTCGGAAAGAGCGTTGGTCAGATTCCACATGCTCATCATTACAGAGTAACCGAGCGCCTCGCTCCCTCGGGGCGTTGCGCGCGCAGCCAAATCGTAGACCGGCAGCATCGTGAGCGCCTGCGTAATTCCATAGATCCCCGTAACAATGATGGCCGTTGAAACATCGCGGTACGCCAGATAGCACAACGTTCCGAGGACGTGGACCACGATAGAACCCGCAAGCAAAACTCGGAGCGACCATTTGCGGCAGAACGCATAGTAGAACCACGCGCCAAACAGCCCGGTCGCCGAGCTAATCAAAAGCAGGTTGCCGATGAACTGCTTGGAAAAATGCAGGTTATCGGTCTGGTGAAAAAGCAGCGGCGTGTTGAATCCCGGCGAAGCGGCCAGTAAGAAGATCATAAGCGCGGCGGCCAGCAGGGTCCGGCTGCGGACGAGCGTCCGGCCCTGGTGCTTGACCGATTCCCACGCCCGCATGTTCCTTACGGCTATGCCGGATTCCGGCAATCCTCTCAGTACAAGCGGTAGAAGCGCGAAATGGATGGCGGCGCTAATGGCTACCGAAATGAAGAAGGGGTAGCCTGCCAGGTAACCGCCGATGGGTCCGCCAATCAGCGCTCCTAACCGGAACATGCCAATTCGCTGCGCGGTCAAGCGGCCCGCGGCATTGTGCTCTATGCCCGCCTCCACCATGCGCCCTCCGAGCGTGGTGCTCGTCAGGACGACGGTAATATAGAAAAGCGTATAAGTTGCGAGCAGCCAGCCATAGCTTCGCGGGACGAGGCCCAGCGCCAGCCAGAGGATTCCTCCCAGTCCCAGGCCCAGCAACAGGTAGTGACGGCGGCGGGTCCCGAAGATGGGTATGCCGTCCGTCAACACGCCCGCAACCGGCTTGATGTAGTTGGTAAACTGGCCGATAGCAAAGAAGCCCGCAATGGCGGCGGGCGCCAGGCCGAGCGCATCCTTTAGGTAAAACTTCAGGGTAAACTCGCTAATTGCCAGCGCCACGTTCGTGCCCAGCCAGCCGAGCGCGAGTAGCAGCGCGATCCGGTACAGAGCCGTGTTCCGCTCGCCATTCTGCTCTGCCGATTCAGCTGTCGCTGGCGCTTCAACAACCGCTGGCGCTGCCGGTGCCGCCACTGCGTTTTCCGTCGCGGGCAAGGTGTCCACTACTGCTTCTTTCCGGTTCAGTTGGCCGCGTGCCCGATGCGCATCCAAAGGGCGTCGCCGTCCGAGTAGCCAAATGTGGTCTCTTATTAGCCCTCAACATACGCGTGTCCTTTAATGACGGCAGCCCATTGACGGTTTTGGCAGGAAATTGCGTGCAAAAGGCGAAACAGAGGCTTACATCCACAAATGTTACGTCTACGAATCAGCACGCTTCCATCGAATTCCATCGAATTCCGTCAAAAGAGGATAGCCAATATGACTTGCAAGGCAGTACACGCAGCGGCAGCGCTGCTATTCGCGACGGCGTGCCTGCTCCCCACGGGACAGGCGACCGCACAGGCGAAGAAAAAGTCCAAACCCAAAGCGCCCGTACAGATGCATTCATTTTCGGGCGAGACGCCCTCCCAGTTCACCAGGCGGACGAAGTGGTGGGAGGACGCAAAGTTCGGCATGTTCATTCACTGGGGCGTCTATGCCGTGCCCGCCGACGCCACCGATAAGAACGGAAAAAAGGGCATCGCCGAATGGTACCTCTCCAACAAGCAGATTCAGATGAAGGAGTACGAAAAGTTCGCTCCCCGATTCAACCCGGTCAGATTCGACGCCCACCGATGGGTGCAGACGGCCAAAAACGCCGGCATGAAGTACATCGTCATCACCAGCAAGCACCATGACGGCTTCGATATGTTCGGCACGAAGCTGAACAGCAGTTGGAATATCGTGGACGCCACGCCGTTCAAGCGCGACCCGATCAAGGAGCTGGCCGCCGAATGCCAGAAACAGGGAATCAAGCTCTGCTTCTATCATTCGATCATGGATTGGCACCACTCGGACTATACACCGCGCCGCCCCTGGGAGACCGAAACGCGCCCGGCAGCCGGAGCAAATTACGACCGATATGTCGAATATATGAAGGGCCAGATTCGCGAGCTTCTTACCAGCTATGGTCCCATCGGCGTAATGTGGTTCGACGGTGAGTGGGAGCCGACTTGGACCCACGAGCGAGGCATGGACCTTTACAACTATGTCCGAAGCCTCCAGCCCTCCATACTGGTGAACAACCGGGTGGACAAGGGCCGCTCCGGAATGCAGGGAATGAACAAGGGAAGCGAGTTCGCGGGCGACTTCGGCACCCCCGAGCAGGAGATTCCCGCTCAGGGATTCACGGATGGCCGCCTTTGGGAATCCTGCATGACGATGAACGACACGTGGGGATTTGCGCGCAACGATCACAACTGGAAATCTGCGGAGACGCTGATTCGCAACCTGATCGACATCGCAAGCAAGGGTGGGAACTACCTGCTGAATGTGGGTCCCACCGACCTGGGCGACTTCCCGCAGGCGATCAACGAGCGTCTGGCTCTCATTGGCGAGTGGATGCACGCGAACGGCGCCTCCATCTATGGCACGAGCCACAGCCCGTTCAAGCGTCTCAATTTCGATGGCCGCTGCACACAAAAGGGAAACAGGCTATATCTTCAGGTCTTCAACTGGCCCACAGACGGACTGCATATCGAGGGACTGCAAACGAAGGTACTGGGGGCAAGCGCCCTGGCGACGGGCGAGAGGCTCCGCGCCGACGCTACGCGGGAAGGCATTGTCTATATCAGCAAGCCCGCTCGGATAGACCCCTATGCAACCGTAGTGGAGTTACGTTTAGCCGGTCCGGCCAAAACGGCGGATGCACCTGTCCCCGCTATACGTGCAAGTAAGTTTGGCGTGGGCAGGCACACCATCGCGGTGAAAATATCCGATCTATCCGGCTTCGACGCTATGAATCTGAAGCAAGTACGCCTCGCCCCGGTTAAATAGACTGATGGTTCATCATCCATCAGTGATACCGGTTAATGAGGCAGGCAACCAAAAGGTTGCCTGCCTCATTGATGTAACTACAGTAAATATCCGCTCAGGCCACGAAGTTGGCCTTCGTTTCGCAGCCCGGACATTCCTGTCCCGGCAACGTTGCGAGGTTACGGCTCGCCGATTCCAGGAAGGCGAGCGCCTGAAGCAGGCGCGCTCTCGTTGCCGGGTCCGCCCGGAATCGGAGAGCCAGGTGCCATCCCCGGCCCCGAGCGGCGCTGACCCAATCGTCCCGGGGCTGAGCCGGCCGGTGACTGATCGGCGCCGCCGCCAGCCGGAGCATTGATGGTGCTGCCGCCCGGCGTCGCGCCTGGGGCGGGGGCAACTATCGGCTGCGCGGCTGGCTCCCTGTTGAAGACCCCCAGTGAGAACAGCGCTAGCAGGAGAGCCACCACAATGAGCAGAGCCAGTCCGCCGATCTTGACGCGCTGATCGTCGAAAATCGATTTGGAAGCGGCTCCCTTGCTCTTGTTGCCTCCCTTGGCTGGAGCAGAAGGGGATGCGGCGTTGGCCTTGTTGCCGGCCTTCTTGTCCGGCTGGTTTCCACCTCCGCTGGGATTTGATCGATTGATGACGATTGGCACAGGTAGCCTCCTAAACAGAGTTGATGCGAAAATATTGCGAATACACGAGGATATGGTGACGGCGCTCCGGTCAAGTATTATACCGGATAGAGGAAGCGGAGGTTACCGCGAAATCCAAACTTCAATGTTTGTCGTCGGCGCGATCTATACATCCATGCGGTACTTCAGGCGGGCGGGCGGAGATTGATCCCAACCCGCATAAACAGATCCAGGGCTTTCACGGGAAGCGCGACTTCCTGCTCGGTTACCCTGAGAGTCTCGAACGCTTCCTGATCGATGACCCTGCGCAGGACCGCCCAGTTATCCACGACGGAGCGCACGACGTAAAGACCGGCTTCCAGGTCATCGACCGGCGTCAATAGAACGAGCACCTCTCCAGGGGCGCGCATATTATCCGATACAAGCATTAAGTCGGTCGTTTGCCAATCGGTCGATGGCTGGGTTGTCGCGCTCGGTATCACGCGAGAAAGACGTAAACTGCAAACCGTATGTTTCCTATATTCACAAAGCATGCCAGTTTTCTTCAATGGCAGCTTCACCGTCGGCCTTATCGACGACTCTTTCTGGTCGATATGGCTGGTGATTCATCCGCTCCTATTATTGGAGAGAATTGAGAGGTTCGATAGCCGCGGCCGTTCGGGTTCGCCGCACGGCAACACGCTTTCCATCGGATACCACGGTAATCGCGCCATCCCTGTCCGTGCGGAAGACGGGAATACGGCGGCCGGACAATCTGCTCATTACCGCAGGGTTGGGATGACCGAAAATATTGCGCGCGCCCACCGAAACAATCGCGGCCTGCGGCCGGACCGAGTCAAGAAAGCGTTCCGTAGTAGAGGTTCGACTGCCGTGATGGCCGAGCTTGAGCACATCCGCGCCCAAGTCGCACGAATCCGCCATCTCCGCTTCCGCGTCTGATTCAGCGTCGCCAGTGAGCACAATCGCGGCGTTCCCGAACCGAAGCCGAATCGACAGGCTGCCGTTGTTCGGCGAGCTCGCGCTGTTTCTGGACGGATTCAGCACCTCCGCCCGCAGTCCGTCGCCGAAATCCAGCGCCTGGCCTCGTTCCAGAATGACGACGGGCACTCTCCGGCCTTCCGCCGCCGCCAGCACATGCCGGTAGACTGCCTCCGATGAGTCTGTCGTTGGAACCAGAATCCTGGCGACCGGTATCCGCTCCAAAAGCGAAGCCGCGCCTCCCACGTGATCGTCGTGCGGGTGCGTGAGCAGGAGCGCGTCTATGCGGCCTATTCCCTGCGACCGCAGGAACGGGAGCACGACTCGTCGCCCCATGTCGTCCGCCTGGGAAATAGGCCCCGTATCCACGACCAGCACGCGTCCTCCCGGACTCTGCACGACAATCGCATCCCCCTGCCCCACGTCCAGAAGCGTTACAGTGAGGAGCGGCGGAACGCTCGCCACGAGCGCCCATACCCAGATGTTCGCCAGAACCAGCAGGCCAATGAGTACGAAGGCGCGCCAACCAACGCGGGAGAGAGTGTTCATTGGGACGCCGCTTCAACGGGAGCATCCGTGGGAACGATGGGCACGGCGGCAACCGGATGCCTGGCGCGGATTCGAAAGTGCCGGACCGTGACGGCAAGGATCGCATAGTACAACGCGATGAGCGGCCAACCGGGAGACGAAACGGCAATGGCAGCGTAAGGTAGCTCGCTGCAAAACCGCACCGCGCCTATGACATACGCCAGCAAGGGATGAAGCAGAGATGAAAGCGCTCCAGGGAGGATCGGAATGCCGAGAGCCGCAGTGAACCACAGCGCGAATCCAAGCCCCAAAATGGGAACCAGCGCGGGAACGATGAGCGCGTTTGCCGGTAGGCCGGATGGCGAGATCAGATTGAAATAGCGCGCGACGAGCGGAGTGGAACCGATCTGCGCGGCGACCGTCAGCAGCGCCACGTTGAATAGACCCACCTTTAGTCGAGAGAAAATGCGCGCCCATCCCCTTTTGAACGCTCCTTCGTCCTCCTGCCGCTCTGCCACAAACGGCTGCGCTGCCGACATGATTGCCAGGATCGATCCGACGGTAGCGAAGCTCAACTGAAATCCCGGGTCGAACAGGCTGCCGGGACGATAGGCAAGCAACAGGATAGCTGCCGCCGCGAGGCTGTTTGTGGCGTCCGGCTCGCGGTCCAGCAGGTATCCGGCCAGAAAGAGGTCCGCAACGAGGACCGCCCGCAGCACGGATGGGCGTCCGCCCGCCATCATCGCGTAGAGAACGAGCAGCGCGATAGTCAATCCCGCGGACTTCCCGCGCGACACGCGGCACAGGCGCAGCATGCTGTTCAGCAGGAGGGCGATGAGACCGACATGCAGGCCCGCGGTTGCCAGGACGTGCGAGGTGCCCGTCAGTTGAAAGTCGTCTGCAACAGACGGGGGAAGCGATGAGCGCGAGCCGATAAGTATCCCGGAAAGCAGGCCGGTCTCGGTGGGCGGCAGATGCGCCCCGAATGTGGTGACGACCGAGCGGCGAAGGCGGCCAGCAACCCTCAGAGGCCAGTTCATGGCCGAAGACGCGGACGAGCTCAACTGCGAATAACTCGCAGCTCCGGGCCGCCGGACGTAAAGCGTGGCAAACACTCCGCGCCGCGAGAGGTAGGCGGCCAAATCAAACCCGCCCGGATTTGTGGCGGGCGGGGGCCGCTCCAGCCGTCCCCGCGCCTCGATCGCGTCGCCAAAATCCGGCATGGGTTCATTCGCGAGGCGGACAAGCGTCAAGGCGGCGCGCCCCGAGCACGGACGCGCTGTTCCGTCCGCAGGAATGACGCTTTGCGCCTCCAACTCGAATGAGAGTGTCCGAGGGCCGGTCTCCACGTCACCCGCCACCGTCCCGCGAACCGTTACGAAGCCGGAACCGATATACTGTGACACGTCATCGGCGGTGGGAGATTGGGTGGCAAGCTGGCGGAGCGCTCCCGCCGCGGCAAAGCCCAGCAGAACAACACCATGACCAAAACTTCGGAAACGAACAAGAAATCGGAGGCGAGGGAAATACACAGCTGCGGCGGAGACACCGGCCAGAGCGAGAACGACGACGGCCCAAAGAGACCCGCCGAGCAAAATGCCGGCGCCAAAGGCAAGAGCGATAGGTACCAGGGGACGGGCCGGAAGCAGCATGGGAGGCGCTTTGGGCGGACACAGGAGCATCGAATGAAAAGCCCGCGCGCAACGCCATTACTGAGCGGAGGGCTATTTGATTGGCTTGATCCAGATGTTGCGAAACTTCACGGGACAGCCGTGGTCCTGCAAGCTGATGGGACCGGACGCGACCATGGGAGCTCTCGAGCCGGCATGGGTCGGGCCATCGATCTCCACGTTATCATGGACCTTCACGCCGTTCCAAACCAGCGTCATGCGCGGCTTCTCGAGAACCTGCCCGGCCGCGTCGAATCGCGGCGCGCGAAAGTTGATGTCGTACGTCTGCCATTCGCCGGGTGCTTTGCAGACGTTCTTGTCAGGGCCCTTCTGACGGTAGATCGAGCCGCACCCGCCCGCCTTATAGGTCGGGTTGTCCACCGAATCCAATATCTGAATCTCGTAGAGCCCGTGCAGATGGACGCCGCTGTTGCTGCGCTCCTGACCCGTCTTGCCGGGCATGTTTGCCAGATTGAACTCCAGATGGAGCGCAAAGTCGCCGAACTTCTCTTTCGTGACGATGGAGCCCGTGCGCGGAACGACCTCCAGGACGCCGTCCTCGATCTTCCAAGCGGCGGGCCTGTCGCCGCCCCGCGTCCAGGCGGAAGCGTCCCTGCCGTCAAAAAGGACGATGGCCCCTTTCGGCGGCCCTCCCCGTCCCGGCACCTTGAGCGCGAACGCTCGTGGAGCGCACAATAATGAGGATGCCGCGCACACTATGGTGAGCGCTGAGAACGCTAACAGCGTTGCTGCGGAGCTGCGGCACGGAAATCCAATCTTCAATACCAAACTCCCCTTTGAACCCAGTCTTCTACGGACGCCATGTCAGGCCCAGCGAGACCGTGAAATCCGGCCCCACGCCGCCAAAGAAGGTGGACGAGTAGGCGCTCCAGTCGCCGTTCTCCGAGAAGGAACCGTGGAACACGAGATGGCGATCGAGCACCCGTTGATAGCCGAACGTGAACGTGGACTGCGGCTCGTCGGCCCGAACATTTCCGGTGCGGACCACCAGCGTATTGCCTTCCATCTGGAAAAGATAGCTGTCCCGATTGTTCAGGCGCACCTCCGCGGCGGCCATAACGTCGGTCACCCAGCGCTGCGCATGAGGAACGCGCGTCGCACCCCCGCTCAACACTCTCCCAACGTTCCCAAATAGAATCAGAGTCCGCCGGACATTGTAGCGGCCGTCCAGGCTGATCCCCGCGTCGAACGATCCGCTGCCGAGGACCTGCCCCGGGTTTCCGGTCGGCGCTTTGATTCCGATCCGCGCGGCAAGCGCGCTTCGAGGCGTCCGGCGGCCGATCTCACGCTTCCAGGTCGCGCTAACGTCGCCCAGCCCGAATGCCGTCTTAGCGTCGACAAGGGCGTTTCCCTGGGAATCGATCCACTTCAGCCTGCTCCTGAAATCGGAGGAGGACCTGCGACCCAGGCGGTCGTCGCGCGTCCGGTTCGGAATTCCCCACAGGCCATGCCACTCCCGAAGCAGCCCATCCATGAACCCGCCGTTGCGATAGCGAATTGGAAGGAACACGCCCATTTCGGAACCGTGGCCCAGCCCCTTGCGCCACGAGAGCAGGAGCCGCTGCTCTTCGTAGTCCTCCTCCACGGACGAGCCGCGCGGATTCGGAATCAGCAGGTTGTTGAAAATATCGAACTGAAGACCGAGCTTGGTTTTGCCGGATGACAGCGTGTCCGGGCTCTCCGGCACGAACTGAAGAACGAGCTGATTGAAGGCGCGCCCGTTCCGTATGGGAATAGGCCCTCGCGGCTCGCTGTAGGCCGGATTTTCTGCCGCCCCCTGCGCGCCTGCCGGAGACGATATCAGGCAGGCAGCGATTAAGTAGAGATACTGGGGGAATCGAAGCAATAGCATTCAGCCGCGCGAGTAAACCACGGGATTCAGGCGGCTGGCGGCTGGCTCGCCGGACTTTTGGCCGGGGTGCCAACGCTCCAGATCGTTCTGGCGGTTCTTATTGTCCGGCTCCATGAGCAGCGCGCCGTCTGCAAAGTAGATTATGGTAATCGCCTCGCGAGTCGTCCGTGTCGCGTTGCCGGGCGCGCTGTGGAGCGTCCAGCCGGAGTGGAAGGTGGCATCGCCCGCCTTCATCGCGCCGCATGCGCTCAGGGGATATCCGCGCTTGTCAACAAACTCGCGGAATTTCACGTCGGATTCATCGGATATTTCGAGGTGGCCCAGGAATCCCTCCGTGTGGGAGCGGCTCGCGAAGGTCATCGTGCCCATCTCTTCGGTCGCATCCACGAGCGGCATCCACATGGTTATCGTGTTGTCGGTGCCGAGGGGCCAATAGTATTGGTCCTGATGCCAGGGCGTGCGACCGCCGCCCGGCTCCTTGAACAGCGCCTGGTCGTGGTAGAGCCGCACAGCATCGACGCCCATGAGGTCCGCCGCGAGCCTGGCGAACCGTTTTGCAAGCGTGAATCGGCGGCTGGCTTCATCGTTCTCCCAGAGGTTCATAATCTGAAGAAAGGCCTTGCCATACGTGTCCCGTTGCTCCAAAGGCCGGCGCTCGGTGTTGTATCTCTGAGCCGCGTCCACGAGAACGTCTCGGTAGACCCCAATCTCCTCCGGGGCGCAGACGCCGCGCAAAAGCACGTGGCCGTCGGCCCTATAGGCGGCTGCCTGCCGCGGAGCAAGCGGATATTCGGTGGAAAGGTCCGGCAGGGCGGTTGCGGTTGGCATGGTTGTTTCTCCGAATGGGTTTGGCGGACTGTTTCCCGGCTGATGGAATGGTTAATCCATTCGACGCGTTCTCGGGGGAGTCCTTCCCGTGTGCAGATTCTGAAATCTCGCCGCCGAGCGGCAGCAGACTGAACCTAACGGCTATCTGTCCCGAGGCCGCGTGAGCGACCTTTGTCGGTGCATTGGGCGATGAACCGTGAGGGCGATGAGGCGTGGGGGCGAAAAGGGCGCGCACTGTGACAGATCTGATTCCGCGCCGATCCCAATCAGAATGCACGAAGAAGACGCGAATCCTCGCAGGTTCGACTGCGGGACGAGCCGGTTGAGAATAGGTATATCCAGAAGAGTCGCTGGCTGAATCTCCACTACGAATATCCTCAGACTTCTGCATAAGCGCCTTTCCGTCCGTGAGGACGGTTGGCCAAAGGCCCTCGAGCGAGGCCACTTCAGTGCCTCGCTGGCGCCACTGGTCCGAGCGCCTGAAAGAGTAAGTGAATTCATTCACTCGCTCGCGCCCGGACCGCGGCCGAGACCATTTCGAGCACGCGGCGCAGACCGTCGTCACCGCCCATGCTGCCCTCATTGAACGGAGTGCGCGGAATAGGCTTCCAGTTGTCGCGGGAATGGTCAACCTCGAAGTTCTGCGGCAGGCCGGTGAGCGACGGGTCGTACTGGCCGCTGCTGCCGCCGAGCTTATAGATGACGAGATCGAGCGAGGGCACGACGAAGATGCCGAAGCCGCCCGCGCCGGATTTGTAGTACGCATCTCGTGGGGCGCCCGCGACGTGGCCGTCGGAGTTGTTCTCGAATTGCAGGCTGAAGGGGGTGTGCGGATTGTAGGGCAAGGCCTTGTTGCATTTGGCAACGTAGTCGGCGGGTACGAGTTGGCGGTCTCCCCACCTGCCCTGATGCAGCAGGCAGTAGCCGAAGCGCATCGCGTCGGTTGCATGGACCGCGATACTGCCCGCGCCGTTGGCGTGCGGCATCGTGTAATCGCCGCGATGCAGGCAGTAGGCCCACGGCCCCCACCCCATCGGCTTGGCCAACCGCTCGCTGATGTAATCCTGTAATTCCATTCCCGTAACGTGGCGCAGGACTAAGGAGGCGATATGCGGCGCGGGTGACGAGTATGAGTAGCCGCCGCCCGGACTCGTCCACAAGGGCGTGCGAAGCGAAGACTGGTCGAGGTCACGAATATTCTGGCCCGGAACGGGCTGGAGTGGAACCATCACGCCGTTTACGACGCCGGGACTCCCGCCCTCGCCATGAAAACCCGCCGACATGCTGAGCAGCTGGCCGAGCGTGATGTCTGCCTTACGCGGATCGTCGAGTGGAAAGGCTTCGGGCAGGTATTTTTCCGTAAAGACTTTCTGGTCCAGTCCGTCGGGAATCTTGTGATGGAACTCGTTGAGCATGATCCCGCAGGCGATGCTGGTATATGCCTTCCCCGTGGAGGCCATGTCAGGATTCGCGTTGCGGTTGGCCCGCCCGAAATACTTTTCGTAGACCAGATAGCCGTGCCGCACGACGACCAAACCGCCGTTCTGGCTGCATCGCTGCGTGAAATCGAACGCCTGGTCGAGCCTGGCAAGGTCCATGCCGGCCAGCTTGCGAATCGACGCCGCGTCTTTCAGCGTGCGCCAGCCACCGTTGTCGTCAGGGGGTGGAAAGTAGTCCGTTTTCGCGTCCGCTACCGTCGGGAGGAGAGAGAAAAGCGCGGCAAAGGCAATAGAACCAGATATTAGCGCAAAGCGGTACGAACTTGCCCTATGAAGATTAAACGGATTCATTTGTGATTACTCTTTCGATTCGTCGATTGGGTACGAGTCAGATAATGGCTACCAGCACGTACGAGGCGCAGGAGAGTCGAGTATCTACGAATGCAAGGGCAATCGCCATCGCATAGAGCAGCAGCGAGATATTACCCTTCCCATCCCTGCCTACAGCCCTCGCGATGGCGGAGTCTTTGCCGTGGTGGGCGATAAGAACGCGGACCAGGATTGTATGTGCGATTGTATTCAGAATCAAGACGACGCCGTAAAGCACGACCGGCCATTTTGCGAAAGGGTTGTCGCCCATCCAGTTCGTCACGAATGGAACCAGGGACAGCCAGAAAAGGAGGAGTTGATTCGCCCAGAGGATACTGCCGTTGATTTCGCATACGGCCTGGAACATGTGATGGTCGTTGTTCCAGTAGATTCCGATATAGACAAAACTGAGCACATAGCTCAGAAGGACCGGTATCAGCGGGCGGAGCGTAGCAAGCTCGGCGCCGTGCGGCGCCTTCAACTCCAGGACCATAATCGTGATGATAATGGCAATTACGCCGTCGCTAAACGCCTCCAGCCGGCCTTTTCGCATGCTATCCCTTCAGGCGAGAAAAGGGTTACTATGATGGATTCTAGCAGGAATGAATTCTTATCGCAGGTTGTCAATATCGGCGATGTCTTGAGGACGGCCGGAAGCGGCCTTATTTCGGCGGAGATCCGAGAGGCCGATGAAAGAAGCCGTTATCCCACCAATATCGACCGGGATCAGATTCTTAAAGCATGATTCGAACTCTACCCCGGGCAATGAGGTTAACAAATCGATGCGGTTCGGCGGGTAACCAAACTGAATTATTTGGTCGGTTCCCAGGAAGTCTTCCGAAGTGAGGCCAAGCGAGCCGAAGCCGAATTCCCGGATCGCCTGTACGATATGCTCGGCATTCTCACCCGATAAATCAACCCAGATGTCAAGGTCTTTAGTATAGCGAGGATAGCCATGGATCGCGACGGCATAGCCGCCAACCACGAGATACCGGACCTCATTTGCATTTAACGATTCGACAAACTCTCTGAAGTCCTTGTTCAAGATCATGGGAGCCTGCGTGCCATTCGCGCCGGATTTTTTCCAAAGCGCTCAAACGTTCCTGGGGAGTGCGGGTCTGCCAATAGGCGAAGTCCGAAGGCTGTTCGCCTATCTTAAACTTCTGAACCACCTTTTCGACCGTTCTGATGCTTGCCATTCACTTCGCCTCTTTAAATCTTATGCTCTGAAATCCTAACTACACTAGATTCGGGAGCGGGCCGTCGCCGCAGAAGTCCGGGTTGCCAAAGCGGGTGATTCGGTGGCCGAAGCCGTGCGCCAAGGAGAGCAGAAGGCTGTCTAGTCCATCCCAGGAATCTGGCGCAGTGCGGCCCTCACACTCGGGCGAGGTCCGTCCCACAGCCACTCTACTTGAATCGCGAAACCGGGAATTGCACTGCTGGCTGCTACGCCCGTTGTAAATACGCGTTCGATATACTCGCCTCCGACCTGTTCGACCATTCGGAGACACCGTTTCATTGGATTGGCGAACCATATCTCCTGTACGCCAATGGTCCGATATTCGGCCTCAAGCTGCACTTCATCCGATATTCTGTTGCCGGGTGACAGCACCTCAATGATCATTCTTGGGGCGGCATAAATTCCGCGCGACTCCAGCGAAGCGGCATCCTCAGTCGCGATAAAGACTATGTCCGGCAGGCGGCCGCCGAATTCGCTTATGCGGACAGCGGTTCTGGAGCCAAACACTTCGCCCAAATTCCTGGCCTCGACATAATCCGAGGTTAACCGATACAACCAGCCAAACAGCCTCTCGTGCTCGATATTCGCCGCCATCATCTCCACCAATACGCCGCTAACCAGCTCGAAAAGCTCTTTGCCGCCCAGATCAACCCATTGGTCGAAAGTGATCGGCCGGACTGAGACTCGAATCCGGCGTTCTTCACGCTTCGCTGCTGTAACTGGCATATCTTGGACTGCCGAAGAACCCGATCCTATTTCCACCGAATTTGACGGTCGTGTCAGCATGTCCGTCATTTCGAATCTCCTCTTTCAATGCCCGCAATTCAACTCATTTACGTTACGGCTATCGGCAGGATCGCGACATTCGCCAAATTAAGTCAGATTCGGGAGCGGGCCGTCGCCGCAGAAGTCCGGGTTGCCAAAGCGGGTGATTCGGTGGCCGAAGCCGTGCGCCAAGGAGAGCAGCAGGCGGTTGTGCGGCAGGCGCTGATATTTTAGCGAGCGGCCCGTCTTGAAATTAAGACCGCCGCCCACCAGCACGAACGGAATGTTGTCCAGCGTGTGCGAGTTGCCCTGACCCAGCTCGTTGGTCCAAACGATAAGCGTGTTGTCGAGCAGCGTGCCGCCGCCACCCGGCTCGGGTGTATCTGACAGTCGCTTGCCGAGATAGGCAAGCTGTTCACAGTACCACTTATTGATGCGCGTCAGCTTCTCCTGGGCGTCCGTGTCGCTGTCCGGCTTGTGTGAAAGGTCGTGCTGCCCTTCGTTGATTCCGAGCCAGCGCATGCGGGGCTGACCCACCGAGTTCGTGTACTGGAGCGTCGCGATTCGGGAGAAATCTCCGGCAAAGCTGTTTACAAGCAGGTCGATCTGCTGCTTGCTGATAGCCGGGATATTATCGTTGTCCTTCCGTACGCCGGGCTCCAAGACCGGAACCGCGTGCCCCACATCCCTGGCATTGGCGGAGCGAAGCTCGGTCTCCATCTCGCGCACCAGCGTTGTGTGCTCGTCGAGTATCTGGCGGTCCTGGGCGCCAACCCGCGACCGAACCTTGTCCAGGTCGTCCTTCAGATCGTCGAGGACGCTCTTCAAAGTCTCCTGATCCTTCACATGGCCGTAGAGCTTGCCGAACATCTGGTAAGGATCGTCTATGGGCGCAATCGGCTTGTTCGCTCCCGCGTACGACATGCGCGTCCAGGTATCGGCCCGTTCCGGAACCATGACGCCGAATTCCAGCGATCCAAAGCGAGTACGTGTGCTCGGGGTCTTCTGTAGGTAGCCTTTCAGCTCCTGGTCAATCGAGATTCCGCTCGACCAGCCCGCGGGAGTGTCCGAACCGCCCTGAACATTGCCGGGGAAGAGCTCGACTCCCGTTAGCAGGCAGCCAATTCCGCGCATATGAGCGTCACCGTCGCCGCGTACTCTGTCGCATACGCCGTGCAGGGTCAGCATGCGGTTCTTGAATGGCTCCAGCGGCTTCAGGCTCTCCTTGAGAGTAAATGACGCGCCCTCCTCGTCCGGCCAGAAGGTCTTGGGGACAACGCCGTCTGGGCTGAACATGACGATCAACCTCTGCTTGCGCCTGGCGTCATTCGGAGATGCGAGACAGGGCAGGTTCGTCACGAACGGCAATGCTGCGGCGCTGATGCCCAGGTCACGGATAAACTCACGTCGTGTGTTCCGATTGGTCACGTTCATATCTCCCATGGGGGTCGAAGAGCTGCTCTTATTCTACCGCTTAAGCGACGATACCGCCACAATCTCACCCATCAGCTTACGAATGTTGAACTGGTTTGTCTCAAACGAGCGTACAAGGTCGGGCAGCGTTCGTGGACCGTAGGCGAGCACGGGCTGCTTGACCAGGTGCTGAAACAGCTTTTCTACAAAGGCGGCGTGGGCCTCTTCGCTCCCGACAAGATATTGGGCAAGGTCGCGGGGGCCGGAAAATTTGACGACTCCCCCAGCACGGTTCGTATAGCTCCCCGTTGAATCGACCGGCTGGCCGTTCTCGACGTCGCGCGCGCGTCCGACCGCGTCAAACCTTTCCAGCGCAAACCCCAGAGGGTTGATCATTCCATGGCATGAATTGCATGCGGCCGGCTTTGTCTGGAGCGCCACTCGCTGGCGGGTCGTCAGATTTGGGTGCAAGTCCGCGGCGAGCGGGGCGAATGCCATGGGCGGCGGCTGGAGCACCCGCCCAAGCATATTGCGCGCGATGAGCACACCGCGATGAATTGGCGAGCTATTGTCGATGTATGCGAAGCTGGACAGTATGTAGGGTTGTGTCAGCACGCCGCATCGCGCGCTTGAACCAGCGGAAACCGGCTCAAATGGCGCGTCCGACGGAAGATTTGCGCCGTAGAGCTTTGCGAGCCGCCCATTCAAATAGAGCTTATCGGTCAGCAGGAGCTCGCGGTAATCGGCCTTATCAGTCCAGACCGTCTTCTCCAGAAATAGCTCAAAAGAGGTCCGCAGATCCGCAGCCACCGTCGAATCAAATCCGGGAAACCGCTTCGTGTCTTTGGCGAGGTCGGGGAACTGGTCTACTTTCAGCCATTGCAGCAGAAACTCGCGAAGCTTGGTCCACGAACGAGGGTCGGCAGCCATCCGCTCGGCCTGCCGTACCACCTGATCCCGCGTGATCAATTGGCCGGACGCAGCCGCCTTCATTAGCTCCTGATCGGGGAGTGAATCCCACAGACCGAACGAGAGGCGCGACGCCACGTCATACGCGTCCGGCTGGGCGGCTCCGATCTCCCGATAGAGAAAGCGCGGCGACAGAAGCGTGATCAAGACAACCCGCTTGACGGCGGTCTCCGGATCGCGCGCGCCCTTGAACTGTCGCTCCACATAAAACTGCGCGACATCATCCGTGAGAGGCCGTCGAAATGCGCGCTCGACGAGCTGCTTGCAAAAGGCTCGAATCCGTGACTCGCGGTCCGCCGCGCCATCAGGCACGCCGGATAGCTCGCGCAAGCGCGCAGACACGTAGCTTGCGGTCTCAAGCGCGGCGGTCGTCGTCGATTCATCCCACGCCTTGCTTACCGACGTACCGCGCTCATAGCCAATGCTCCGGTCATCGGGAGGGAACGAGGTCTCAGGCACGAACGCTTCGGAAACGAATACCGGGGAAAGAGAGCGATTTGGAATCACCTCGACCGCCTGTTTCGGGCGTCGCCATTCCAGCGTGATGGAGGCCTTTACCGGAGGCTTCAGTTTTACCTTCGCAATGTTGTCGACTCCAGTTACACCCTTCGAAAAGTCGAGACGAAGCGGATAGGCGCGGCCCGCGATGAGGAATAGGGAGGCACGAAACTCGCTGCCGCTCCCCGATTTCACTTGCGCATCGATAAGCGGCTTCTTGATGTCGTTGACCCAGAGGCTCATGGCGTGCTCGGTATGAACGATGAACTCGTACTCTCCCGTATCGGGCGCGAGTACCGAGCCTTCCCACCGCATGGAGAACTGGTAGGGATCGGCCTGTTCCGTCAGCGGACCCGCCGCCCCATAATCGAACCGGATTTCCGGGTCCACGCGCTCCAGCACGCGATCCGCTGTGCGCATCCTGCTCGACTTGTAATACTGTCCGCGCAGGCCGCGGCGCTCGTCGGGCCGGCCGCCGGACCGGAAGCTGCCCACCAGATCGGTGGCGGCGTTGCGGAACTGGCGCACGGTGAGGCGGGAAAGTGCGATGCGAGCGGGACGGTTTCTGGCTTGAGCAAGAGGAGAGTAGAATGTATCATAGAGATAGGCGGCGACACTCTTCGCGTCCGGGCCGGTGCACTTTCGAGGGCCGGGAGGCATAGACTGCGAGATGAATCGGGCCAGCTCGCCAGCCGACCGGTTTCCCGTGAGCGGCTTCTGGTACAGTTTCGTCCCCTCCCCCTTTGCGCCGTGACATGCCGCGCACTGCTTGAGGAATATCTGCTGGCCCGTGGGCGGGGCAGCGGCATGTTTCGCCTGCGCATTCAATACGCCGGAGAGTGACACGAGTGAAACGAAGCTCGCGGCAGGCAGGCATAAGGGCACTATCAGTCTCTTGAAAAACATAGTTCTTTAGACACCGCCCCATGAGAAATGTTGCTTCAGATATGGCATCCGGGGCATTGGTCTCTTAAGGATCACGAGCCTGTTCCTGCATCCGTCAAAGCGAGAATCTGCTCAGGGAGCAGGCGGAAAGTCAGCCACTCCGACATATGGCGTGCGCCTATCTTCTCGTAGAACCGGAGGCCCGCGCGATTCCAATCCAGGCAGACCCACTCCATGCGGCCATATCCTCGCTCGAGGACAAGCCGTGCGATTCTGCGAAAGAACGCATCCCCGATTCCCATTCCACGGGAGTCGGGCAGCAGAAAGAGGTCCTCCAGATAGAGAGTCGGCTTTGCGAGAAAAGTGGAATACGTGTCGAACAGAATGGCATAGCCAACCGCGCTGCCGTCCAGCTCCGCCAGCCATGCCTCGTAACGCGGGCGCTTGCCCCACCCGTCCTCAATGAGTCTCGTTCTCGCGCCTTCGTCCGGCGGGTCCAGCTTTTCATAGTGGGCCAAAGCCGAAATCAGGTTCAGCAGCTTGGGTGCGTCCTGCCGCCCGGCGCGGCGAATCACCAGGCCTGCGATCAATGCGCTGTTCCCAATGGACGGGAGAGGTCGGGCAGGTGCGCCTCCTCGACGATTTCGAGATCATCCCGGGATCGCACCTCGTCCATCAGCGCCTCGGTCACTTCCAGAATCTCCACGAACTCGGTATTCCGAATCCGCGCCATCCGCACCTGTTCATAGATACCTCTGCCGCACCCGCCGATCGCGGCCCGGACGCACATCTCCGCGTCTTCGAGGATGAGCGGGATTCGGCCGCGGCGGACTCCGCCCTCGCCACTCGTGCGGTGATTGGTCATCGTCACCTGGAAGTCTATCTTTTCGATGAGGCGGCGCGTGGTCATGTCCGCCAGCCCGAGGCCTGCGGCGTTCCCGTGAGATACGTCGGTCACGTCCAGTACGCAGACCACGTTGACGCTCGGGCCATCCCAGTCGTTTTCGTCTACCGACGGCATTTCGACACGGCCCAGGACGTGCGTGTCCATACCGGACCCGCTGATGTTTTTCCCCATCTCGTCCACCACCAGCACGTCCACCGAATCGAAAGCGAGGCGCGGAGCCAGAGAGCGGGCGCGCTTGAGAAGCGCCTTCTCAGGACCGCGGCCTATCTCGCTGCCGGACAGTCCGTGAATCTCGGCGGTCTTGCCGTAAGGATTCTCTATCAGCCCAATTCCGCCAACGATATTTGTGACCTCGGTCAAGCGGCGGCCTACCTGCGGCATGATATTTCGCAGCCCCTCCGCGCCAAACCGATGAATGCGGGCCGCGCCGTGCTGCTTACCCAGGCCAATAGCGCACATCTTGCAGAGGCCGCTCTCGATGTCGCCCGTGAAGTCCGTGTGGTGCTTGATGCGGTTGATGACCAGCACGGCGTCCGCTGCGAGCGCATTCTTGTCGAAAAAAACGGGATAGCCGTCTTCGAGCGCGCCCACCTGCTCAACCTCCATCGTAGCGCGAACCGGCGCGCCTACATTCTCCAGGGTGATTCCGTAGTCGCGCAGAATCTGCTCCTGCCCCTCGGCGGTCGCTCCGCCGTGGCTGCCCATCGCCGGAACGATAAACGGCAGCATGCCGCGCTCGTTCAACTGCGCAATGACGGTCTTTACGACCGTCAGCAGATTGGCGGTGCCCCGGCTCCCGACTCCTACCGCAACCGAAGCTCCGGGCTTGAGCCTCGGATCGCTCCACAGCCGCTCCATTGCCGCGACCGTAGCCGCTTCGACATCTGCGACAACCGGCGCCTCAACCTTATGCCGGACGGTCCACACGAGCGGGACGCGCACCTCCGGGTAGTCAAAGGCTGTGGGATCGATTCGTATATCGAGCATTGTGTATCCTCGGGTCTATTTCTTAGCGCCAGCGGGCAGCGCTTCCACTTTCTTGGGCAACGGAGCGGCAGGTGGAGCGATGTTGGGCGCTTCTACCTTCTCGCCATGAAGGTTCTTAAGCGCAGCGTCCGAGTTGACAAGAATGGTGAGAATGGACTGGATGCGCGGTCCCGCCGCCGGAGAATCTCCAACGAACAGCTTCAGTCTCTTGCTCCAGCCAGGCGACGCTGATATGTAACCGGTTGGACTGAAAACCGCCCAGTTCGTCTCTCCCTGTTTTGACCCTGATACGGCGAGGAAAGACCCGCGCAACGACCCAGACGCGACATCCCAGATTCGCACGATTCCATCGCCTCCGCCCGCCGCGACAAACTTGGCGTCCGGGCTGAAAGAGACACAGTAGTTCCAGTCGGGCGCATCCGTCAGGTTCTTTTGCGGTCCTCCGCCGTTCGTGTCCCATAAACGCACGGTGTGGTCTGCGGATGCCGAGGCGACAAACTTTCCATCCTTCGAGAAGACAATGTCGTTGACCTGCGCGCCGTGTCCGTTGCCGTAGTTGACGGTTGCGCCGTCCGAAGTATTCCACCACCGCAGACGGTTATCGGCATCGGCTGAGACAAACCGCTGCCCATCCGGGCGCACCGCGAGAGCCGTCACGCCGCTGCCGTGACCCTCGAAATTACGGACCAGCTTGCCGGTCTTCGTCTCCCATTGCCGTACTGAGCGGTCCTGCCCGCACGAGACCAACCCATTGCCATCCGGCGTGAACCGTACGCAGGTTACGATGTCGGAGTGCTGCTTGATCGTAATGCCCGGTTTGCCCGATTCGGCCTCCCACGTCCTGACGGTTTTATCCTGGCTCGCACTTGCAAGAGTCTTGCCATCCGGGCTGAAGACTACCGAATAAACAACGTCCGCGTGGCCGATAAAAGCATCGGCAGGACCGGGCTTATACCCGTTCGCCACGCCATATACGAGGATTTCGCCGCTGACGCCCGGCACGCCGCCCGATACGGCAAGGTGCGACCCGTCGGGGCTCCACGCGAGGGACTGCACCGTACCTGACGGCTCCATGAGAGTGCGCGCCACCTTACCAAGTGCCAATTCCCACAGAAAGACCGCCCGGTAGCTGCCGACCGCCAGCGTCTTACCGTCCGGGCTGTACGCGATAGCAGTTGCAGGCGCAAGCGGGCCAACGGGGAGCGCAAGGGCCAGCCTGGCGTCCTTCGGCGCTTTGGGCGCAAGGAGATCGGCGGGCGCGGCTAGCGTAGTCGGCACGACCACGTCGATGAAAGCTGGCTTTGCTGTAGCAGGCTGCAACGGGGCGGGCTCCTTCACCGGCTTCCCCTCTGCCGCGCCCCCGGCAATCCACCTGCGAATCAGATCGATCTGCGCGGGGGGAAGCGGCTCGCCGCCTTTTGGCATGCGCAGCTTCGGATTCTTCGTTTCCAGCCGCTTGACCAGTTCGCTCGCATCCGGCTTGCCGGGAACCACAACGCCAGGCTTCCCCTTAATGATCGTGGAATAGGCGTCCAGCGCAAGACCGCCGGAGACCGCTGGCGTCTTGGCCGTGGTCGCATTGTGGCATCCTGCGCACTGTGCGCCCAGAATCGGGCGGATGTCTCGCGCATACGAAACAGAGCCTGCGGCAGGCGCAGACTTGCGTGCCGTTTGAATAGCACAGAATCCACTGCCTGCCACAGCGACGATAGCGAAGATGGTGAATAGAATAACAGAGGAGCGAAATGACACGAACAGGGCCTTTACTTCGATCTATGCGGCGACGGAAGGTCAAGCTCCTCGCCGTCCAATCCTGTTTGAGAATTCGACAAACCGGGATATTCTCCCTGCTTCAAGGGCAGCCGCCCACCTGCTACCGAATGCTGAGCAGTGGTAAAGCCGATATATCGCGTGATACGGGAGACTAGACCTCTTGCATAAGCATCCGTGACGAAAAGCGGTGCTTGCCCTGGGCCAGGTCGAGGGTTCTCGCGCCGTCACTGCTTACAGGCGTGGGATGCGCTTCGCGCATGCACTCGTGATCAGCGTGGTGGGTCGCGAGGTGGTCATCTTGAGCGTCCCGAAGGACCTGCTTTTGACTTATGCAAAAGGTCTGTTGTAATCCCATGAACAGAACAAATCCGCATACCTCGTATAGCCCGTGCGATAGCAATTGACATTGCTTGCTCGGCATTATATAATTGCGATAACAGCTACAAAACACCCTCTCGCTGCGGCCACCGTCCGCGGCCGCTCCATCCCTTGCGGCAGCACATATTCTATTCAAGCTTAACTTACGGTTTTGCAAACGCCTTACGATCTGGCTCCAATGTCAGGCGGTAGGAGAATGAACATGGATCACGACTCGAACACTCAGTCCGAATTTGCGACGGATAGAATTGCAGGGACTATTCTTATCACATTAGCGTCGATGGGAGGCCTGCGCTGCCTGTTATTATATGGGCATTATGGAAGCCTGTTCTCTCTGACGACGCATATAGGAATTATAGAGCTGATCTACTTCGTTTCCGGTGTCGTCGGCGGTGTCTGGATGCGCAAGAGCCTTGCCAACGGCTTTGTGATTGTTCTTGCCGTGGGTGTACTCGGCGCGCTATTCCAAAGCCATTTCAGCATGCTTGCTGCTGTTTTGTTTATGAGCTTTCCAATATACTCCGCTGCCCGGTTATTGGGTAATATCGGCCCCTCTCCGATTAAAGGAGTGGGTATTCCTGTTCCCTTGATGCATAGAGTGTTAGCCAATGGAAGTTCCGTCCAACGCTCCCAGCCGGAGCCGCAACCGAGTATCCGCAGGGAAGGACGCCATATCACACGTAATATCAGAACTGAATTTGAGGCCATTGTCCGAACGACAACGGAATCGTTACGCAAATTCATGAGCGCCGTAGACTGGAGCTCACCTAAGGTGCGCATCGCAGGGGTGCTTGCAGCTGTACCGCTGGTATTCGTGCCCGCGCTAGCCATGCGGAGCGCCGCGAATGAACGGGCTAAGACACATGCAGTGCAGATAGAGGCAAGCCACAAAGACGAAGGATACAAAGCCGAGATAGCACGTCTAAAGACAGAGATTGAGCAAGCGAATTCGGCTATTACGAGGTTGCAGGCAGACATTGCGAAGGCTCAGGCTGATACAATAAAAGCGCAGGCGGATGCCGATGCAGAAAGGGCAAAAATAGCTGCGATGGAGCGTAGCAATGCTCCTATCGACACGAGAATCCTATCGCCCAGCGCACCCGCCCCTACCAGCGGTGGACCTATCACCGCTCAACCTCCGTCCGCTCCTCCACCCGGTGGTCCAAGCCTCGTTGAACTGCGTCGTCAGCGGATACAAAGTTCGATCAATACTCTCGAAGCGGAGCTTCCCAGCATTGATGTCAGGGATGCAGAGAATCGGCGCTGGAATGAGGAGCAACTTCAACAGCTAAAGACTACGTATCACGAAGCCCTACAAAACATAAGTGAACTGCGCGCGGAAGGAAAGTACGGTCAGGCAGCAATTGCTACAGCCGGTGCCTCACTCGTGTCGTCTCAGATCAACTCCCGCGACTGGATGAGGCCCGTTGATGCCGCTTACAAGATCAGATCAGAACTGGCGCGGAAAAAGAATGAGCTTCTGACCATACGCTAGCTATATTGAACTGTTCATTGGCCATCGGCTGTAAGGTCGACAGATTGCTTGCAATACGCGCGCGGTGAACATCGTCTCCCGTATAATGGATTCGGCTACACCCACATCTTTCGGTCGAGCGTGCGGTATTGAATGGCTTCAGCGACGTGAGGAACCTCTATTTCGTCCGAGCCTGCGAGATCAGCCACCGTGCGGGCGACCTTCAGGATGCGGTCGTAGGCGCGGGCGGAGAGTGACAGCTGTTGGATGGCGGACCGAAGCAGCAGTTTCACGTCGGCGGCGGGCGTGCAGTAGTCACGAATCTCCTTCGCGCCCATCTGGGCGTTGCAGAAGAGCGGCGTGCCTGCGAATCGCGCGGTCTGCCGCTCCCTTGCCTTGCAGACACGGACCCGGATATCCGCTGAGGTCTCCGCGGAGGGATGGTTTACAAGCTCCTCCTCCGCCAGACGCGGAACGTCCACATGGAGATCGATCCGGTCCAACAGCGGACCCGAAATCTTCTGCTGATACTTGCGGACCATCGTCGCTGAGCAGGTGCACTGCCTGAAAGTATCTCCAAAGTATCCGCAGACGCACGGATTCATGGCGGCGGCAAGGATGAAATGGGCAGGATACTGGAGCGATGCCTGCACGCGCGCGATAGTCACTACACCGTCCTCCAGAGGCTGGCGCAGCACCTCCAGCGCGTCCCGCTTGAACTCCGGCAGCTCGTCGAGAAACAGGACGCCGTGGTGCGCGAGACTCACTTCGCCGGGTCGTGGTATGGAGCCGCCGCCGATGAGGGCGGCGTTGGAGAGCGTGTGGTGCGGAGCGCGGAAAGGCCGCGTGGTGATGAGGGCCGTGTCAGCGGGAAGCAGACCGCTAACCGAGTAGAGCTTGGTCGTTTCCAAAGCTTCGCCCACCGAGAGCGGCGGCAGAATCGAGGGAAGGCGGCGCGCGAGCATGGTCTTTCCACTGCCCGGCGGCCCCACCATGAGAACGTTGTGTCCGCCGGCGGCGGCGACCTCCAGAGACCGCTTGACGTGAGCCTGTCCTTTGACGTCGGAAAAGTCGCTGGAATAAGGCGGCTGCTCCGGAAGGAGCGTGGCGGGGTCGAGCGCGACCGGCTTGCGCGAGTCGGGCAGATTGAGCGCCTGCGCAACATCCATAAGCGACGAAACCGGATAGACGTCCACTCCGCCGACTATGGCGGCCTCCTGCGTGTTCGCCACGGGAACTATGATTCGCCGAATCTTTGCGTCGCGGGCGCTGAGCGCTATCGGCAGCACGCCCGCAACGCTGCGAACGCTGCCGTCCAGCGAAAGCTCGCCGACCATCAGGGTTTCGGGCAGCAGCTCGCCGCTCAACTGCCCCGAAGCGACCAAAATTCCGACCGCGATGGGAAGATCGAAGCTGGGTCCTTCTTTCCTTATGTCCGCGGGCGCTAAATTAATGGTTATCCGGCGTTGAGGGAATTCGAATCCGGAATTGCGAATCGCGGAGCGCACCCGTTCGCGGCTCTCCTGGACCGCCGCGTCCGGCAGGCCGACCAGGTTCCACATCGGTACCGAGGTCGAGATGTCCACCTCGACCGTAACGATGTAGGCGTCAATACCGAGGACGGCGCTGGAGACGACGTGGGCGAGCATGCGGAAAGGACTCCTGACGGTTGATGCTTCTCAGTTCGCCGAACGCGGGGATAATCCTTCCGGTGAAGACTACAGGGGCGGAACAGTGTGTAGGCTGCGCGGCGACCAAGCATAACGGGGGCCGTTGCGGGTGATGAGGGCGAGCACATGGGAGAGGAGTGGATTCTACATCAGAATCGAAGCGGTACCCCGTCATCAAAATGCAGACGAGGTACCGTTCTCCTGTTTGGAGCATCAGCAAAAATACGAACGCGGAAAGCCGCCGAACTGTTCCACACACAGCCAAAACCCCGTATAAACACCTGGCCAGACGGTTTCGACCCGAACTTTTCACATTCCGTTCGATAACTACACTTAAGGTGTAGCAGGAGGATGGGTGTACGGAAGCGAACCGCATGCTATCTCCTGTCCGAATCGGGACCTGGAAGAGAATCCTTTTCGCCCTGTCGGCTCTGGAGGCTCGTCATGTACAGTGGTTCGTTCACAAACCGCGTACTCGTGCTGCTTCTTTGTACCGCTGCGCTCCTTCTTTGTACCGCCGCGCTCCCGGCGATTCCGCTGAGTCGTTCAGGCGCGCAGAGTGGCCGCTCGCAATCGAATCTAACCGCTGTCGCGGCAAAGGACTACGCCCTCGCGGACGCCGAGCTCAACCGGGCATATATGCAGCTGATGAAGGCGCTCGAGCCTGAGCCGCGCGCGAAGCTGAAACTCGCGGAGCTTGCCTGGCTCAAGTTTCGGGATGCCGAGGGCACATTTCGCGCCTCGGAATTCAAGGGCGCGAAATTACAGCCCGTAGCGCGTCTGGGCTACCTGGAAGGTTTGACGCGACGCCGCACCCAGGAGCTAAGAGACGCTTTCAAGCAGTTCGCCGGCGACTGATATTCCGCACCGCGATTGCCGCGCAGGCTTCCCTGCGCCTCGCGACAACCGAGCCCCACGGACATAACCACGGATCGTCGCGCCACGTGTAGGGAGCAACCTCCGCATTGCGCCGTGCTTTACCCGCGTTACGCCGTTTAATTTGACGCGTTGCGCCGTTGGCTCAACTCGATCATACGAAGGAGTATTTGATGCGCGCAAGAATTCTTATCGCAATCAGCCTGGTGCTTGCTCTGGCGCTGCCTGCCGTCGCGCAGAAGCCGGGCCTGGACATCTACTTCATAGATACGGAGGGCGGTCAATCCACGCTCATCGTAACGCCCGCGCGGGAGTCGATTCTCATCGATTCGGGAAACCCCGGCACGCGCGACGCCCAAAGGATTCATCACGTCGCGGTGGATGTCGCCCACCTTAAGCAGATCGATCACATCATCGCGACGCACTGGCATCTCGACCACTACGGCGGGCACGGCGAACTTGCGAAGCTAATGCCGGTGCGCCGGTTTTATGACCACGGCATCCCCGGGAAGAGCATCGACGACCCCGAACACTTTCCCACTCTCATCGCCGCCTACAAAAAGGCGAGCGGCGGAAAGTCCACGACGCTGAAGCCCGGAGACACGCTGTCCCTCAAGCAGGCATCCCGCGCTCCCACCATTCGGATGTCTGTGCTCTGTGCAATGCAGCAGACGATTCCCGGCAAGGCCGGAGCTCCTACCAACCCAATCGCAAAGCACTTCACCGCGAAACCGCCCGATCCGAGCGATAATGCAAACAGCCTTGGATTCCTGCTCCAATTCGGAAACTGGCGGTTTCTCGATCTCGGCGACCTTACCTGGAATATCGAAAACAAGCTGGTATCTCCGACGGACAAAATCGGTCCAATCGACGTCTACCTGACTACGCACCACGGCCTCGAAATCAGCAACAACCCTACGCTCGTCAAGACCGTGAATCCCCATGTCGCGATCTTTAACAATGGACCCCGCAAGGGCGGGCACCCCGACGTAACCACCACGCTTCGGGCCCTACCGGATATCAAGGCGATTTGGCAGCTGCACCGCAACGTCATGTGTAAGCCGGACATGAACACGACGCGTGATAAGATCGCTAACTGGGACGAAAGCTGCCAGGCTCAGTTCATCAAGCTGTCCGTATCGCCCGATGCGGCAAGCTACACCGTGAGGGTCGGCGCGGTCGGCAAGACGGAGACGTACGCAACGAAGGCGTCAGGCAAAAAATAGTATTGCCTGGCTCCGGCGGAACTGGGAATGCGTCGCCGAATTCAATTTATAGGAATGAACCAAGGCTTGCAGGTCATTCCTATGACGCCGTGGAATGGCTGAGAGGGCCTGCAATTCTACCGATCCGCTCGCCCGGTTTCACTTACTGTATTGTGTGCACGACTGCAAAGGAGGCCAAAAATGGCTGGCAACAGAGGAGTTGCGTATGTACGACCCGGCAAGGTCGAAGTTACGTCCATCGACTACCCGAAGCTTGCACTGGGAAACCGGAAATGCGAACATGGGGTGCTCCTGAAGATCATTTCCACGAACATCTGCGGCAGCGACCAGCATATGGTGCGCGGTCGCACCACAGCCCCGGCAGGACTTGTGCTGGGCCATGAAATAACCGGCGAAGTTATCGAGGCTGGGCGCGACGTAGAGTTTATTAAGGTAGGCGACATCGTATCGGTTCCCTTCAACATAGCTTGCGGCCGATGCCGGAACTGCAAAGAGGGCGCGACTGGAATCTGCCTTAGCGTGAATCCTTCTCGTCCCGGCGCGGCATACGGCTATGTCGATATGGGCGGATGGGTAGGCGGACAGGCGGAATATGTTCTCGTGCCTTACGCGGACTTCAATCTTCTGAAGTTTCCGGACCGGGACCAGGCGATGGCGAAAATCAAGGACCTCACGCTGCTGTCCGACATCTTTCCCACCGGTTACCACGGCGCGGTTACAGCGGGCGTCGGCCCCGGCATGACCGTCTATGTTGCAGGCGCGGGACCCGTCGGTCTCGCATGCGCGGCTTCGTGCCACTTGCTCGGAGCGGCCGTCGTCATTGTCGGCGATCTCATTGAGGAGCGGCTAGCCCAGGCGCGCAGCTTCGGATGCGAAACCATCGACCTAAAAAAGTCCGCGACGCTCGGCCAGCAGATTGAGAACATCCTGGGCGTGCCAGAGGTGGACTGTGCGGTGGACTGCGTCGGATTCGAAGCGCGCGGCCACGGCTCGGACGCCTCCGTGGAGCGTCCCGCGACCGTGTTGAACGCAATCATGGAGGTGACTCGGGCGGGCGGGCGGCTGGGAATTCCCGGCCTCTACGTCACCGGCGACCCGGGCGGCGTAGACGAGAATGCCAAAATCGGACAGCTGGGTATCCGCATCGGACTCGGCTGGGCTAAATCGCATTACTTCGCAACGGGCCAGTGCCCGGTAATGCGGTACCACCGGCAATTGATGCAGTGCATCCTGCATGACAAGATACAGATCGCCAAGGCTGTCAACGTCACGGTGATCTCCCTCGATGAAGCGCCTAAAGGTTATGAGGACTTCGACCATGGCGCAGCGAAGAAGTTCGTAATCGACCCGCACGGCGTACTCGCGGCCGCCTGACATGCCGTGAAGCGAACGTCTCTGTCACGCAACAGAATCGTCCCAGTCATCGCGCGATGACCGGGACGATTTTACATAGTGGGACGCGGGTTGTCAATCCACCGGCGCGGAACTGCTTTGAATCACCTTGTCGCGAAACGCCTCATAGCATAGAGCGCCGAGTATTGCGCCTGCTAACGGTCCTACAACGTATATCCATAGCTGAGTAAGCGCCGGGCCGCCTGCCAGCAGCGCCGGTCCGAAACTCCGCGCCGGATTCATGGATGCGCCCGTTACGGGTCCGCCGACCAGAATATCGACCACTACCACCAGGCCGATTGCGATGCCGGCCAGGGTTCCCGGCGCGCGAGAATCCGTGGCGAACGCCATGATTACGAACATCAGCACGAAGGTAAGAACCACTTCAAACCCCACCGCGCCGCCTATGGGCACGTTTGACGTTGTCGCGCCGTACGATCCTTTCGCCGCGACCGCCGAGCTGAATAGAACCAGATGCAGCAGGCTGCCTGCAAGCGCTCCAATAACCTGAGCGCCGATATACGGCAGGACCTGCTTCTTTGGAAAATGGCCCGTCACCGCCAGCGCGACGGTTACCGCCGGATTTATATGCGCCCCCGAAATGGGGCCGACCGCGTAGATCATCATAGCCACGGCCATCCCGAAGCTCAGAGCGATTCCCACGAGGCCGACCGGTCCGGGGCTGCTCATCGAGTTTGTTACCACGGCGCCGCATCCAATAAAAACAAGCACACAGGTTCCGAGCATCTCCGCGCAATAAATCTGCCACGGCTGTCTAACGGTCTGACCATCGCCTGTCATTGTGATTACCTCCGTAATTCACTTCTGACAAGGCGAGTCGTATTCCTGCACGACTGGCCGGTTGAGCGTGCTCAAATATTTTTGAATCGCGAACAGGGCCACGAATCATGGAGGCTGCCACAACGGAATTCGCTATTATACGACTGCCATGCCGCAGCACTTGCGAATCATCATCTTCTTGCCTGCGGCGGTGAGGGTCATCACGACCTCCACCTTTTTGCCGCACGAGCGGCACATCTGCGCTGCGGCCTTCGCCTCGGCGCGCGCGGCAACGTTGGTCTTCGACTTCTTGCTATCTGCAGCCATGGAAGCTATCCTCCGAATCATGCGTAACGGGAGTCATATTCAAGAGACCACACCCGGCCTCAATTACCAATTATACCAGACAGCACGAACCCGATAACTGCGGCGACAGTCGATTCCTCATGGTGCTCCCCGATTTCGCCGAAACAGTCGGAATTTTGGCCTTGATAATCGGCGGTCAAATACGCATAATAGAGTTATGAGCCGCTATAATTACTTCACGAGTCACGTCACGAGTCACTTCTCAACATCTTTGACGTCCGAGATCCCCTGCTATTTAGTCCGCTATATTGGCCGCACGTGCGCCACGATCTGCGTCTTCAGCCTTGTGTTGGCGGCAGGATGCGGCGAGGATCGCTACCGAACGCCGCGTGCCGCCAGCAGGATAGCGACTGCTCCCCCTCCGGGCGGGTTCGGCGCAAGCGTTGCTCCTTCCCCAATCAATATTCCGGCCATACCCGCAAACGACCTGCGGACGGACCTGGGCATAACATCGGAGAAGTATGGCGACTATTCGAATCGAGACCTCGTCGACAAGGCGGACATCTTCTGGAAGCTGTACTGGATGACGAAGGGGCTCGCTGAGGGACGAATATCGGCGGACATACCGGCTGAGCTTGAAAAGATGGCGCGCACGGTCGGCAAGCTCCACCCGGACAGGAACGTGGAAGCGATATCGGACATCCTCAAAGATCTGAAAACAGGTATGGAAGCCGATCGGTTGTCGGGACAGTTGAACGCGCGCGGCGTACCGGTGGCGTCTCTCAACTGGGCCGGCGGCCAAGTCGCGCTGTCGAATCAGTTGAAGGAGAAGAAGCCTCACGGCCATGTAAAGAACCTCCAGAGGTCAGCCGTCCTTTCCGCGTCAGTTGCGCGCGATGTCGAAGCGTGGGCTGGAAACCATCACGCCCCGCCGGAACAGGTTCACCGTAAATCCATCGAGAGCGCGGCCGGAAAGACCCTTCATCTCGGTGACACCCTGGACGAGGAGCGCAAGCAGGCTGGAGAACACCTTATCGGCCGCGACAAGGTCATTGGCTCCGCCACTGGACTCGGCAATCCCTATCAAAGCGCTTTCCCCACAAGCCCCATCCGTTAGCCCGTTTTGATTTCACGGCCACCCTACCGCCTCGATACGAATCTTCCCGATCTTCTCCCGCCGCCTCCGTAAGGGTATAATCTGGCCAATCGGCAGCCGCCCACGCGGGGCGGGACGCCATTCCCAATCAGGAGCAGAAATGGAACGCACTTTTGTGATGGTTAAGCCGGACGGCGTAGAGCGCCGGCTGGTGGGCGAGATGATTCGCCGATTCGAAAACAAGGGCTTACGGCTCGCGGGCCTCAGGATGCTGCAGCCTGATCGAGCGTTGGCGGAAAAGCACTATGCCGTCCACCGCGAGCGTCCTTTCTTCGGAGACCTCGTCGAGTTTATCACCAGTGGTCCCGTCGTCGCGATGGCATGGGAAGGAAATCAGGCGATCGCGCTTGTCCGCAAGCTGATGGGCGCTACCAAACCGGAGGACGCCGCACCCGGCACCATTCGCGGAGACCTCACCACTGAGCTTCAGACGAATCTGATTCACGGCTCGGACGCTTCCGAGACTGCCGAGACCGAGCTTGCGCTCTGGTTCAAGCCGGGCGAGCTTCTGTAAATAACCCAAGTTGTCAAGGTGGATTGCGTTGACGCCTGCCCGCCTTTTCATTGTTGGCACGTGGGCAGTCGGCCGATTTATCGTGGTCTCGGCTAACGTCGGTCGGCGGATTCCGAAAGGCGCGATGAGGCGAGCGGGCGATGGGGCGCAAACAGCTACACGAATGACCTGGACGGCAACACGCTGACCGGTGGCGGGCGGACCAACACGTGGGATTCGGAAAACAGGCTCTACCAATGCGTCAATGGAAGCACAACCACAGTAAATACCTATGCCGCAGATGGCTTGCGACACCGTTCAGCTTCCACGACGAGTGGTGTAACAACGACTCGCGATTCTGTGCTCGATGCGTCTATGTTCGTCCGTGAGCAGAACCCCTCAGCAGGCATGGCGAACGTTGCGACCTATCTTGTAGGACCGAGAGGACCGGAGTATAGGAGGGACGATTCGAGCGGAGCGATTCGGTGGTACTGCTACGATGGGCTGGGGAGTGTACTGGGAGAAGTGAACACGACGGGCACTCTCACTGCAACTCGAAGTTACGATGTGTACGGCAGCGTAAGGACAAACGCGGGCACGAGTACGAGCAAACATAAGTTCTGTGGTCAACTAGGCCATCCAAGCGAAGACGAAACTGGCCTGATCTATATGCGGGCTAGATACATGGACCCGGTTACTGGAAGGTTCGTGAGTCAGGACCCCGGCCGCCAAGGCGAAAATTGGCTCTTGTACTGCAATAACAACCCTATTAACGCTACAGATGATACAGGCCAGCGCTGGAAAATGCCAAACGGAGTTCGATTCCTTGCATGGGTTGCAGCTGTTGCGCTCTTTGCATATGCCATAGAACAATTGTACTATTCGAGCGTATCGTCGGCAATTACCATGAAGAATGCCGTTGAAGCGCTTGAGGGTGCAGCAGTCTTGTTTGGATTGGCGGCTGTAGGTCTGTCTGACTCTCAATCTCTGGTTCTTTGGATCATCAGCGCCGCTGAATTCGCAGCAACCGCCCACGTCTTTGAGGGCATGGCTGCATCTACAGCGGCGGGTCTCAAGACGCAAGCAGCCCCAGCGGTGACTGCATTGGCATTTCAGGCTATGGTAGAACTAGGCATTATACTGTCAATTGGGGCAGATACCTAACCATATAGGACATTTGGCATTGTCTCAGGAGGCGCGTAATTGAACAGACAAAAAAGAATATTGATGTTTGCAGTTTTTGCCGGAGCACTCGGTATAACCTTTTACACTCAGACAGGATTCTTGCGGGCACTGGCACCTTGTTTTTTAGGTTGGTTTCTCGGAATCACCTTGTATACCGGACTGAGTTCGTTCGTCAGGCGGAGACGTCACTAAACACCCTGCCTCCATTCAATACTACCACCTTTGATCCATTCAATTTTAGTCCGCATGCCTACAACAATGACTTGGGAGTTCTGTTCGGTACGGGATGGACTGATGAATCTCAATAACGTGGTGACGAATTATACCTATGGCGATTCGTGGGGGAATCTGACGCAGGTGGTGCAGGACCCCGGAACGGGGCACTTGAATCGCACAACGAGCATGGTCTACGATTCAGGGGGAAGGGTGACCTCTTCCACCGACCCCATGGGCAGAGGCTCGACCTTCAGCTACAACACGCTTGGCCAGCCCACGCAGGCGAGCTTCCCCTCAACTACGAACACGCCTGCTGAATCAGTATCCTACAGTTATGGCGGGAATGGCCGCATGAACAGCGTGACGGACAACAGAGGCACGACCTCGCTTGCCTACGAGACCGGCAACGACCGGGTCTCCTCGGTAACCGACCCCATCACGGGAGCGGTCGGGTATACCTACGGCCTCTCCGGTGAGCGGCACACGATGGGACTGCCCGGCGGAGGAACGTGGACCTACGACTACTCCACCACCGCGACGACGCACGTTGGCGAAGTGCTCACGAAAGACGACCCCAACAGCCTCGGCAAGATGCTCGTCACCATCACCGATGACGGCGGGCGCATTGCCGACTATCACATGGACATCCGGGGCCAGATACACGAATGCTTCTGGAACCAGGTGTTCGACCAGTACGGCGCGAAGCAGTCCTACTGCCGCACCTCCTACGTCAATGAGGATGACGGGAGCGTGCATGGACACGGTTGGCTGAAGAAGATAAAGAACGTCTACCGCTACAAATCCAATCCCTACTACCCGACGTTCAACACGACCGTGCTCACCCAAAACGACTACGCGTACAATGACGCCGGCATGAGGACCGCGAATCAGATAAGCGACGTGAGCGGAATCGTGCGCACCGAGACTTATGGCTACGATGATGTATACCGCTTGACCAGCGTGAACAATGGCGATTCGCACACCCAGAGCTACACGTTCGATGCCATGGGCAACCGGGCCACCAAAGTAAACGACGGGACGAGCGAATCGTATACCTGCAATGCCGCGAATATGCTCCTGACGAGAGGCACGAACAACTACACCAACGACCTCGACGGCAACACCCTCACAGGCGGCGGACGCACGAACACCTGGGATTCGCAGAATCGCCTCTACCAATGCGGCAACGGCTCGACAACAACAGTCAACACGTATGCAAGTGATGGAATCCGCCATCGGATGGCCTCGACAACAAGCGGCGTGACAACGACTACCGATTCTGTCCTCGATTCATCCATGTTCGTCCGTGAGCAAAAGCCGGTCAATGGGGTTGAGACCAACGTCGCTACCTATCTTATCGGGCCGAGAGGACCGGAATATAGGCGCGATGATTCGTCGGGAGCGATTCGGTGGTACTGCTACGATGGACTTGGCTCGGTGCTTGGCGAAGTGAACACAAGTGGGACTCTGACCGCCACCAGAAGCTACGACGTATATGGGGCGGTAAGAACGTCTGCCGGAACAAGCACCAGCAAGCACAAGTTCGTGGGGTCATTGGGTCACCCGAGCGATGATGAGACTGGGCTGGTTTATATGCAACACCGCTGTATGGATCCGGTGACCGGGAGATTCATCAACGAGGATGTATCAAAGCACGGAACCAACTGGTATAGCTATTGTCGTGAGAACCCGGTGAATCGGGTAGATCCGAACGGATGCGACGATATGGACTCGATTCTTGCCTTGCTCTGGAGGTGCTTTTCTGGATTCTTGATCGGAACTTACTCGAAGGAGCAGATGGTCATATTGATCAAGATCGCGATTAGAGAGTTGTCGCAGATCGCCAAATTCGAAAAACTGATCGGCATGTTCGAGATCGACATGGCTGCTGTAGACGCCGAGGCGAGCGCATTCGAAGGGGACGCCGCCGGAATGGGGGCTGAGATCGCCACCCTCCGGGCCGCGATTGGAACCACACACATGACTTATGGTGCAATCGCTAAGCTTGCGATCCGCGCTCTCGAGGTGATGGCAGAACTAGTTGAGATGTTTTGAGTGGTGCTCAACATCCCGTTGTAATGCTCTAACAGACAAGTATCATCTGATCTCGTACACCCGTGTGTCATCTGATCTCGTACACGGATATCACATCTATCTTCGGTCAGTGTGTACCATTCAGTACCCACGGGAGGTTGATGTGACATGAACAAAAAAAACTCTTGCC
>JBBROJ010000022.1:0-46834 GCA_038229495.1 Chthonomonadales bacterium
AACCGGGCGGGCATATTTATTGGCAACCTGGCAGGCATATTTATCGACAGACAGCGACCGCGCACGTAAAACGCGTGGCGTACCACGCGTGTAAAACGCGTGGTCAGGCGAACATTTTAGCGATACGTATTCAGCGCCTCGTCTGGTTGTCGCCGATATGGGCTTTGCCGAGCAGGAATCTGTGAAACTCTGTCCGCGGCGAAGTCCTCCCAGAGCGGCCCGGCGTACATGTGCGCCAAATAGATCAGCTCGGCAAGCTGCGCGCGGGTGAGGGAAACGTCGGGGCGAAACAGCATGCGTCCATCCGGAGCGTATCGCGGCCAATCGTCCCACAATCCCGGATCAATCCAGTAAAAGAACAGGGTTTCCGCGCTGTCATTTGCGCTTCTCGTCGTCAGGTCGGCGTAGTGGCTAACGGAGCTGCCAGAGGATTTCCATCCCATGCTGTACGCGAGCATTCCTGCCATGCGGATTCGCGTCAGCGGCTGCGGGGAGTATATTCCTGCTGTAGCCGGTAAGAGGCCCGGATGCACAGCATGAATCGTCTCCGCACCGGACCGTTTCACCAGCAGATTCAGCAGCCGGGCGGCCTCCTCTTCAGTCGCGGGCGAATCGGGATCGAAGTCGATGGAGGTCAAGCCGTTGTCCGGCATACGCGGCATCGGCGGGGGCGGCGAGAGAAAGAATCCACGCGCGGCCAGCCATTCGATAGCGCGGTACTTGCGCAGGCCCGGCTTAACGTCGGTAAACGCATAGAGCAGCGCCGGATGCGGACTCGGGCCCGGCGCGCCGATACCGTCCATCGCTGGCCGGTCCCTGGCGGCGGGTCGCAGCTTGACCAACTCGTCCTGAATCTGACGGGCAGGTACATCGCGCGGAGTGACCTCGTGGCGCAGCGATAGGTAGGACGCAATTCCCGCGGCCTCGCCGAAGTGCATCCGAACCGGTTCCAGCCGCAGCGTTCCGTAGGCAACGTGCGTGGCGGAGATGGCGGTGGGCGTGAAAAGGTTGGAGAGTCCGCGCGGAATCATCAGATCGTAGGGAGCCTGATGCCAGGGCGTGTACTGCGGAAGATAGAACTCCCCCTCCCCCATATCGGGCGTGGACCATTCGGTCTTGGGCTGCACGGCGTGTGAATCCATCGGGTAGTCGCCCAGCCCGATGACGTTTGGCTGGAGAGGACGGGAGCTGATGTCGGTCTCGTCCAGGACGCGCGCGCCCTCGAATCGCCGGGCTTCGCGTATGTAGAGAAGCGGGGGCCAGTTATCGCTGTCCCGGTAGTCGTCTTCCGACAGCCCGATATTCCGCTTTCCCTCGACCGTCTGAAGGTAGTAGAGATAACCGAGCGCGTGATTCTTGAACCGCTCTTCTATTCGCCGCCTCGTTGCATATTTTGCAGTCGGGTAGCCGTAGTTGATAACCTGAAGGTCGCTGCCCTGCGGATGCTGATTCACCTCGAACTTGCCGTTTGGCAGCTTGCCGCTGGAGGCGGCCCAGCTCTGCTCCCACTTTGGTGCGTGCTCATACTTACGGGGGTTGTAGCCGGGCGGCCTGGGAATGGTCTTGTCCGCGCCTATGCCGAAATCCTGGACCGTCATCAGGTAGGCGTACGCCTGCACCCGCCGGTCTCCCCTGCCGGTGCTGCCTGGCAGCGGCTTGTCTCCAGCGCGGTCGTAGAATAGGTGGCCCGCGTGCGGTTCGCGCATGGATCGCGGCTCCCGGCCCACGCGGAAGGGCGCGCCCGCCCACGCTGCCACGTCGCCGCACTCCGTCGCGTCCACGACGATGCGCGGACGGAACACGACTCGACGCCCGCCCTGGTTCGGACCCACGGTCTCCGCGATCACTTCCGCGATACGGTCTCCCACTTTGCGAACGCTTACGGGTCGCACCTGGCGGTGCACGACGAGTCGCGACTCCGCCCACAGAATATCCTTGACGGCCTGGTGAGCGATCCGCGGCGCGTACTTTAGCCCGTCGCCGGAATCGTACAGACTCTGAACCTTCAGCCGGAACTCCTCAAAGAAACCGCTCGAATGTTCGAGGCGGCGAAGGTCGGTCGCTCCCAGGCCGTTCACGGGCATGCCTCCGAGCCGCCGCGTTTCCTCAATCAGCACGACGTTCAGTCCGTAGCGCGCCGAGGTCACCGCCGCCGCAACGCCGGCGGTAGTCGCTCCAACGACAAGCACGTCACAGTCCGTTCGGTCCGGGAGTTCAGCAAATGCGCGCTCAATGTAGGGCCGCCCCAATTTTGACATTCCCAGCGCATCCACCGCCCCAACCTCGTACCGATAGGTATGTCCCAGTTGCGCGCTCGGATCGGTATAGACGCGCGTCTCCGCACTCACCGATCCGATCTCCACCCCATCGCGCCGGATAACGTACTTAGCTGCGCCAGATGCAGCGTTCCAATAGACCTTCACTTCGCGCGGCCCGATGGCAATAGCCTCCACAGCCGAGGGCGCAGTCAACTGAGCGCCGGCAGAGGCGCCAAGCAAAACGAACGACAGCATGAATGTGAAAAGACGCATGGGAGAGTATCCTGTTCAAAGGGATTGCGGTTTCAGGATAGCAGACGCAGGCGCGAAAAGGCAATTGTTCCGGCGCAAAGAGGGTCTGCTCTGTGTCGAGCAGACAGCGTTCGAGTTAGGCGACGTAATCCAGGATCGAGTTCGACCTTACAGGAACTTACCGTCCGGAGGACGTTTGGCCGAAGGCCCACCAGACACGCGTTTTACACGCATGGTACGATACGCGTTTTACACGCATGGTACGATACGCGTTTTACACGCGTGGGACGATACGCGTTTTACACGCGTGGTACGATACGCGTTTTACACGCGTGGGACGATACGCGTTTTACACGCGTGGTACGATACGCGTTTTACACGCGTGGGACGATACGCGTTTTACACGCGTGGCACGGTATGCGTTTTACACGCGTGGTACGATACGCTTTTTGCACGCGTGGACCTGGCGTAACGAAGGGCCGCTTCAAGCGAAGCGGCCCTTCAACCGCGACTTCTATCTCGCGGTGAGCTCCTTTAGCTCGGCTTCGGTGAGCTTCTCCTTGCCCTCTTTGCCGATCTGAACCGACACTTTTCCAAGGCTGACGAGCACCTCGTCGCCGACCGCGGCGTACTTGCCGAAATCCGGGCGCGCCTTCAAAAGTTGGAAGTGCGCGTCCGAAAGCGCCTGGATCTTGATTACTCTCTGCCCAGACGGGTAGTTGTTGTCGAACCAGACATTATTCCGCCGATAGAAGACCCGTCCGGCAACCGCCTGCACGCGCGCTGCGTCCTGCACCTGCTGATAGGCAGGCTTGTCCGCGGGTCCTGAAACGCCGTTATCCTTCTTCCGCAGCATCACGTCAGCGCGTCCATAATCCAGCGCGTAGCCGCCGCGTCCTTCGCCACCGGAGAAACGGTCGCCCGCCATTCCTCCGAACCCTCCCTGCGTTCCCGCAGGAGCGCGATTGGCATTTTGATAGCCCAGAGAGTTCAAAGCTCGTCCCGTGGCCTCCGCGCCGACCGAGGACTTCTCATCGCGCAGTCGAAGATCGGAGACCTCTCTTCGCGCCTCCTCGCCGAGCCGGAACAGCCTCGTGTTGTCGAGCTCATAAGTGGTGCTTCCCAGTACGGCGGGACCGCTTGCAGCGCGTACCGCCAAGTCCTGCCGGTCATCCGCAAGGTAGGACGTATAGGGCGTGATGATTCCATACTCCTTGGAAAGCCTCACCACTTCGTCGATCACCTCCTGATTCGATTTCAGCCGAATCTGATCCAGAAGGTATCCAATCTTGCGCGTCGCCCAGATTCTGGAGATGAGTGAGCTGCGCGCACAGTTCTCCCCAAATGCATTCGGTAGTTTGTAAGCAGCAGACTGGCCCTGCGCGCTGCCGGTAAGCCGCACGGTGCCCGGAGCCGTGCCCCGATACCGCCCCGTGACCATTAACTGACCGCCCTTGAAGAGGTCCGGCATCGTTTTCGGGTAGATGTCATAGGCGTCAATTCCGTCGAACTCCAGCTTTACGTTGGTGAGAATCGGAGAGCTGATTTTCGCGTAGAAGGACGAGACTATCGATTCGATATTCTCTTCCGGACGCACAAAGTCCGCCTGAGCGTGAGTTTCGTCCGCCAGGCGGTCGAGGAACGGCACGTTTACATCGTAGCCGACGCCGAAACAGAAGATTCGCGCGCCAACGCCCGCCGCGTCGCGAAGTACCGTTTTTGACGTGCTGACAACCTTATCGCCTCTGTTCATCATCGTCACGTTATGTAGAATCGTCTCCACATTGGTCTCGCCAACGGTCGGAAGGCCGTCCGTCAGGAAGACAATCATTTTCTGTGACCCGTTTTCCGGCTTGAGCTGCCCCGTGGACGCTTTCAGCGCCTCGTCGATATTGGTGCCGCCGCTGGCATCTACGTCTCGAACAAACCGCTGGGCCTTCTCCACATTGTCGTGATTGGCCGGCATGAGCGAGCGATTCAGAAAGTCCACGCTCTCGTTAAAGGTGAGCACGTTGAACCGGTCGTTGGTATTCAGGCTGTCGAGACAGTATTTGAGCGTGTTCTTCGCCTGCTTGATCTTGCCGTTGGACTGCATGGAGCCGGTCCGATCCAGCACGAAGACAACCTGCTTGGGAAGAATCTTGTCCTTCGGAACGTTGAATCGAGGCGCCGCTATCAGCATGAAATAGCCGCCTTCGATTCCCGTCGGGTAGGTGATGAGACTGAGTCCCACGTCGTCGGAGCTTGTCGAGAAGTAGAGCAGGAAGTCGCGGTCGGGAATCTCGCCGGTCCCTTCCCAGCTTGCCGACGCCTCCTGATCGCTGGTCCGCCGCACCGAAACATCGTGCGTGGGCGAGTAGACGGATTTCAGCGGCGAGGTGGTGCGCAGCCGTACATTGACGGAGGAGGAGACGACCGGGCGAGAAGAGAATCGACCCGTTGTCAGCGGATAGGTGAAGCGCTTCAGGCCGCCGTCAAGCTTCAGCACCTCGGCATACTTGAGCGTAAGCGCCCGCTCGCCATGCGCCGGAATCGGAAAGACGGACGAGCGGAACAGCCCTCGGTCGATGTACTCCAGCAGCGCCGGGTCTTTGCGCCTGCGCACGATGGATTCGTAGACTGCTCGCGCCTCCTCTTTGCTCAGGACTTTTGCCTCCATCACCCGATCGCCGGCCCGCAGAGAGAATGAGGTGACGGTCGCGCCGTCCGGCAGCGGGAAGAGATAGGTTCCCTCCTGCTCGGCGCTGCTGTCGTTGACGAAAGTCTGCTCCACGGTCGTCTCGGCCAGACTGTCGTTGATAACCGTAGTTACGCGTACGCTCTTGACGAAGAACGGCTGAATACGGACATCGGAACGCGGATAGAGAATGCCCTGCGCGAACGCGAAGGGCGAAGCCGTCGCCAAAATAAGCGTGGTCAACGTAATTTTCGAGCAAAGAACGGTCAAGCGCGAAAATTTTGCAGTCATTTTTGCAGTCATTGGGAGTACCTCCTACTGACTTAGGGATAGCAAACCGGCATAGGGTTCACGCATACGCGCGTTCTTTTAACCACGCGTGTAAAACGCGTGTCGTACCACGCGTGTAAACCAGTGTCGTACCACGCGAGTAAAACGCGTGTCGTACCACGCGTGTAAACCAGTGTCGTACCACGCGAGTAAAACGCGTGTCGTACCACGCGTGTAAAACGCGTGTCTGGGGAGCCTCCGGCTAGACGTCCTCCGGACGGTAAACCCGTTCAAGATGGATTCATATCCGCATTATTCCGCCCGTGAGGGCGTTTGGCGGCTTGCCCGCCCTCCTGACACCCATTTTACACGGGTGGTCATGTGGTCATGTCTCAATTGACAACCGTTCTCGCCACGGGTATACTTCGACCAAGTTTGTGAAAAAGGCAACAAAGTGCGGGGCCATATGATGGGAACGCAAATGGCTGGGACGAATCAGCCCTCCCACTACACCGGCGACAAGGCCACTTATGTCCGCGAAATGTTCGCGGATATCGCCCACCGCTACGACCTGTTGAACAGCATCCTCAGCTTCAACCAGCATTACGGGTGGCGGCGCAAAGCCGTCCGCCTGGCCCGTCTGAATCCCGGCGATTCGGCCCTCGACGTCTGTACGGGAACCGGTGATTTCGCCATTGATCTCTACCGGGCGGTCGGGCACTCCGGCATGGTCGTCGGCTGCGACTTTTGCGCCCCCATGGCGCTTTTGGGTGTCCGCAAAACAGATGCCGCCTCCGACCGCCGTATCAGCATGCTGGTCGCCGACGCGCAGGCGCTCCCCTATCACGACAACCTCTTCGACTGCGTAACCGTCGGTTTCGGAATCCGCAATGTCACCGATACTCAGCGGACGTTCGCGGAGATGGCGCGCGTGGCGAAACCCGGCGGTCGCGTCGTCTGCCTGGAGTTCAACCGGCCGCGAAATCCGATTCTGCGCGCCCTTGTTCGATTCTACGAGATGAAAGCGCTGCCCCGAATCGGCGCTTTGCTCAGCAAGAGCGAGGCGTACGCCTACTTGCCAAAATCCATTCAAGCCTTCCATTCGCGGGAGGATTTAGCCCGCATGATGAACAACGCCGGTATTGCGGACGTGCGCGTCCACGACCTGAATTTCGGCAGCGTCTGTATCCACATCGGCACGAAAATGGCTCAGCCCAACGTGAGCGGTCACGGGAGCTAAAATTATGAGCGCCACAACCTTCGTCACGTCCGCGCCGGCGTTAACTCCGGCGACCCGGTTCCTCGAATTCGTGCAGCCGGACCTCATCGCCGTCGAGGAGAGACTAGATTCTGAGATCACCTCCGAGGTGCGCGAAGTATATGGCCTGTGCGGCCACGTTCTCTCGGCAGGCGGCAAGAGGCTTCGCCCCGCAATGGTCGCGCTGAGCGCCCGCGCTATCTGCGCCGAGCCGGATCTGGCGCGCCTGAATTCGGTTGCCGCCTCTGTCGAGCTCGTCCACATGGCAACGCTGATTCATGACGACGTGGTCGACAACACTGCTATGCGGCGCGGAAAACCAACCGCGAATGCAGTCTACGGCAACGGCGTCGCGGTCCTGACCGGCGACTTTCTGCTTGCACGCTCCATGCGAATCCTGGCGGTGGATGGCGACCTTCGAATCATTCGCCTTGTCTCCGACATGACGATCGAGATGAGCGAGGGCGAGGTGATGGAGATACTCGCCACGGGCAATCCCAAGATTTCGCCGGAACGCTATTATGAGATTTTGCGGAAGAAGACGGCTGTATTCATAGAAGGCTGCTGTCGTTGCGGGGCAATGCTCGCCGGCGGCACCCAGGACCAGGTGGATGCGCTGGCGGAGTACGGCTACCGGCTCGGAATGGCTTTCCAGATCGCCGACGACCTCCTCGACTACACGGGCGATCCGCTCGTCACGGGCAAGCCAGTAGGCAGCGATCTCCGCGATGGCCGCGCGACACTCCCCTTTCTGCTGGCGCTGAACGAGGCCGAGGCCGCCGACCGCGACAGCCTGCTTGCGGCCTTTGGCAACGCTACCCTTTCCGACGCCGCCGTAGCGGATGCCGTGCATACGCTTGCGCGATATGATGTTTTCGAGCGGACCCGCGCCGCCGCCCGCGAACATGTCGAAATGGCGGAGGCCGCCTTGGAACAGCTTCCCAATTCCTGCGCCCGTGAATGTTTCGCCGCGCTCACCCATTACGTGGTCCAACGGGACAGATAACCAATTTAATCGCGAAGACGCGAAGACACGAAGAAAGGCGATTCAACCACGGCGAACGACACGACGGCACGAACCCTTTCCGGGATCGCTGTGCCCGCAGTGTCCACAGTGGTGCAAAGGCTATGACGCTCATTATGCCTTTTTTCGCATCTTCGCGTCTTCGCGGTGAAATCTTTTATCAATATGCGGATTAACGTATTCGATATGGATGGCGTGCTGTTCCGCATGGACGACCCGCTGCCGGGCGCTTCCGAGGCTGTCCGCAAATTGCGCGAGCGCGGCGAGGGCGTCTATTTTCTTACGAACAACTCCTCGAAATCGCGCCACGAATATGTCGCCAAGCTCGCCCGCTTCGGCATTCCCTCCACCCCCGACGAGATCATGACTTCCGCCTACGCAACCGCCCAGATGTTTGCCGAGACAGGAGAGACGGGTAAGGGCGTGTTCGTTGTTGGAGAGCAGGGACTTAAACAGGAGCTGGCGGCGGGCGGAATGCGAATCGTAGAAGATGTCGCGATTGAGCAGCCCGACTACGTGGTCGCGGGGTGGGACCGCGGATTCACCTACGTGAAGCTGGCCTCGGCGCATACGGCCATCACGAATGGCGCGACATTTATTGCGACGAACCGCGACAAAACCTACCCCGACTCCGGCGGGCGAACCCTCCCCGGCGGCGGAGCCATTGTATCGGCTATCGAGACCTGCACGGGCGTCGTGCCACGCACGATTGGTAAGCCGGAGCCGTACACGCTGGAGATTATTCTGCGGCGCGCGGGCGTATCGGCGGGCGACTGCCTTGTCATCGGAGATCGCCTGGATACGGATATAGCCATAGGAAAAGCCGTGGGCGCGCGTACCGCCCTGGTTCTCACCGGCGTCAGCACGCGGGCGGAAGCCGCCGCCTCGCCGGACGCATGGAATCCTGATTATATCTGGGCCGACCTGACCGAGATGCCGTAATTTGCCCGCTACTTGACGGTGTCCGTCAAGACCTGGACCTTTAGATTATCCCCAACAATGCTGATGTCATCGGTGAAGCGCGTGTACGAAACAACAAGGGAGTTCGTCACGACTGGCTGCGCGGCGTTTACCCGATCGTGGTATTCCTTGAGCGGCAGCTTCCCCTCGAAAGCCTCGCTATTCAGCTTCTTGAAAACCTCGCCGCCCCGCAACACGATATATGAGTCGAGCGTCCCCATCAAATCCAACGAAACAGGCGTTGGCAGTAATATGGCTGCGAACTGTTCAGCCGCACCATATTCCCCATGCTTCGTAATGCGACCGCCCAGGTAGGGAGCGTCGCGGTCCAGTGGAGTAAGATCGTATTTCTCGTTCATCGCGATTGCGCCGCCGCCGGCCTCTCCGCGCAGGCGCAAGCCGCCTGCGTCGATATCGGTAACAACGAAGCCGTCCACGGAATCGCCAAGCCGCCCGAATCGGCCCTCGCGAGTCTTGCGATCCTCAATTAGGGCGTATCTCCCCTCCTCGCTCTCAACCACTCCGGTAACAATATATTTCACCGTAGGGTCGGGAAGAGGCGGAGTGGATTCAACGACAGGTTTTGCAGCCTGTTTGGATTCGACGAGGAGACTGCCAGGCTTTGTCGGGACGGGCGCGGGATCGCCGAACAGATTGGCGGGAATAGCCGATGGCGGAATGCCTCGCGTAGCGGTGGGCAGGGATGTGGTTGCGAGAGGCTGCACTGCATTCATCAAGCTTTCGCGGCTTTGAACGGTGATAGTTTCGCCGCTCACTTTGCCCGCGCGGGCGGACAGCACAAAAAGCGGAATAACGGAACAGGCGAGCAGTCTCACCGGCAGCGATTCAGTTCGGAATTGCACGACGTTTGCTCCCTGGCGCCGCGCGAATAAGTACAGATTGCGAGGCTATGAATAAGTAGACGCAGCCTACATCGTATTTGACACTTCGAATCGGCAGGAATTTCATAAATTATCGTGCCGAATATCGGAATCAACACGCAAGCCCGGCCACGCCGATAGTCGGCGTGGCCGGGCTGTGAATACAGAACAATAAAAGATTTAGCGCTTGCTGAACTGGAATCCGCGGCGAGCGCCCTTGCGGCCATACTTCTTGCGCTCTTTTACGCGCGGGTCGCGGGTCAGAAAGCCGAGCTTTCGCAGCGTGGGCCGCAGGTCGGGGTTCGCCTCGAGGAGCGCCTTGCTGATACCATGGCGGATTGCTCCTGCCTGCCCGCTGATTCCGCCGCCTTTGCACCGCGCAATCACGTCGAAACGTCCAACGTTCTCGGTCACCTCGAAGGGCTGCTGAATCAGGCGCTGCAAGACCAGACGGCCAAGATACTTCGCGGCGGGCCGATCGTTAACGGTTACAGTACCGGTTCCGGGAACAATCCAAACTCGCGCAATGGCGTCCTTGCGCTTTCCGGTTCCATAGTATCGGGTTGCAGGTGGCACTCTTTACTCTCCTTGTTTATCCATCGGGTTGACCCACGCTTCCGGCTTCTGCGCCTCATGCGGATGATCAGGCCCGGCGTAAATTTTAAGCTTGTTTATCACTGCGTTGCCCAGCTTGTTGTGGGGAATCATTCCCTTCACAACACGGCGAAGCGCTTCTTCCGGCTTTTTGGCCAGTTCATCGCCACGAGTGATGGACTTGAGCGCGCCGGGCCACCCGGAGTGTCGGTATACATTCTCGCCGGCCTTGCGGCCCGTAAGGACGAGCTGCGAGGCGTTCACGACGATCACGAAGTCGCCGGTATCCTGGTTGGGCGTAAAGATCGCTTTATGCTTGCCGCGAAGCAGGCGGGCGATGTCGGTCGCAATGCGGCCCATGGGCTTGCCGGCCACATCTATGACCAACCATTTACGCTCTATCTGTTGCGGCTTCGCCGAATACGTTTTCATTAGCTTCTCCTCCGTCCGCGAGGACGATTGGCCGCAGGCCCTCCAGCGAGTGAATTCACTCACTCGTCCACCGCAGGCCCTCCAGCGAGTGAATTCAATCATTCGTCCACTCACCATCTTGCCGCCACCACATTCTCAATATCTTACGCGGACCAGGCAAAGACCTCGAGCAGGAGCGGATGGCCCTGCCTCTGCGCGACTGCGAGATTCCGTAATTCCGGTTAACTCATCCGGGCTTCGCTTGCCCGCCCCAACTTCAACGAGCGTGCCTGCGATATTTCGCACCATCCCTCGCAGGAAAGCGTTTGCTTCGACGTGAATCAATACGAAATTCTTGACTGGCCGCACCGTGCACCGAATCATCCTGCGCACCGTGCTGTCTGTCTCATCCGTACTATTGGCCCATGACCTGAAATCGCGCGTCCCCAATAATAGGACCGAGGCCCGGCGCATCGCCTCCACGTTCAGCGGCTGCGGGCAGTGCATAGTATACCGTCTATAAACCGCGGATGGCAGCGGCCGATTCAGAATCACGTAAACGTAAGCTCTTGAGAGAGCGCTGAACCGGGCATGAAAGCGATCGTCCACCTCTTCCACCGCGACGGTGGATATATCCGACGGAAATGCGCTGTTCAGCGCCAGTGCCATGCTCTCCAGCGGGATGCGGGTATCGCATCGGAACCCTGCCACCTGGCCGAGAGCATGCACTCCCGCGTCCGTCCGCCCAGCGCCATGGACGCGAACTTCCTGCCCTGTCAGCCGGTGGATTCCGCGCTCAATCTCCGCCTGTACGCTCCGCTGCCCAACCTGATACTGGAAACCGCAAAAATCGGTCCCGTCATACTCCAGCGTAACTTTGAAGCAGCGCATAATTGGGAGGGTATTCAGGTGTTCAGGTGAGTAGGTATTCGGGTGTTCAGTTGTTTAGGTGTTCGGGCAGCTAACACCCGAATACCTGAATACCAATCCTAAAATCTGAATACCTGATTACCCAAATTCCTACTCTCCGGCCGTCCGGCTTCGGCGGCTGCCGGTTTTGGCTGGAGCCGCGGCCACTGTCGCACCTGGCGCTGCCGCGACTATATCGCCCTCCACCAGCTCCAACAGCACCATCGGCGCGCCATCGCCGCGCCGTGCGCCGAGCTTCGTAATTCGCGTATATCCGCCTGGCCGGTTGGCATAGCGCTTCGCGATCACGTCGAACAGGCGCGCGGGGACATAGTCGGGATTGGCGGTGATTTTGCCCTTCTCATCCCTGGCGAATGCCGAGACGTTGGAATCGACATACCTCCGAACCTGCCGCCTGGCATTCAGGTCGTTTTTCTTGGCCGTCGTGATGAGCTTTTCCGCGATGGGCTTTATGTCCTTCGCGCGAGTCTCCGTCGTAATAATCTTGTCATGGGCAAAGAGCGAGCGCACCAGTCCCTTGAGGAGCGCCCGGCGTTGATCGCTCGGCAGGCCGAATTTGCGTCCCGCAACGCGGTGTCGCATAGCATAAGTCCTTTCGTCGATTTTGGATTTTGGATTTTGCACTATTGCCGCGGTCAATCCGCAATCCGCAATCCAAAATCCAAAATTCGCTTACTCCTCGTCAACTGTATCGGGCGTGTCTTCCACGTCGTCGGTAGATACGGTGCTTCCGCCCTTAAGTCCAAGGCCCAGTTGCCCCAGCTTGTCACGGACCTCAATCAGCGACTTTTTGCCGAAATTGCGAATCTGCATGAGGTCGGCCTCTGTCGTCTGCACGAGCTCGCCGATTGTAAGGATATTCGCCTTCTTCAGACAGTTGTAAGTACGTACTGAGAAGTCCAACTCTTCGATTCGCGCATCGGGCGCCTGCGGTCCGGCATTCGGATCCAACAGATATCCTCCGCCCTCGATGGAAGGGAGGCTCTCGCCGACGAACTCCATAAGATGGCGGAAGTACCGATCGAGCACGGCCGCCGCCTGGCTGATACCCTGGCTCGGGCTGATCGTTCCGTTTGTGGTGATTTCGAGCACGAGGCGCTCGAAGTCGGTCTTGAACCCGACGCGAGTGGCCTCTACGGTATAGTTGACCTTGCGGACCGGCGTAAACGCCGAGCCGACGGGGATTACGCCGATGGGCTGGTTCGCGCGCCGCTCCTGCTTGTCCGGAAGAGTGTATCCTTTGCCCACCTCAATTGTAAGCTCTATGTTCAGGCTCGCATCCTCGTCAGAGATGGTTGCGAGATAGACTTCGGGATTGACGACCTCGACATCGGGCGGGCACTCCACGTCCGCGCCCGTGATACGGCCCTCGCCCTTCTTCGCGATGCGAATAGTCTTCGGTTCCGGCCTGCCGCTGCCGTTGCGGTCAATCTTTACGTACATGTCCTTCAGATTGAGCAGCAACTCCGTGGTGTCTTCTTTAACACCGGGAATTGTCGAGAACTCGTGCAGCACTTTGTCGATCTTGACAAACGTTACAGCGGCGCCTTCGATTGAACCGAGCATAACGCGGCGAAGCGAGTTCCCGAGCGTCTGACCATAGCCGCGCTCAAGGGGCTCGATGACGAACTTGCCGTACGTCTCGTTCTCTTCCAATATGCTGATATTCGGAAGTGTGATTTCCATAGGTATCCTCCAGGGGAAGGGTGTCGCAGATGGGTGTCGGGTATCGGGTGTCGGGAAGAACGCCCTCGCCTACTACCACGCCACGTTCCCAGATTAGCGCGAATAGAACTCGACGATCAACTGCTCTTCAACGTCAGTATTGATCTGGTCGCGCGTGGGCGCGGAGATTACCTTGCCGACTAGGTTCGTGTTGTCCATCTCCATCCAGTCCGGAAGCCCGCGCGTGTGTATTTTCGCGCGAATCTCCTTCACCGCATCGGTCTGGTTCTTCGTTTCATGAATCGCAATGACATCCCCGGGCCGCACCTGATAAGACGGGATGTTTACGCGCTTGCCATTCACGGTGAAGAAGCGATGGCTGACGAGTTGCCGGGCCATTGCCCGGGAGCTTGCGAGACCGAGGCGGTAAATTGCGTTGTCGAGCCGGAGTTCGAGAAGCTGCATCAGGTTCTCGCCGGTAACGCCGCCGCGGCGAGTCGCTTCTGTGAGGTAGTTGCGGAACTGCCCTTCCATGACGCGGTAGATACGACGGAGCTTTTGCTTTTCGCGAAGCTGCACGCCATATTCGGTCAGCTTCTTCTGGACAACATTACTTCCATGCTGGCCTGGCGGCTTGCGGCGCTTCTCTTTATCTAGGGTGCAGTGCACGATGCACTTTGTCCCTTTGAGGAACAGCTTTTCACCCTCCCGACGGCACTGGCGGCATCGGGGGTCTTTATTGATAGCCATACGTCTTTGTTATGCTCCTTCCGGACTGTGCCGGTAAGCGAGAACCCGGTTGGGGGCTCCTGGAAGTTTACGCGGTCCCCTGCGGGATACCGTGTCCTCCTTCCGCGCATCTTTGTGTCAATTGGTAAGTCAGTCAATTGGTAAATTAGTCTATGGGCTATCGAGCAATGCCCGTTTTCCCGGTTGACAGATTTACTGATTTACTGATTTACTCATCGACAAATTGACTGTTGTTACACGCGACGTCGTTTCGGGGCTCGGCAGCCATTATGCGGAATAGGCGTCACGTCCTTGATCACGCTGACTTCCAACCCAACCGCTTGCAGCGCGCGAATCGCGGTCTCGCGTCCGGAACCCGGCCCCTTCACCAGAACGTCGACCCGGCGAAGTCCGTGCTCCATAGCTGTGCGCGCGGCCTTCTCGGCGGCAAGCTGGGCGGCAAACGGCGTGCCCTTGCGGGTTCCCTTGAAGCCGCCGACCGATCCGGCGCTCGACCAGGAGATGGTCGCACCCTTGACGTCGGTAATCGTGACGAGGGTGTTGTTGAACGTCGACTGGATGTGAACCACACCCACCGGGATATTCTTCTTCTCTTTTTGCTTCTGGCGCGCGCCAGTCGTCTTCTTATTTGCCAATTGGATTCTCCAGTGGTCAATGGCCAGTGGTCAGTTATCAGTGGTCGGCAAGCATCTAGCTGATCACGGACCACTGACCACTGATAACTGCTTCCTACTTCTTTACCTTCTTCTTACCCGCGATGGTACGCTTTGGCCCCTTGCGGACCCGCGCATTGGTTTTGGTGCGCTGCCCACGAACAGGCAGGCTGCGGCGGTGCCGAAGACCCCGATAGCAGCCAATCTCCACCAGGCGCCGAATATTCAGAGACACCTCGCGCCGCAGGTCTCCCTCGACACGGTAGTCGCGCTCCAGGATCTCGCGCAGCTTGCTGGTCTCCGATTCCGTTAGATCACGCACCCGGGTGGTTGGGCTGATGCCCGCCTGCGCGACGATCCTCTTTGCGCTGGACAGGCCGATACCATAGATATATGGGAGCGCGAATTCGATGCGCTTGTCGCGCGGCAGGTCTACACCCGCAATTCTGGCCAAGACATTCCTCCTTCAGTGGTCAGTGATCGGTGGTCAGCAAGGACCAGCTTCGACGGACCCCTGACCACTGGCTACCGACTACTGATAACTGAAACCTACCCTTGTCGCTGCTTATGCTTGGGGTTCTTGCAGATAACCCGCACCACCCCTTCGCGCTTAATCACCTTACATTTATCGCAAATCTTTTTAACGGATGCTCGAACCTTCATCCTCGTCTCCTTCAGTCGCCAATTCTCAGTGGTCAATGTTCTTCATTATCAACGTAATCAATTAATTCACATTATTGAACGCTGACCGCTGAAAACCGGGCCCACCCATTCAGGCACACGAAAAAGCGGCCCTCGCCGAACGGATCGCTCCGCGAGCCGCAATTAGAAACAGAATGCAGGCCGGGAAGTAGTATACCTTCTCAGCCGCGATTTCTGCCTCAGTCTAAACTATCTATAGCGGTACATGATGCGACCGCGTGTCAGGTCATAGGGTGACAGCTCGACGCGTACCCTGTCTCCCGGAAGAATCTTAATGAAGTTCATCCGTATTTTGCCCGAGACGTGCGCGAGTATTTCGTGATCGCTCTCAAGCTTAACGCGGAACATCGCGTTTGGAAGGTTCTCGGACACCACGCCTTCGACTTCGATGCCCTTCTCTTTGCCGCCATTCTCCTCGGCCGCGGGGCGTGGTTGGCGAGGGCCGCCGGAAGCGCCGCCGCGACCTTTTCCACCGCGACGAGATCCACCCGGGCCGCTCGCTCCGCCGGTTCCTCCCGGCCTATAGGGCCGTCTACCTGCCATTCATTCCCCCTGCGTAAGTATGACCGCGCCGTTCCTGGTGATGGCCACGGTATGCTCGAAATGCGCGGACCGCTTTCGGTCCGCTGTAACAATAGTCCACTCATCCGAAAGTGCCTCGATCTCGCGCTTGCCGGCATTCACCATCGGCTCGATAGCGATGGTCATGCCTTCCTTCAGCACGGGGCCGCTATTCGGGCGGCCATGGCAAGGGACTTGCGGCTCTTCGTGGAGCGAGCGGCCAACGCCATGGCCAACCATCTCGTGGACGACGCTGAAACCGTTTTGCCGCGCGTGCCGCTCCATTGCGTGGCTGATATCGCCGACATGATTGCCGGCCTTCGCCTGGCCAATAGCCTTGTAAAGCGCCTCTTCCGCTACTTTGAGCAGCTTTTCCGTGTCGGGCGATACACGACCAACCGGAAATGTCCACGCGCTGTCGGCATACCAGCCGTTCAGCTTTGCGCCCACGTCACAGCTGACGATGTCGCCTTCTTGAAGAACTCTCCGCCCGGGTATCCCGTGCACGACTTCCTCGTTGACCGAGATGCACGTCCACGCCGGGAATGGAGGATGATTGTGCGGGGAGTATCCCAAAAAGGGGGATTCCGCGCGATTGTCCGCCAGAATGCGAATTGCTATGGCTTCAAGATCATGCGTCGTTGTCTTGCCCGGAACAATCGCCTCGCCCATCGCCTTCAGCGCGGCATGAACTACCCGTCCCGCAGCGCGAATCTTGCGTATCTCTTCCTGTGCCTTCAGAACGATCATTAGTATATCACGCAGACTGCGTACGTCATATTGACCGCGGATAGCTTATGGGCTGCCCATGGCTTACGCGCCCGACTGAGCGCCGCAGCCCATGCGTACAAGCGCGGATTCGAGACCCGCGAATATCTCTTCGGGAGTCCCGTTCGCGTCTATTCGATGCAGCAGTCCTCGCTCCGTGTAGTAAGCCAGCAGCGGCGCTGTCTTCGCCGCATACTCCTGGAGCCGCACCCGAATCGAATCCGGGGTATCGTCCTTGCGCTGAACCAGCGCGCTTCCGCAATGGTCGCAGTGGCCGTCCGTGCGGGGCGGCTGCGCGGTCAGGTGATATGTCGCGCTGCAATTCGGGCAGGTACGACGGCCGGACAGACGATGCACGAGCGCATCCGCGTCGACGGCAAAGTCCAGAACCCCGCTCATATTGCGGTTCATGCCGGCCAGCAGGTTTTCAAGGATGTCGGCCTGCGTAACGGTGCGCGGAAATCCGTCGAGAATGAATCCATTATTACAATCGTCACACGACACGCGCTCGCGAACAAGATCGACCACGATATTGTCAGGTACGAGCTTGCCCTGTATCCAGTAGCTGCGCGCTTCGAGCCCAAGTGGCGTCCCAGCGGCGGCGAGGTCGCGAAATATCTCCCCGGTGGATATTTTCGGCACCCTGCAGCGCTGCACTATCTTCGCGCCCTGCGTGCCCTTGCCTGCGCCGGGCGGGCCGAGCAGAACGAGTATCATCGACGATCCTCTCGAAAAAGAAGTCAATAGGTCAATTAGTCAATCAGTCAACTATCGGCAGTGCGAGTATCGGCAGTGCGAGTTGACCAACTGACCAATTGACCAATTGACATCCTCTGCTCTTCCCCAACCTATTGCTTGATAAAGCCTTCGTAGTTGCGCATCAGCAGCTGGGCCTCGATAGCCTGCATCGTCTCGATCGCGACGCCTACGACAATGAGAAGCGAGGTGCCGCCAACCAAAGTAAACGAGGATACGCCTGTAAGCGCGGGGGCTATGTACTGCGTCAACGCAATGCCGGCCAAAAAGACAGCGCCCGCAAGCGTAATGCGCGATACCACCCGATCCAGATATTCGAACGTGGGCTTGCCGGGCCGAATTCCCGGAATATAATTGCCGTACTTCTTCAAATTGTCCGCCATGTCGTGCACGTTCATAATGACGGCCGTATAAAAGTACGTAAAGATGATGATGAGCACGACGTACAGAATAGACCCCCACCATGAGCTGCCGGGAAAAGCGGCGTACGCCCATCGTAGTACTATGCTGTTCTTTAGCGCCGGGATCGCCTGCAATATCTGCGCGGGGAACATCATCATCGAGATCGCAAAGATGATCGGTATAACGCCGGCCGTATTCACTTTAATGGGCAGGAATGAGCTGCCCCCCTGCGTCATTTTCATGCCGACCACGCGCTTTACGTGTTGGATCGGAATTTTGCGCTGGCCCTGCGTTACGTAGACGATGCCGAGAATCGTGCCGATAAAAAGCGCTATCAGGAGCAGCACCGCGAAGGGATTCACGAGGCCCTTCTGCACCGACGTTATGATAAGACCCGTCTGGTACGGCAAACTCGTCATGATGCTCGCGAAGATGATCAGGGAGACGCCGTTGCCTATGCCCTTCTCTGTTATCTGCTCGCCCATCCACAAGAGGAAACAGGTACCCGCCGTCATTGTAATCCAGACCTGCAAGCGGTTGAGCGAGGACATGTTGGCGACAGCACCAAACCCGAGCGTGATTCCAATCGCGGTTAGAAACGCGATGGCAATGGTAAGGTGGCGCGTAATCTTGGCGATTCGCTTGCGGCCGGACTCGCCCTCTTTGCTCATTATTTCGAGCTGCGGGATTGCCAGCGTGAGCATCTGCATAATAATCGAGGCGTTGATATACGGGGTGATTCCCATCGCGAACAGCGACATTTTACGGAGGGCGCCACCCGAAAAGACATCGACGAGCCCCAGCAGGCCGCCCTTGTCCTTGAAAAACGCTTCGACAGCCGCGTGATTTACGCCCGGCACGGGAATATGAACGCCGAGAACAAAGACGGCGAACATAGTCAGGACGAAAACCAGTCTTCGCTTGAGCTCCGGAATCCGGAGCGCCGCAATCAAAGACTCAATCATATTATTACAGGACCTCCGCGGCTCCGCCGGCGGCTTGTAGCTTTTCGATGGCGCTCTGACTGAACTTATTCGCTCGGACCGTCAGCTTTCTGGTAATCCGGCCGTCGCCCAGAATCTTCACGCCGTCACGGATGTCGCGGATTACGCTGCGCTCGATCAGCAGGTCCGGCGTGACTTCCGTACCGGCATCGAAGCGATTCAGATCGCCCACGTTGACGATGGCGTAGTCTTTCTTATTGACCGGCTTGAATCCTCGGAGCTGAGGCAGACGGCGGTGGAGCGCGGTCTGGCCGCCCTCGAAGTTCGGGTTGACCTGTTCACGCGACTTCTGTCCATTATGCCCTCGCGTACTGGTCTTTCCGTGGCCGGAGCCAGGTCCGCGGCCAATTTTCTTTCGGCGGTGCGTGGAACCGGGCGCCGGTTTCAAATCGTGTATTTGCATAGGAGTTCCTCAATGATGAGCGGTGAAGCTTGAGGCGTGAGTAAAGGCGTGAGGCGCACGGCGTGAGTACGTCAAAAACACGGCGCAACGCGGAGGTTGCACCCTACCCTGAACTCACGCCTCACGCCTTTTCACTCGAATTTACTTCTTCCACCTCGAGCAAATGCTCAACCGCGCGGCACATACCGCGCACCTGGTCGTTGTCGGGGCGAAGCACTGTCTTTTGAAGCTTGCCCAATCCCAGTGCGCGTACTGTCCGCTTCTGCGTCACGCTGAAACCGATGGGACTGCGCTTAAGAGTGATTTTCAGGCTAGGCATGACTATGTGCTCCCGCGGCCGCAGCTTCGACCTTCTTGACCCATGGCACTAATTCATCGACCGTCTTGCCGCGCGCCGCGGCTACGTCTTCCGCCCGCTTCAATCTCTGAATCGCGTCAATCGTGGCCCACGCGATATTGATGGCGTTGGCCGAGCCAAGCGACTTGCCGAGCACGTCGTGAACTCCGGCCAGCTCCAATATCGTGCGAACCGAACTTCCAGCGACAATACCGGTACCCGGCGCGGCAGGTTTTAACAGAACCTCGGCGGCCCCGTGTCGCGCGAGAATCTCATGCGGAATTGTCGTTCCCACCATCGGCACCTTGATAATGTTCTTCTTAGCCGCCTCCACGCCTTTGCGGATGGCATCGGGAATGGCCCGCGCTTTGCCCAGGCCTGCGCCCACATACCCATTGCGGTCGCCGACGACTACGAGTACGTTCCAGCTCATCGTACGTCCGCCCTTATGGGTCTTCTGAACCTTATTCGTGCGCACAACGCGCTCCTCAAGATTCAGCAAATCCGCGTTAATCTTCATTCATCACTCCCCTGGGAGGAAGACGGAATACAGAATACAGAACTCGGAAGCGCATTGCTCGCCACTATTCCGAATTCCGAATTCCGAATTCCGAATTCTATTTAGAATTCGAGTCCACCCTCGCGGGCCGCATCGGCGAGCTTCTGCACCCGGCCGTGATATTGATAGCCGCCGCGGTCGAAGACCACGTGCGAAACACCCTTTTCCTTCGCCCGCTCTGCGATCAACTTGCCAACCGCCTTCGCGGCATCGATGTTGGCGCCTGACTTGCCCTCTCCACGAAGCGCGGCATCCACGGTGGAAGCCGAAGCAAGCGTGTGCCGGGAGTCATCATCAATCAGCTGGACGTAGATATTCTTGGAGCTGCGGTACACGGCAAGGCGCGGACGCGCGGCGGTGCCCATGACTTTGTAGCGGATACGGCGATGGCGCTTCAAGCGCAAACGTAATCTATCGTCCATTCTCTTCCTCTTGCCGTGGATTTCCGACCCATCGGCCCCGCTGCATGCCACTCATACCAATATGCGAAACGGCAGGCGCGAATGTTTATTATACCCAACAGAAAGGTGGTCAGGTGTACGGATATTCAGGTATTTGCCCTTCGTGAACACCCAAATACCGGAATACCTATCCTTTTTTACTTCTTGCCGCCCTTGGCGCCGGCCTTGCCCTGCTTGCCCGCCTTGCGGCGAACCTGCTCGCCCTTGTAGCGGATGCCCTTGCCCTTATACGGCTCGGGCTTGCGGAGGCGGCGAATCTGCGCGGCCACTTGGCCCACAAGCTGTTTGTCGATGCCCCTGACAATCAGGAAGGGCACGCGGGCCTGCGTGTCGATACCAGCCTCGAACTCAATGCCGGCTGGAGGCGCAAGCTCGACGCCATGCGAGAAACCTACCGAAAGAGACAGGTTCTTGCCGATGACCGATGTTCTGTACCCAACTCCGTGGACTTCCAGCGTCTTGGCATAGCCGTTCGTCACGCCCTCGACCATGTTTGCGACAATCGTCCGCGTTAGGCCGTGCAGAGCGCGGTGCTGCTGCGCTTCGGACGGGCGGTCCACAGTAAGCGTGCCGTCCTCGATCTTGAGAATCATATCGGGGTGAATGGGAGCGGTAAGGGTGCCCTTTGGCCCCTTGATCGTAATCTGCCCCTCGCCCATATTTACGTCGACGCCCTTGGGAACGGGAATCGGTCGTCTTCCGATTCGTGACATGGTGTTTCTCCCAGGGAGATGGTTGAGGGTTATCGGTTGAGTGTTGAGGGAAACGGTGATTATGCCGTTTCCCTCAACACTCAACTTTCAACCCTCAACCTCCCCTACCAAACGTAAGCGAGGACCTCGCCGCCAATGCGTTTGCGACGCGCTTCCTTGTCGGTCATGACGCCCTGCGAAGTGGTGAGAATGGCTATTCCCAGGCCCCGGAGGACGCGCGGCACGTTGTCGGAACCGGCGTATACTCGGAGGCCGGGCTTGCTGATGCGCTTCAGGTTCGTGATTACCCTTTCGCGCCGGTGCCCGCCCATATACTTGAGGCTGATCTTGATTCGGTCCTGCTTTGGGTCCTCGATGACTTCATAGCCCTTGATAAATCCTTCGCGATGAAGAATCTTGACTATTTCGACCTTCAGCTTGCTGCCCGAAATTTCAAGAGAATCGTGAAATGCGTTGCTCGCGTTGCGGATGCGGGTGAGCAGGTCCGCAACCGGGTCTGTTGTGTAGGCCATGGTCGCTCCTCCTTACCAGCTAGATTTCGTCATGCCGGGGATGAGGCCTTTGTGAGCCATCTCCCGGATGCAGATGCGGCACAGTCCGAACCTGCGGAATACAGCGCGCGAGCGGCCGCAGACGTTGCAGCGCGTATACGCTTGCACGGCGAACTTCGGCTTTCGCTTCGCCTTTTCGATTAAAGACTTCTTTGCCAATGGTTTCTCCCGTCGGAGCCACGGTCCGCGCAGATACTTGGAAACATATCCGGGCGGGCATGGCTGGTAACGAGGAAGAAGACGGAAGTCGGAAGTCGGAAGTCGGAAGTGGTGCGACGAAGGCCGCCTTTCTTCCGTATTCCGTATTCCGTATTCCGTATTCCGTCCTTTAGTGTTCGTCGCGGTGTTTTGGATGCTCCGCGATGATGTTCTGCGCGATGTGCGCGGGAACTTCTTCGTAGTGTGAAAACTCCTGCTCGAACACGCCCCGGCCCCTCGAAATGGACCGGAGGTCGATGGCGTAGCGAAGCATCTCCGCCGCCGGAACAGTCGCCTTCACGCACGTCTTATGGTTGCCCATGGATTCGGTGCCGATGATTCGGCCACGCTTGCCGCTCAGATCGCCCATCACGTCGCCCATCATCTCTTCGGGCACGGTGACGTTGACCGTTACGAGCGGCTCCAGTATGACAGGGTTCGCCTTCGGCGCGACGTTGTTAAACGCCTGAATGCCGGCCATTTTGAAAGCTGCTTCCGATGAATCCACGTCATGATAGGAGCCGTCATATACCGAGCAACGGATATCCACGACCGGATTCTTCGACAGGATTCCTCCCGCCATCGCCTCGTGGATGCCCTTCTCGATTGCGGGAAGGTACTGGCGCGGAATAGAGCCGCCCACCGTCGCGTCCACGTACTGAAACCCGTCTCCTCGGGGCAGGGGCTCCAGGCGAATCCAGCAGTCGCCGTATTGACCACGACCTCCGGACTGCTTCTTGTGCTTGCCCTGTCCCTCGCCCTTGGACATAACGGTCTCGCGATAGGGCACCTTCACAGTCCGGATATCCACGTTCGCGCCAAACTTCTTGAGCTTCTCGACGACGATATTAAGGTGGGTATCGCCCATCCCGCTCATCACCGTCTGGCCGGTCTCGGGGTCGCGCCGGAAGTGGAACGTGGGGTCTTCCGCCGCCACGCGCTGCATTGCCGGTCCAAGCTTGTCCTCGTCCACCTTCGTCTTCGCCGTAATGGCAATCTCGAAGACCGGCTTTGGGAACTGTATGTTGTCAATGATGATCGGCTTGCCCTGGTCGCAGAGCGTGTCGCCTGTATGGGTGTGGGCCAACTTTGCCACCGATCCAATATCGCCCGCCCCAATCTCCGAAGCAGGCTCCTGTTGCTTGCCCCGCACGATGAACAGCTGCCCGATACGCTCATCCTTGCCGCTGACAGCATTCCATACGTGCGAGTCGGACGCTATCTTACCACTGAACACCCGGAAGTATGTGAGCTGTCCTACGAACGGATCGGCGAGCGTCTTGAATACGAGCGCGCTGAACGGGTCGCTTTCAGCCGGTCTCCGCTCGGCGGGCCGGCCGTCCGGAGTCCTGCCTGCCGCGCTGCCCAGCTCCGTCGGGTTCGGAAACGCCTCCGCAATCAGGTTCATCAGCGTCGCGGCGCCCATGTTCTTCACGGTGGAACCGCACATAATCGGCACGACCCGACCGGCGTCAATCCCCTCGTGAAGTCCCCGCACCACCTCTTCGTCCGTCAGGGTTCCGCTGTCGAAATACTTCTCCATCAGGTCGTCCGCGCCTTCGGCTGCGGATTCGACCAGCTTGTCACGGTACTCCTGGGAAAGGTCCTTTAGGTTGTCGGGTATCGGAACCTCTTTGAACTCGCGCCCTGCCCCGGTATAGCCCTTCATGTGAAGAAGATCGATTAACCCGTCAAACTGCTCGCCCTGGCCCATCGGAATCTGCACCGGCGCGATGCAGTTGCCATAGTGGCCGCGCAGTTTCTCAAGCGCCACGAAATAGTCCGCATTCTCGCGGTCCATCCGGTTTACAAACACCGCCCGCGGCTTGTTGATGCCGGCGGCCAGGTCCCACGCGATTTCGAAACCGACCTCGACGTCGCCCTGGGCAAGCGTAACGAGGATTGCGGCATCCACTACGCGCAAGGCGGCCCGCACCTCGCCCTGAAAGTCGAGATAGCCCGGCGCGTCCAGCACGTTAATCTTTGTGGCGCCCCATTCGCACGGAGCGATTCCCACGTTGATGCTGATGCGCCGCCTGGCTTCTTCCGGGTCGAAGTCGGTGGTCGCGGTGCCCTCGTCGCTACGCCCCATGCGGTCGATGCCGCCGGACGTGTAGAGCATCGCTTCGGCAAGCGTCGTCTTCCCCGAGCCCTGATGGCCGAAGAGACCGACGTTACGAATGGCTTCGATCGCGTATTTCTTCATGCGTTCCCCCCAATGGGAAAGTATGAGCGCCTAAAACTGAGGGCCAAAAAATGGTGGCCAATGAGGGCCATTGAATGATGAGAAGAGATGACGAAGGTTGAGGAAGGACGATCAAGAATCTCGCTCACCCTTCATCCTCCAATTCTATTTTTGCCGAAACGGCATTCCCAGACCCTTCAAAAGGGCGCGGGCCTCTTCATCGGTATTCGCGGTGGTACAGATAATAATGTCCATGCCGCGCACTTTGTCGATCTTGTCGTACTCGATTTCGGGGAAGATGAGTTGTTCCTTAACGCCCATGGCAAAGTTGCCGCGGCCGTCAAAGGAGTTGGGGTTGATTCCCTGGAAGTCCCGCACGCGCGGCAGAGCGGTGCTGATGAAGCGGTCCAGAAACTCCCACATAATTGCGCCGCGCAGTGTTACCTTGCATCCGATCCTGGAGCCTTCGCGCAGCTTGAAGTTCGAGATGGACTTCTTCGCGCGGGTAACCGCTGGCTTCTGGCCCGTGATGATTCCCATGTCGCGCATTGCGTTGTCCAGCAGCTTCGAGTCGCCGCCCGTCTGTCCCGCTCCGCCCACGCCCATGTTCAGGACGATCTTTTCGAGCTTCGGGATCATCATGACGTTGGCGTATTCGAACTGTTTATGCAGGCTTGGCGCGATCTGCGTGTTATATGTGTCCTTCAATCGTGGCATCGTTCAAATTCCTTCTCGCCGCATGATTTCTGACCATGCGATAGAGCAAGTCGTGAGTGTCTAGGCGTGGGGCGTTAGAACGGCCCGAACAATGCACTCACGTCTCACGCCTCACGCCTCACGCCTCACGCCTCACGCCTCACGTCTAAGAATTCTAATCTATTGCTTTTCCGCAGTCCTCGTGATGGCAGACGCGAAACTTGCGGCTGGAGAGCTTGCCCTCACCTTCGCGATATTCGTACTGCACACGGGTGGGCTTGCCGCAGCTCGGGCAGACCAGCATCACCTTCGGCGCAAAGAGCGGCGCGGGCTTTTCGATTCGACCGCCCTTCTCCACCTGCTGGGCGCCCATTGCGCCGGGCCGCCCCGTTTGCCGGGACTTCTGGTGCTTGATGATAATGTTTACGCCATCCACGAGCACTTTGTTTGTCTTGGGAAACGCCCGCATAATCTTGCCGGTCTTCCCCTTGTCCTTGCCCGCAATGACCTTGACGATATCGCCCTTTTTGATCCGAAGCTTGGATTCATACTCGCCCGGCTTCTGCTTGCCTGTCGCCATTACAGCACCTCCGGGGCCAGCGAGATAATCTTCATGAAATTGGCGTCGCGCAACTCGCGCGCAACCGGTCCGAAGACGCGGGTTCCGCGCGGGTCCATGTCCGGCTTGACGACAACGCAGGCGTTCTCATCGAAGCGAAGCACGCTTCCGTCAGGACGGCGCAGAGGCTGCTTGGTGCGAACGATGACGCACTTGACGATATCGCTCTTCTTGACCTGCTGCCCCGGCGTCGCGGACTTCACGACTCCGACTATGAGGTCGCCGACGCGCGCATCCTGGCTGTTGGACCCCTTGAGTACCCGGATACACATAATTTCGCGCGCGCCGCTGTTGTCGGCCGCGCGAAGACGGGAATAGGTTTGAATCATTTTTATCTCCAGAAGGCGGAATTCGGAATTCGGAATTCGGAAGAAAATCAGCCTGGGCCACACTACCTCCGACTTCCGACTTCCGGCCTCTGTCTTCCTACTTCGCCTTTTCTAGGATGCGCACAACGCGCCAGTTCTTCTCTTTGGAGATTGGCCGCGTCTCCATGATTTCCACGGTGTCGCCGACGCCGCACTCGTTCTTCTCGTCATGTGCCTTGAACTTCTTGGTACGGCGCATGGTTTTGCCGTAGAGCGGGTGCCGGACAATCTGGTTGATAGCAACCACAACCGTTTGCTGCATCTTGTCGCTGACAACGCGCCCAACGCGCGCCTTGCGACGGCCGCGGGACTCATGGGACTCATGGGACTCAGTAGCTGTCGAATCAGTAGCTGTCGAATCAACAGCTGTTGTATTCGTTTCGTCTGCCATCGCCTCTATCCTTTCGCCGCGGTCTGGCGCTCGCTTTGCAGCGTGAGAATGCGGGCGATCTGCTTCCTGATGTTTCCAATCGCTGCCGTGTTTTCCAACTGCTTAGTCACGTTCTTGGTCTTCGCCTCGTAGAGCTTGCGGCGCTCGTTCGCAAGAGAATCCGCCAGCTCCATATCGCCCAGGTCGCGCAGATCGTCCAGGTTCTGTCTATGCTTCTTTTCAGGCATTGTCGCCCTCCGTCTCGCCGGTATGCGCCGGGCCCGTTGCCGGAGTCTCGCCCAGCGGCTGCTCGGGCGCGGAATGCAGGCCGCCACTCTCGACCTCGTCTCGCAGGACGAACCTTACGTCGATGGGCAGCTTATGGCTTGCGAGCCGCATTGCCTCGCGCGCCAGATATTCCGGCACGCCGGACATCTCAAATAGCATTCGGCCCGGCTTCACAACTGCGACCCAGCCCTCGGGAGCGCCCTTGCCGGATCCCATGCGGGTTTCGGCCGGCTTCTTCGTATAGGGCTTGTCCGGGAATACCCGTATCCATATTTTACCGCCGCGGCGAATCTTTCGGGTCATTGCAATACGGGCAGCCTCGATCTGGTTGGCAGTCATCCAGCAGGATTCAAGAGCCTGAAGTCCAAACTGGCCGAAGTTCAATTCGGTGCCGCCGGACGCCTTGCCTCGCATGTGACCGCGATGCTGCTTGCGGTACTTGACCCTCTTGGGCATTAACATTAGTTCTACCCTCCCCCGGCAGGACGACCGCCACCGCCGCCACCGCCGCCACGGCCGCCACCGGCTCCGCCGCGTCCACCGCCCGCGCCGCCACGGCCGCCGCCGGCTCCGCCACGACCGCCGCCGGCTCCGCCACGACCGCCACCGGCTCCGCCACGACCGCCACCGGCTCCGCCGCTTTCTCCGTCACGACCGCCGCGACCGCCTCTACCGCCGCGTCCACCGCGATCTTCGCCGCGCCCGCCACGGTCCGCGCGCATCGCCTCGCGCTTCGGTACGATCTGGTCTTCCGTGAATCTGGTTCCGCCGGGAAGAACGTCGCCCTTGTAAATCCACACCTTGATTCCGATATGCCCGTAAGTCGTGGGCGCTTCGGCGAATCCGTAGTCGATATCAGCGCGCAGTGTGTGGAGTGGAATCTTACCGTCGCGCTGGTGCTCGCGGCGAGCCATCTCCGCGCCCGCCAGCCGGCCGGCGCACTGCACGCGAATACCCTTCACTCCCAACTTCATCGCCCGCATGATCGCCTGCCGCATCGCCCGCTTGTAGGCGATACGCTTGGTAATTTGCTGCCCGATAGATTCCGCGACGAGCTGCGCGTCGATATCCGGGTGCCGGATCTCCTGTACATTGACGTGAACTCGCTTCTTTGTCAGCTTCTCGAGCGCGGTCTTGATATCGTCCACGCCCTTGCCGCCGCGCCCGATAATAATGCCCGGCTTCGCGGTGTGAAGCGTTGCCCGGACGGTACCGCCGGGACGCTCGATTTCGACGCGGGAGATGGCGGCGTTCTCGTGATTCTTCTTGATGTATGTCCGAATCCGGTGATCTTCGTAAATCGCTTCCGCGTATCCCTTATCGAGATACCACTTGCTCTCCCAGTCGCGAATGACGCCGATTCGGAAACCGATTGGATGTATTTTCTGTCCCAAAGGTTTCTCCCTATTCCGCCTTCGGCGCTTCGGCCGAGGTCTCACCCGAGTCGCTGGCTGCTTCCGCTGCATCCGCGTCGGTTAAAACCGGCGCTCCGATCTCGTCGGTCGAGTCATTGGAGGCGGCGGAAGTTGCGCTCTCCACTGTCTCCGCCACTGCTGTCTCCACAATCGGAGCGGCCGCCTCAACCGGCAACACTGTCTCTACTATAGTCGTTTGTTCTACAGTCGACGCCTCGACCGGCGCGGTCGTCATCTCCGGCTCAATAGCGGCGGGAGCGGTCGATTCCTTCTGCGGCGCGGTCACGGTCGCAGGCCGCCCAGTCGCAGCCGGAGCAGCGGCAGATCGAGCGCGGCGGCTGGCGTTCTGCTGGCGCACCGGCCTCGGCTTTGGCGCAACCTCTTCCACAATCACCGAGATGTGGCACATGCGCTTGACAATGCGATATGCCCGGCCCTGCGCTCGCGGCTGCAGCCGCTTGATGCGCGGGCCTTCATCCACCCACGCCCGAACCAGCTTCAGGTTGTCCGGAACGAGCGGCGCCATCGGCCTGCCCGAGTCGGGATCGGCCGGACGGCTGTTCTCGGCATTCGCCACCGCGGACTTGATAACGTCCGAAATCGCCTCCGCCGCGAAGTTGGGCACGAATTTAAGCACCGCAAGCGCATCTGACACATATTTTCCGCGTACTACGTCAAGGACCAGCCGCGCTTTACGCGGCGGTATCCTAAGGTACTTTGCGGTTGCCCCGGCCTGTTTTTCACCGAACTTCGGCGGGGTCGCTAGTTTTCCCATCATTTCTCTCCTTCGGAGAGGGCGCGGGTCGTTGGGTCGTTAGGTCATTGGGTCGTTGGGATGAACGCAACGCTCAGCCCCAGCCCAAACACCTAACGACCCAACGACCCAACGACCCACTTTCCTGCCCTACCGAATATTAGTGCGTCGCTCGACCTGCTGGCCGGCGTGGCCGCGGAACAGGCGGGTAATTGAAAACTCGCCCAGCTTGTGACCGACCATGTTTTCCGAAATGAATACGGGTACGTGCTTGCGCCCATCGTGAACCATGAAAGTATGTCCGATGAAGGTCGGGAATATCGTTGATCGGCGCGACCATGTCTTAATCGCCTTCTTGTCGCCGCGCGCGTTCATATCGTCGACCTTCTTCAAAAGCTTGGGGTCCGCGTACGGCCCCTTCTTCAAAGAACGTGCCATTTGTATCTCCCGAAGTTGGAAGTCGGAAGTCAGAAGTCAGAAGGAAGGCCATTAGCGGCCGTTCTTCCGGCTTCTGTCTTCCGGCTTCTTATTTCGCTCCGCGCCTGCGGACAATGAACTTGGTCGTGGACTTGTTGCGCCGCGTCCTAAAGCCGAGCGCCGGCTTGCCCCACGGTGTCGCGGGACCCTTCTTGCGGCCAACGGGCGACTTGCCCTCGCCGCCGCCATGCGGATGATCTCTAGGGTTCATGGTGACCCCGCGCACGCGGCCCCTCTTACCCATCCAGCGGGTCTTGCCGGCCTTGCCCCACGATTCGTTCTCATGGTCCACATTGCCGACCTGGCCAATGCTCGCTCGGCAGTCGATTAGCACGCGTCGAACCTCCGACGAGGGGAGGCGAACCTGGGCATACTTGCCCTCTTTCGCCATCAGCTGAGCGCCCGTGCCGGCGCTTCGCACAAGCTGTCCGCCCTTGCCGAGCGTCATCTCCACGTTATGAATAACCGTGCCCACCGGAATGAACCGGAGGGGAAGGCAGTTGCCGGGCTTGATGTCGGCCTTGTCGCTGGAGATAATCTTGTCGCCCACTTTCATGCCGACCGGCGCAAGGATGTAGCGCTTCTGGCCGTCAGTATAGTGGACGAGCGCGATTCGCGAGGAGCGATTCGGGTCGTACTCAATGGTCGCCACGGTTCCCTGAACGTCGATCTTGTCGCGCCGGAAATCGATAATGCGGTACATGCGCTTGTTGCCGCCGCCGCGGAATCGGGAGGTGATTCGCCCCTGCGCATTCCGGCCGCCGGTCTTCTTCAGCGGCTCAAGTAGCGACCTTTCCGGCTTGTCGGTCGTCAGCTCGGAATACGTGGAAACGGTCCGGAAGCGGCGGGACGGCGTAGTCGGTTTATATTGTCGTAATGGCATCAATGTCTCCGAGTGGTCAGTTGTCAGTGGTCGGTTGTCAGTTGAGACCGGCCGTTACTGACAACTGACCACTGACAACTGCACTACAGTCCTTCAAACAGGGTAATCGACTGCCCGTCGGCGAGGGTAACGATGGCTTTCTTCCAGTCCGTCGTCTTTCCTTCAGGGTATCGTCCCACGCGCTTCTTCTTACCTTTGACCGTCAGGGTGTTCACCTTGACGACGTGCACGTTGAATATATGCTCAACCGCGCCCGCGATCTCAATCTTGTTCGCTGCCTTGCTTACGCGGAAAGTGTACTTTCCAGCCTCGCTCAAATCCATGGCCTTTTCCGTCAGCAGGGGGCGCTCGATAATCTGGTAGGGGTCTCTCATTTTGCAAGCACCTCCTCGATCTTCGGAACGGCTCCCTGCGCCAGCACTACCCGGCCCGCCGCCAGCACGTCGCGCACCGAGAAGTTCGGGGCGTAGCGGAGCGTTAGGTGCGGTATGTTCCGGCAGGACTTCACCAGGATCTCGTCATACTCCGGGACGATGAGCAGCACGTTATAGCTTTTCTGCGAGGTCGCCGTAACAAGCTCATCCTTTTGGCGGTTCTTTACATTCATCTCGCGAGTAAGCGGAAGCGCGTTGAGAAACGCTGCGACCTGCCTGGTCCCGATGGTCTCGAGCTGAAGGGCGTCGAGGCCAAGGACCTCTCCGTCCGCTACTTTGGCCGAAAGGGCCGAGCGGAGTGCGCCCTGCCGCATGCCCCTGGGAAAGGATTTGTTGTAGCTGCGCGGATGGGGGCCGAACACAATTCCGCCGTGCCTCCACTGCGGAGAGCGGATACTGCCCTGCCGCGCGCGGCCTGTGCCTTTCTGCTTCCACGGCTTGCGTCCGCCGCCGCGAACTTCGCCGCGCGTCTTCGTATTGTGGGTACCCTGCCGCTGATTTGCCTCTTCGGCCTGCACCGCCTGGTGCATCAATGGAACGCTCGGCGCTACGCCGAACACGTTCTCCGGGAGCGACAGGGTGCCGACCTGACTGCCTTCTCGATTGTAAAGGATAATCTCTGGCATCTCTGTCGTCTCCTAAGCTAGCTTGGTAATCGTCAGAAGGGCGCCGTTTGCGCCGGGGACCGCCCCTTTGATGAGCAGCAGGTTCTTCTGCTCATCGATGCGCACTACGGTGAGCCCGCGCACAGTCACGGTCTCCGCGCCCATGTGTCCCGGCTTCTTCGTACCCTTGAACGTGCGGGCTGCGTCGGTCGCGCCGCCGGACTGCGGCTTGCGGTGAATCATGGAGCCGTGGGTCATGTCGCCGCCATGGAAATGGTAACGCTTAACGACGCCGGCAAATCCCTTGCCCTTCGAGGTGCCGGAGACTTTGACAATGTCCCCAACATCGAAGACCTGGTCGGCGGTAATCGCCTGGCCAATGTTAAAATCGGAAAGGTCGTCCGTGCGAATCTCGCGCAGAGTGCGGCGCGGCTTTACGTCGGGGTTCCTGGAGTTGTTGAGCCCCCCCTTGAAATGTCCCAGCTGTGGTCTATTCACATGCTTGGGCCGGACTTCACCAAAGCCGACCTGGACGGCGATGTATCCATCCGTCTCAACACTCTTGAGCTGCGTGACAATGCACGGACCTGCTTCAATCACGGAAACCGGCGTTACAGACCCATCTTCATTGAAGATCTGGGTCATGCCAATCTTCTTGCCCAGTATTGTGTTTACCAATGCAGTCTCCCAACAGAAGGCGCAAGGCGTGAGGCGTGAGTGGCGGGTCGCAGGGACTCACGCCTCACGCCTTACGCCTTACAACTTAATTTCAATATCGACACCGCTCGGCAGATCGAGCTGCATGAGCGCGTCGATTGTCTTGGGACCCGGCTCCAGAATGTCGATAAGCCGCTTATGGGTCCTGGTCTCAAAGTGCTCCATGGACTCTTTGTCGATGGTGGGTCCGCGGTTCACGCAGATCTTAGCGATCTCCGTCGGCAGGAGAACCGGCCCCGCGATTCGCGCGCCGGTGCGCCGTGCCGTTTCCACAATCTTCTCGGCCGACTGGTCGAGAATCCGGTGGTCGAACGCGCGGAGGCGAATTCGCACCTTATCGCGCTTTGCAACAGCCATGTATATCTCCTCAGGCGTCAGGTATGAACTGTGAGGCGCAAGCAGAACAACCCACGCCTCACGCCTTGCGCCTCGTCACTCACAAAATGAGGGGCCGGGAGAGCTTTACCGCTCCAGGCCCCTGCAAGTATACCCGCTTTACTCGATAATCTCCGCGACGACCCCGGCTCCGACGGTATGGCCGCCTTCACGGATGGCGAAACGAAGGCCCTGCTCCATGGCGATGGGCTGCAAAAGCTCCGCGGAGATAGAGATGTTGTCGCCGGGCATCACCATCTCAACGCCTTCCGGCAGGTTCATCGCGCCCGTCACGTCGGTCGTGCGGAAGTAGAACTGAGGGCGATACCCGCTGAAGAAAGGAGTGTGACGACCGCCCTCTTCCTTGGAGAGAATATACACCTCGCCCTTGAACTTCGTGTGAGGCTTAATCGTCCCCGGCTTGCAGATGACTTGGCCGCGCTCGATGTCCGTGCGGTTCAATCCTCGCAGAAGTATGCCCGCGTTGTCGCCCGCTACGATGAAGTCGCAGGTCTTGCGGAACTGCTCAAGAGAGGTGGCGACCGAGGTCCTCGTCGGGCGGATGCCCACAATCTCCACCGGCTCGCCTATCTTGAGCTGGCCGCGCTCCACCCGTCCGGTCGCAACCGTTCCACGCCCGGTAATGGTGAACACGTCCTCCACAGACATCAGGAACGGCTTGTCGCCTTCGCGCACGGGAGTGGGAATGTAGTTGTCCACCGCATCCATCAGCTCCCATATCTTGCCGTTCCACTCGTTGGTGCGAGCGGTGTCGGTCGATTCGATGGCCTTGGTCGCGGAGCCGATGATGACCGGCACGTCGTCGCCCGGGAAGTCGTACTTTGTGAGAAGCTCTCTCACTTCCAACTCCACAAGCTCCAACAGCTCAGGGTCGTCCACGAGGTCGGCTTTGTTCAGGAAGACGACGACATAGGGCACGCCTACCTGGCGGGCAAGCAGGATATGCTCTCTCGTCTGAGGCATGGGACCGTCGGCTGCCGAGACCACGAGAATGGCTCCGTCCATCTGCGCCGCGCCGGTGATCATGTTCTTGATGTAGTCGGCGTGGCCCGGGCAGTCGACGTGCGCGTAGTGGCGGGCGTCGGTCTCGTACTCAGCGTGATAGGTGTTGATGGTAATGCCGCGCGCCCTCTCTTCGGGTGCGGCATCGATCTGTGCATAGTCCAGGGCCTTGGCGTGTCCCGCCGACGCCAGCACGCGTGTAATCGCGGATGTCAAAGACGTCTTGCCGTGGTCCACGTGACCAATCGTGCCGACATTGACATGCGGCTTCGTACGCTCAAATCTCGCTTTCGCCATGATGTAAAGTCTCCAGTATGGAAGTCAGTAGCCGGAAGTCAGAAGCCGGAAGAGTCCTGTACTTCCGATTTCCGACTGCCGTCTTCCGACTTCCGCAATTTCCTACTGCCTTGCCGCCAGCTGCTTACCCTGCGCTTTGGCGATGATCTCTTCCGACAGGCTGCGCGGAACTTCTTCATAGTGCGATGGCTCCACGCTCGGATTCGCGCGGCCCTGCGTCATGGATCTAAGGTCGGTGACGTAGCCGAACAGATTCGAGAGCGGCACCTGCGCCTTGATGACCTGAACTCCGCCGGGACCCGGCTCCATGCCTTCGATTCGCCCGCGCCGCGAGTTGATGTCGCCGATAACGTCGCCCATGTACTGCTCGGGCGTGTCCACTTCGACGGCCATAATCGGCTCTTTTATTACCGGTCCCGCCTTGCGGCATGCTTGCTTAAAGCTCATCGACCCGGCGATTTTGAACGCCATTTCGGACGAGTCCACTTCATGGAACGAGCCGTCCACAACCGAGACGCGGATATCTACAAGCGGATAGCCCGCCAAAATGCCGCCGTCAAGCGCCTCCTTGACACCGGCCTCAATCGGGCCAATATACTCCCTGGGAATGGATCCGCCGACAGTCTTGTTAACGAATTCGAATCCCTTGCCTGGCTCCAGCGGCTCGACAACCAGCTCGCAGTCGCCGTACTGGCCTTTGCCGCCGGTCTGGCGTTTATATGGCTCGCGCCCATGCGCCGACCTGGTGATGGTCTCGCGGAACGCAACTTGAGGAGCGCCTTCGTTTACCTCGACGCCGAATTCGCGCTTCATGCGATCCACCATGATTTCAAGGTGGAGTTCGCCGACGCCAGAAATGATCGTTTGGCCCGTCTCCGGGTCCGTCGCGGCGCGGAAGGTCGGGTCTTCGCTGGTCAGCTTCTGCAGCGCGAGCCCCATCTTCTCTTGATCCGTTTTGGTCTTCGGCTCGACCGCAAGGGAGATTACCGGTTCCCGAAAGGTGATCGATTCGAGCACGATAGGCTTCGATTCATCGCATATCGTGTCGCCGGTCGTTGTGTATTGCAGCCCAACGATGGCGCATATCTCGCCCGCGTAGACCACGTCCACATCTTCCCGATTATTCGCGTGCATCCGGAGAATTCGACCGATTCGCTCCTTCTTCTCACGCGACGAGTTAACAACAGACTGGCCCTTCTGAAGGGTCCCCGAATAGACGCGGAAGAAGGTCAGCGTACCAAATCGGTCGGTGACGATCTTGAACGCAAGCCCGCTAAACGGTTCGTCGTCGGCTGGACGGCGGCTGGTCGGCTCGCCCGTCTTCATGTCGATACCCGGCACGGCATCGATATCGACTGGCGATGGCAGGTATTCGATAACCGCGTCGAGCAGCGGCTGCACACCCTTGTTCTTGTAGGCGGAACCGCAGGTCACAGGCACGACTTTGCCGGCGATCGTACCTTTGCGGATCGCCATTTTAATTTCATCGGAGGTCAGCGGTTTGCCGTCGAGGAACTTCTCAATAAGAGCGTCGTCAAACTCCGCGGCCTTCTCCACAAGCTTCTCGCGCCATTCGGCCGCCAGATCCAGCATGTCCGCTGGGATGTCAACGATATCAAAATCCTTGCCGTCGTCCCCCTTATAGAGGGACGCCTGCATCGTAATCAGATCGATAATTCCCCGGAATTCCGATTCGGCTCCGATCGGTATCTGAATCGGCACCGCGGGCGCGCCGAGCCGCTCGCGCATCTTCTCGACCACCGAAAAGAAGTTCGCGCCCATGCGATCCATCTTGTTGACGAATGCAATGCGCGGCACTTTGTATTTGGTGGCCTGGCGCCAGACGGTCTCGGACTGCGGCTGTACGCCGCCAACCGCGCAGAACACCGCGACCACGCCGTCCAGGATGCGCATGGAGCGCTCGACTTCGACTGTGAAGTCCACGTGGCCCGGCGTATCGATAATATTGATCCGGTGAGTGGTGATTCGGTCGCCAGTATTGGGGTCGTTCTCAAGCCCCCAGAAGCAGGTGGTCGCGGCGGACGTAATCGTGATTCCGCGCTCCTGCTCCTGCGCCATGTAGTCCATGGTCGCGGTGCCTTCGTGAACTTCGCCGATCTTGTAGCTCTTACCCGTGTAGTACAGGATTCGCTCGGTCGTCGTTGTTTTGCCCGCGTCGATATGCGCGGCGATGCCGATATTTCTAATTTTGCTTAAAGGATAATCTCGTGCCATTGTGTTCGTACTATTTCTCCAGAGGGAAGTCGCCCGCCCAAACAGGGTGTCGGGTGCTGAGTTCCGAACGGGAATCCTCGGCACTCAGCAGCCAGCACTTCGCACTTTCTGTTCGGTGGCTTCCGTCTGGATTGTGGCTACCACCGATAATGGGCGAATGCTTTATTGGCTTCGGCCATCTTGTGGCCGTCGTCCTTCTTCTTAACGCTGGCCCCGGTGCCGTTCGCCGCATCCAGAAGCTCATTGGCCAGCTTGTCACGCATGGTACGTCCCGACCGCTTACGTGAGTTGTTCACAAGCCACCGAAGTGCGAGCGATACTTTGCGATCCTGCCGCACTTCCACCGGAACCTGATAGGTCGATCCGCCGACGCGGCGGGGACGAACCTCTATCACCGGCATTACGTTGCGGACGGCCTTCTCGAAAATTTCGAGTCCGGGCGCGTTGGCTTTCTTCTCCATCTGCTCAAGCGCTCCATAAAAGATTCGCTCGGCGATGCTCTTCTTGCCTTCCAGCGTCAGGCGGTTGATGAACCGCTGCGCCATGATGCTGTTATACACAGGATCCGGAATAATCACTCGCTTGCGAACAGGCCCTTTTCTCGGCATGCTTAATCTCCTTCGGAGAGAAGTCGGAAGTCGGAATTCAGAAGTTGGAAGAAAAGAATGATGGGAACGGCGCCGCCGTTATTCCGACTTCCGACTTCTGAATTCCGACTTCTTACTTCGGTTTCTTCGTTCCGTACTTGCTGCGGCTGGACTTGCGGTCGCGGGTGCCGGCCGTGTCGAGAGTGCCACGAACTACGTGGTATCGTACGCCGGGCAGGTCCTTGACGCGGCCGCCGCGAATCATTACTACGGAGTGCTCCTGCAAATTGTGCCCGATGCCTGGAATGTAGGCGGTGACTTCCATCCCATTGGTCAATCGAACGCGGCATACTTTCCGGAGCGCTGAGTTCGGCTTCTTGGGCGAGACGGTCTTCACGACCGTGCAGACGCCTCTTTTGAACGGATTGCCGCGCAGGGCCGGCGCAGTGCTCTTCTTCTTAATGCGCGTGCGGCCCTTCCTGACCAACTGGTTGATGGTAGGCATAAAACCCTCCGGTAGAGGGGTGTCGGGTGTCGGGCGCCGGGTGTCGGGCGGCCGCAGCCGTCCCTCATCCCGCATCCCTCCTCCCTCATCCCTTAAGAATCAAAAATGCCCCACTCACACAAGGAGGGGGCGGAACAGGCGTGCGTCATCCCAAAAGCGATCGGGTACCTGAGCAACACACAGCGGGAGCAGATTCCTCCCCGGGGTGGCCTCCTTATGCAAACAGTTTGTTGGACGCCGCGCGAAAGCAAGCTGAAGCCCTGCTCACAGCGCGGAAACCTGCATAGTATATACCATCCGCTTAAACGATGTCAACAAGCGTGACGAACAATTTTGAAGCATGCGAAATGGACGATTCGAGATGTCGATGGGTATAACCGCCGGGCCGCGGCACGATCTGGCCCTATCCGCTGCTGGGCCTGAAACTCGTTTCGCGCGCGTGACATGCAATTCAATTGACATATCGCATGGCCGGGGGTAGAATACGCCTAGATGACAGCTCCCTACAACTTTCCGTGTATCCCTGTTTCCCTGCATCCCTGCACAAACATCATATTAGAGCGTTGTCTGCCGCCCTGCCGCGTTCCATTCGATGGGCGCACTGTTGCGCCCACTCGCTAAGGGGGTCCCTTCATGTCCGATCTTCTCGCCCGCATCCACAGTCCCGAAGACCTCAAGCCGCTCACCATCGACGAGTTGAAACAGGTCGCTGTGGAGTTGAGACAGGCCATTATCGATAATCTTTCCAAGACCGGCGGGCATTTTGCTTCCAATCTCGGCGCGGTCGACCTCATCCTCGCTCTTCACACGATCTACAATGTTCCGCTAGACAAAATTATATGGGACGTGGGGCATCAGTGCTACGCGCACAAGATGCTGACGGGCCGCCTGAAGGACTTCCCCACTCTGCGCCAGTACGGTGGAATCAGTGGATTCCTTCGCCGCGAGGAGAGCAAATACGATCTCTATGGGGCCGGGCATGCCTCCACCTCCATATCCGCTGCGTTCGGATTTGCGGCCGCGCGCGATATGATGGGCGGCGGCGAATCGGTGGTCGCGGTTATTGGGGATGCCGGATTGACGGGGGGACTGGCGCTGGAAGGGCTCAACAACGCCGGACACAGCGGACGTAATTTCACGGTCGTTCTGAACGACAATGAAATGTCTATCGCGCCGAACGTGGGGGCGCTCTGCAAATACCTCTCGAAGGTGCGCTCTTCGGGCTTTTATCAGCGGATGGAGAAGGCGACCAAGTCCACGCTCCGCAGGCTGCCGGCCGGCGAGTTCGCATCGCGCGCGGCGGGCGGTGTGCTGAAGCACAGCCTCACGCACCTCGTCGCTCCGGACCATACCGGGCTTATCTTCGAGGAGATGGGATTCGAGTACATCGGCCCGGTGGACGGCCACGACCTGCTGCTTCTGCTCGACGTTTTCCGCCAGGTAAAGGAGATGTCTGGGCCGGTGCTGGTCCACGTCATCACGCAAAAGGGTAAGGGCTACGAGCTGGGCGAGGGCGACCCGCGCAAGTGGCACGCCGTCACGCCCTTCCAGCCTGAGACCGGAGAGGTTCACAAGAAATCGTCGGGGGCCACCTACACGAGCGTCTTCGCCGACACGCTGATCGAAATGGCGGAGAAGGACGAGAAGATCGTCGCTATAACTGCGGCCATGCCGGACGGCACGGGGCTGACTAGATTCGCGTCGAAGTTTCCGGACCGATATTTTGACGCCGGCATTGCGGAGCAGCACGCGGTCTGCTTCGCGGCGGGTCTCGCGGCAGGAGGCCAAAAACCTGTCGCGGCAATCTATTCGACCTTCCTCCAGCGCGCCTATGACCTTATCGTGCATGACGTCGCACTTCAGAATCTGCCGGTTATCTTCGCGATTGACCGCGGCGGATTGGTAGGCGAGGATGGCGGAACCCATCATGGCGTATTCGACATCGCCTACATGCGCTCGATACCGAATATCGTGGTCGCCTCGCCAAAGGACGGCGCGGAGCTGGCCCGGATGATGCGGTTCGCCGGCGCGCATGTCGAGAGCTCGTTTGCGGGCCCAATCGCTATTCGCTATCCCAGAGGCGGGGTGGCTCCGATCGACTGGGGCCGCGAATCCGCACCCATTGAGCTTGGCCTTTCCGAGACCCTCATGGAGGGCGAAGACATTGCACTAATCGGGTTCGGGTCCATGGTCCATCCGCTGTTCGAGGCGGCGAAGAGCCTGCGGGCCGAAGGAATCAGCTCCACTGTTATTAACGCGCGATTCGCAAAGCCGCTGGATGAGGTCGCCATTCTTGGAGCGGCGCAGAAGTGCCGCCACATTATCGTCGCCGAAGAGGGCTGCAAGCTCGGCGGTTTCGGGTCGGCGGTCCTTGAGCTGCTGGCGGCGCGCGGCTTGAGCGACGTAAAGGTGCGCCAGTTCGGCGTGCCGGACCACTTCATCGAGCATGGCGCCCCGGATATTCTAAAGAAGCTCTGCGGACTTACGGCGGAAGACTTCGTCGCCGCCGCGCGCGACCTGCTCTGCCGTCCTCACACGAGATTGCTGGAGGTGGCGCTGAACGGCATACGATAGACATTTGCATCAGCCTTCTTCGCTCGCAGCACAATTTGCGAATCAGAGCGATGAACATTAGGACACTGAGGCGATACTAAAGAAAGGGGAGCATGAGCTATGGCAGGAAAAAAGGGCGTCAAAAAAGAGGTTAAGAAACCCAAGAAGGACAAGAAGGCCGTCCAGGACCCGAAGGACAAAAAGTAGAGTCTCGGGCGATACAACGCATCCGCTTGCGTGCAGTTGCACAAAAGCTTATGATTGCCGGCCCATCCGGGAGCGGCAGCTTCGCAAATGGCCTTAAGAGACTACCTGCCGAAGAGAATTGTGGCCCATCGGAGGCTCACAATCACCCCGGTTACTAGCCGCCATACAAATTAGCAGTAATGGGAGAGACTATGCAGAGGATTAAGAGGTTGGGAGCAGTCACGGCATTGGCAGCGGCTTTCCTGGGAGTCTATGTATTAGGGGCGAACGCGGGCGCTAAAAAAGGTGATCCGCGCGTCTTCGAGCTTCGGACATATACGCCCGCGCCCGGCAAGATGGATGCTCTGCAAGCGCGATTCCGCAATCACACGGCGAAGCTGTTCGAGAAGCACGGCATCAAGAACATCGGCTATTGGGTGAATGCGGACGGCAAGCCGGAGGACCAGAAGCTTATCTACCTGGTCGCCCACAAGAGCCGGGACGAGGCGGCGAAGAGCTGGAAAGAGTTCGGCGGCGACCCGGAATGGCGTGAGGCATTTACCGAATCGGAGAAGGACGGCAAGCTGACGGCGAAGGTGGAATCGGTTTACCTGAACCCAACGGACTTCTCACCAATCAAATAGCGCCGAGAATTCTCGTAGGGGCGAATAATTCGCCCCTACCCCCTCCGGCTACTCCACTCGGTACAGCGCCGAGCGAGTTCGCAGGAAGAATGCGTTTCCGGCAATGGCCGGAGTCGCCATGAATCCATCGGAGAGCTGTGATTCGCCGATCTGCTCGAATTTCGGCCCCGGCTTGAGAGCAATTATCTTCCCCTGTTCGCTAAAGCAGTAGATTCGCCCGCCCGCATAGAGCGGCGAGGCGGCGAAGTTACCCCCGATTCGCTCCTTCCACAACTCCTCGCCCGTCTTCGCGTTGATGCAGGTGAACACCCCTCCGTCCTGAAGCAGGTAGATACTGTCGTCGATCAACAGCGGCGACGGCTTGGATGGCACGTTGCGGCTATACTTCCACGCGAGGTGCGAATTCGTGATATTGCCGCTTCCGCCCAGCTTCACCGCCATCAGGTCAGGCCGCGCATATCCGTTGTTCAGGAAGACCATTCCATGCCCCATTGCCGGCATCGTTGAAGGCGAAACGCCAAGGTGGTCTACCTTCCAAAGCTCTTTTCCGGTGACTGGGTCGTACCCGTACGCGGCTTTCGCGCCCGCGCTGAACATCTGCGGCCTACCGTCCACTTCGCGGATGATCGGCGTGCTGTGAGCCTTGCGGTTGTCGCCCTCCGCTGTCACGCGGCCCTGCGCGTCGAGGTCGTTCCAGCTTGCGCTGCGGTCCGTCTTCCAGATCGTTTTTCCCGTTCTCTTGTCCAGCGCGACGATGTATTGGTAGTCCGCTCCGTCGAACGTTTGAATGACCAAGTTCTTGAAGAGGATGGGCGACGAGCTGGGACCGCGATAGTGCCTGCACGGAAGATCCGTACGGATCCAGAGCGTTTGGAAGGTCTTCGTATTTATTGCCGCCGTACCCGGACTGCCAAAGTGGACGACGACTCGCCCTTCCTCAATCGCAGGCGTAGGGGAGGCGTAGGAGTTGACATCGTTTCCGAGCGGCTCGGGATTCGGATTATCGAACAGCTTCTTGTCGAACAGCACCCTGCCCGTCTCGCGATCCACGCAGACCGCAAAAAGCTGGCGTCCGTCCTCCGTCGCGGTCGTCAACCAGACCTGGCTGCCCCACACGACCGGCGACGACCACGCCTTCCCATGAATTGAGGTCTTCCATTTAACATGCCGGGTCTCGCTCCACGTGACCGGCAGGCTGGTCGCGTGGCTGATGCCGTCGCCAAGCGGCCCGCGAAACTGAGGCCAGTTTGCCTCGCCCATCGCGGAAGTCGTGGAATCGGGTCGAAATACCAGGGACATCAGGCTGACAGCCAAAAGCGCGATATGCATGCATTCACTCCACTCAAACAGGCTATTCGTTACGCAGCGCGTTCAACAAGGGCCCGCGAATCGCAATCGATGTCGCCGCCCACGTCCAGATGAATCCGCAGACCAGCACCGCGAGGAGGGTGAGGGTCAAAGATAGATAGGGCGTGTCTACGCCCGGCGTTCGCAACGCGGGCAGCACGGCCACTATCGCGGACACGACGCCCACCAGCAGTCCCAGCGCCAGCAGCATTACATGCTCGCTGAAGACCATCCAGTGGAGCATCTTCGCCCGGAAACCGACTGCGCGCAGCAGCGCCAGCTCTCCACGCCGCTCCAGGACATTTCGCAGCACGATGACCCCGAGGCCGAAGCTTCCGAGCAGCAGCCCAAGCCCGCCGAGTATTGCAAAAATGCTCAGATAGGTATTCTCTACCATGTTGAAGGCGGCCAGCCGTTCCGGGGCGGGCGTCGTGGAAAGTCCAACGTCCTCCAGCGCCTTTGTCAGTGTTTTGCTCACGTTCGCGGCCTCTCCTTTCGGCGCATCGATTAGGAACGTCTGGTAGCCGCTGTGCCTCGGGAATAGCTTGGTGAAGTTGTCTTCAGAGATTAGCAGGCTGCCCTGGAGCACGGAATTGGCAAGCACGCCCACAATGCGCAGCTTGCGAGTGACGCCCCGGTCGTCCGCATAATCCAGCGTGTTTCCCAGCGACTTCCCCAGCGACCAGGTGACGGTGTTCTGATCGCCAATCGCCGGTATTTCGCCGGCCTTTAGGGGAGAATTCAGGATCGTCCATGATGCCTCGTTCGCTCCCACGCCGGGCCAGACCTGCCCGAAGGAAAACGCCTTTCGTTCGGCGAGCAACGAAGGATTCACGCCAAGCAGCCGCGGGGTCTGCGCGCGATTCAGATTCAGGCAGCTTGCGTCGTCACCCTCCTTCAGGCGCATCGGCACGACCACTGCTCCATGCAGATCCTCCGTATTTAGTCCGAAGGCATCCAGCCCTTCGGCGGAGTTGAGGTCCTGGTAGACCGGGAGGCTGGATTCAGCGTACAGCGCAAAGCCTCCTGTCCCTGAACTACTCTTTTCAGCATCCGCTGTGGGATCCTGCCGGTTCGCCCCAATGGCGATAATCAGAAAGCTGCCGCAGGCCAGCAACCCGATTGCGCTGAGACTGCGGCCGCTGCGGCGGACAGTATTGCGGGTGCCAAGGGACGTTAGCGAGAGCGCCTGACCGCTGACCCGCCGCTCGATACGCGAAAGAATCACCCGGCAGAGCGCCACGCCGCCGATAAGGAATAGCGCGCCCGCCCCGAAGAAATACTCTACCCCCGCATCGCGGTCCGCCTTCATGGCGGTAAAAACCAGGATGAGCGCGCCTCCCAGAGCCGCGACCGCCGTTGGCAGGCCCGTTCCCTTCCCGGCCGCCTTTTTCCGCGCCGCATCTCCGCCAATACCGGCCAATTGGCCACCGGAGAGCAGCTCACGCGCCGGAAGCCTCGCCTGCTTCCGAACGACGAGCCAGACCGACAGCAGCGCGACGAGAAAACCTCCCGCTGCGCCTCCGGCAAGAGTGCTCAGCTCCGCATGATATTGGAGTGACGTGCTTGCCACCGCACCTTTCCAGACCGTTGTCAAGCCGGCAACCACGGCGCGCGTGTAGAAGACGGCCGCCAGAGAGCCCAGAACCGCCGCAATGAAAGCTACCAGCGCGCCCTCAATCAGGAGCAGGCACTGGACGCGGCGCGGAGTCCAGCCCACGGCGAGCAGCGTCCCAACCTCTTCCGCGCGCTGCTCAACGCCGAAAGCGAAGAGAAGCGCGGTGAGTATGAGCGCCGCCGCGATAAGGAAAAAGCTGAAGCCGAGGAACAGCATCCCAAAATCCATGGACTGGAAGCCGGCGTTCAGCCCCTGCTCCCAGACGGGCGCGAAGAACAGGCCGAGCGATGCGGGACTCAGTGACTGCCGGAGACACGCCTCCACCCGCGGCAACGCCTGCTCAGGATTGGCGCTGCCGGCGCCAGCGACGCTGACAGCATAGCGCACGGCGGTCAGGTTGCCGAACCGGTTATCCCAGATTCGCTGCCCTGCTCGCAGAGTAATAAACGCTTTGGGCGCGCCGCGATACGCCGACCAATAGGCTTGGTCCTTGTCGCGAATCTTGTCCAGGTCAATCGGAACGCCCGGCTCCCAGTCGCGGCAGTCCTTCTTATCTGCCAGGCCGGGAATATTAGGCATGAGCGCCGGATCGAGAGCCGTGCCCGCAAGCGGTACGATGGATTTCACGCGGAAGTCGCTCATCTTCGCGATGAGCCTGCGCATGGGGCCGACGGCCCAGTAGGTCAAGCGAATCCGGTCGCCGGGCTTCGCCACAAGGTCGTCCGCCAGCCATTGGTTGATGACAATCTCGTCGTCGGCCATTCCGCCCGGCACGGGGTCCATGTCCGTCGCCGCGACCGTCGAGTAAGGCGTCGCGCGCGCGCCCAGCCGCAACTCATTTACAAAGTACGTAAGAACGCCTTTCGCGCCGGGATAGGCTTTCACCGCGGCGTCGCCCACTGGAGGGTCGAGAAACACGCGGTCGGTGCGCAGCTCTATCTCCGCCTTGTTAGGCACAGGTTTCAGCTCCAGGCCCGAGTCGGTTAGCTGCCAGTGTTTCCACAGCGCCTGCGTCGCCTCCGCGGTCGTGGCCTCCACGGGCGTCGTCTCCTTGCCGGGCGATGCGCCGACCAATAGGAGATTCGCGCGCCCCTCCACTCCCAGCTTGCGCTGCAAGAACTCCATTGGAATGTACGCGTTGAAGGGCGGCACCTGATTCGCCGCGAGACTGAAGCGGCCGAATCGCGCATCGTCCACGATGTCCACGACCGGCAGCCGCAAAGAGACGGAGGAATCTTCGATGGTCGAAAGCGGAGCGTCGCGCGACAGAAGACTCGGCTTGTCCACGCGCAGCAGCACGTCGTCCCCGATTTTCGCGTTCAAAGCGCGGGCGAGGTTCTGGCTGAGCACAACGGATTCCGCGGGATAGAGAGAGTGAGGGAGGCGCGAGTGGGGAGCCATGACCCAGAATCGGTCGTCAACGCCCATCACCTGTATGCCACTGACTCGCGCATCGCCGCCTCCGGAGGCCGCGGTTCCCCGCAAATTCACGACTGGGGCAACATTCGTTTTCAGCTCCTGTGTCAGCCCGCGCGCCAGCTCCATCCGAAAAAACTGGCTCTGGCCGTTCAGCGCGACGCGCACGCCTCCCAGTCTTGCCATCGCCATTTCGCGGAGGCTGTGCCGCACGGAATCGCCGACCGCGAGAGCGCCGACCAAAATCGCCGTCGCAAGAGTGGCCCCGATCAACACGCCAAGATGGTGGCGGCGATGGAATCCCAGCCCCTTCGCGGCAAGCTGAAGCATGGTTACAGCGTTCAAGCGATCACTTCCAGCGGGACCAGAGCGCCGCCGCTCAGCTCCAGAATCCGGCCCATTCGCCGTGCAAGGTCCATGGCATGCGTAATGACGAGCAGGGCCACCTGCTCCTCGCGGTTAAGCTCCACCAGCAGATCGGCGAGGTTATCGGCGGCGGCCCGATCGAGCGCCCCCGTAGGCTCGTCGGCAAGGAGCAGTTTCGGCTCATTGATAATTGCGCGCACCACGGCGACGCGCTGCCGTTCTCCACCCGAAAGCTGGCCCGGACGGTGCCCCAGGCGATGGCCCAGCCCTACGCGGTCCAGCAGCCGCTTCGCGCGCTCCACCGGCTGTTCCGCTCGCTTTTTTGGTCCGCCGGCCAGCGTCGGCACAAGAACATTCTCCATGACCGAGCATTGTGGAAGCAGGTGGTGAAGCTGGAAGATGAGGCCCAATGCGCAAGTTCGGACCCGCGCAAGCTCGGAATCGTTCAGGGTGGCGAGGTCGATGCCGTCCAGAAGCGCCCTGCCGGCTGTAGCACGATCCAACGTGCCGATGATGTTGAGCAAGGTGCTTTTGCCGGAGCCCGACGGCCCGACGACGGCAACTGTTTCGCCCTCCATAACCGTCAGATTGATCTTACGGAGCACCTGCGTGATCGGCGAATCGACCGTCTCGGCATACTGTTTGGAAATATCCGTAAGCTCCAGCAGAGGCCGGTTTGCTTCAGACAAGCTCTCTTATCCTCCAAAATCTGCATTACGAAGCGAGGGGCAGCATGTACGGGTTGAATCATTGCTCAGGGGATGGAATCCCCGCGCTGTCTCAACCCTCGGACCAGTGGCGGGTCGAGAACTCTGGCCTTCGGCCGAGTACCTCCCTGCGCAGGTACACAACGTAACGATATTGTAGTGTCCTCGCAAGAGGACACGAGGCGGAACGCCCCACAGCGAGGGCCGCACGTCCCTCGCCACCCGTGCGCAAAACAACCCTCGCCACCCGTACGCAAATGAGCTACGCTCGCCGAATCCAGCGTTTCGCCTTTAGCTCGAAGCGCGGCAGGCTGTCCTGTTCCACCAATTGCACCGGCACGCGAAGATTGAACGCCACGCGGAGCGCCACCTCGATCTCCTCGCGGAGCGCGCTCGAATCGGGACAATCAGGCGACGGCTCTACGAAAAGAGATATTTCATGCAGGGCGTTTTGGGTGGAGATTTCCACGCGGTATTCGGCAACATGCGCAAAGCGCTGGACCACCCCCTCGACACCGGTCGTATGAACGTTGACGCCGCGAATCACTACCATATCGTCGGTGCGTCCGAGTATTCCGCCGTCCAGCGCGACGTCATACCGACCGCAGACGCATTGTTCCTCTAGAGCCAGCTTTACCAGATCGCCCGTGCGATAGCGAATGAGCGGCGATCCCCACCTGCCTAGATTCGTCAGTACGAGCTCGCCCTGTTCGCCGGGACCCAGCCGCCTGCCGGTATTCGGATCGATAACTTCAGTGATAAATCCGGAGCCGATCACGTGCAGGACGCCCGCCCTTGAAGGGCACTCGTACGAGACGGGTCCGATCTCGGTCATGCCGTGATGGTCGTAGATTCGCGCACCCGGCCACATCCGCTCCAGGCGCGCGCGTGTCGCCGGGCTCCCGGCCCCCGGCTCGCCCGCTCCGATGATTTTCCTGATTGGGCCGCTCGCGAGATCGATCCCCTCTTCGCGGGCTACCTCTCCCAGTCGAATAGCATAAGTCGGCGTGCAGCAAAGAACGTTCGCCCGGTTGTCCAGAATCCCGTGCAGGCGCGCCGCGCTGCTCATTCCGCCACCGGGCAGGCAAAGACAGCCGAGCTTGCAGCCGGCCTCGAATGCGGTCCAGAATCCAAGAAACGGTCCAAACGAAAACGCGAAGAAGATT